>NZ_LBJZ01000026.1:0-140241 GCF_028128935.1 Bradyrhizobium sp. CCBAU 11361
ACGAAGCACGGTCTGGGAGAATTCGCCGACCGGATGCTTCGAAGTGCCCTTGAACATCAGGTGCTCGAGGAAGTGCGCGAGCCCGGATTTGCCCGGCGTCTCGTCGGCCGAGCCGACCTTGTACCAGATCATCTCCGTGACCACGGGTGTGCGGTGATCCGGGATCACCACGACCTGCATGCCGTTGCTGAGCGTGAAGCTGGCGGGCGGGGCCGATGTCACCGTGGTCTGGGCGAGGGCCGCGCTGGCTGAGAGGACACTCGACGAAAGCAGCGCGGCAAGGAGGCGGGCAGCCGATCGGTAAGAGGACATCATGATCCCTAGTGAAAGGCCGAGGTCCGGATGTCCGGCTCGGCGGCACGGCATGCTACACCGTGCGGCTGAGGCTTCGCGTCACGAAGCAGAGAACGCCGTCATCGTGAAGTTAAAGATAAGTCATGTGCCTCGTCCGGCCTACACCGGTCGATTGCGGCAGTTCCGTATGGGGACGCCAATCGGCAAGAGCGCTATTTCTCTTTTTCCTTGCCGCTGAGCACGTCAAAATATGTCCTTTTGGACTTATCCGGTCCGCCGGCGCCATAGGCGTAGTTGGGCGAGGGCGTCTGGTATCCGGGCGGTGGTTCGGTCAGGGATGCCCGCGGCGGCTCAGATGTGAATTGCTTGGATTCTTCGCTGTCACCCTTGAAGATGCCGAGCAGACCGCCCTTATAGCCGAGCTGGCTGGGGCTCATGGTTGGATTGTTTCCGCCCGGCTGGACAGAGTCGTTGCTCGACGTGCGGCTGGTGCCGTTGGTCTTGGCGGCGTTCAACTCGGCCGGAGTGAGTGGTCGGGCCGCTTCCCAGGGGTTCACGAACTTGGTGCCGGATTTCTTCCTGGCTGCGGCAGCCTCCTTGCGGCGCTTCTCATCCGGGTCTTTTGGCCAGTTCGGAGGAGCCGCCTCGGCGGCCGCTGCCGGCGGCGGCAGGTCGAGCTTCGGCGGCACCACCAGCGGCGAACGTTCGCGGTACTCAATACCGGGCGTTTCCATGCTCTTGGCGCCGAGACCCGACATCAAATTATCGATGATCTTTTCCTCGAAGGTCCGATCGTCTTCGTCATCGTCGCCGGCGCGGGCCGCGCCTGCTGCCATGACGAGACCGATGCCGAGCGCGACAGCGGACAATTTCAACGCCCGCCAGAACCCCCACCGGGGGTCTCGAACCATCGAACCGCTGGTCTTCGAGCTGCGCATCAGTGTACCTGTTCCATATTGTGGCAGATTGCCGCTCGCCGGCGGCTCAAACTCTCGCAAAAAGCGGGTTCCACCTGCCGGTCGTATCGGCCGGGATCAGGGCGCTTTTGCGGCGGGTACCCCCAGGAAGGAATCATACAATAGCGCCGCCACCCCAGCAACGATGGCCACGTCGGCGAGGTTAAACACATACCAATTATAGGTATTTCCGCCGATCTCGATGTGGAATAGGGCGAAATCCACCACCGCGCCATAGGCCAGGCGGTCGATGCCATTGCCGATGGCGCCTCCGATGATCAGGCCGAGCGCGATGGTCGCAAGCAGGGTGTGCGAGCGGGCCATCCAGATCGCCAGCGCCACCACTGCGATACCTTTGACGGCCATCAGCGCGAGCTGCGCCGCCTGGCTGTCGTTCTGGAGCCAGCCGAAGCTGATGCCGATGTTCCAGGCCAGCACCAGGTCGAAGAACGGCGTCACCTTCACCGCGCCGCGACGGGCGAGGTCGAACACGTTCAGTAGCCAGAGCTTGGAGGCCTGGTCGAGGATGACCGTGGCGATGGCCGAGATGATGCCGGCGCGGAGGGGGGTCATCGTGAGTGACCCAACGCCGCCGCGGCACACTCCGCCGTCGTCCTGGCGAATGCCAGGACCCATAACCCCAGGCGGTCGTTGATTGAAAGACTCGTGGTCATCAGCCTTCGCTGCAATTGGCGACGGTGGTAATGGGTCCTGGCTCCCGTGCGCAATTGCGCACTAGGCCAGGACGACGCTAGATCAAACGCCGACCCCCAGCGCCTTCCATTCGCGCAGCGCCTTGGCATCGCGCGGGGTGACGTCGGGGTATTCGGGGTCTTCGCCGACTGTCGGCGAGATCTTCCAGGAGCGGGCGCATTTGGTGCCGACCGCCTTCTCCACCACGACGGCAACGCCGGGCACGGCATCGAGACGGAACGCAGACGCCGGCGCCTCGCCCTCGCGCACCTCGTAGTTCGAGGTGATGCAGACTTCGGCGAGGTCGGTGTCGAACAGCGTCGCCAGCATGTCGCGGTCGGCGACATAGATGACCGGCGAGGCCTCCAGCGACGAGCCGATGTTCTTGGCGGCGCGTTCGAGCTCGAGCGCGCCGGTGACGACACGGCGGACGTTGCGGATCGCCTCCCATTTCGCGGCGAGCTTGTCGTCGCGGAGCTTTTCGAGATCCCCCGGAAATAGCGTGAGGTGCACTGAAGGCTCCGCATCCGGCCGGTACATGCGCCAGGCTTCCTCCGCAGTGAAGCTGAGGATCGGCGCCAGCCATTTCAGGATCGAAGAGCACAACAGGTCGATCGTGGTCAGCGCCGCCTTGCGCGTCGGCGAGGACGGCGGATCGCAATAGAGCGTGTCCTTGCGGATGTCGAAGTAGAACGCCGAGAGCTCGCTGTTCAGGAACGCGGACAGCGTCGCCACCACGTTCTTGAAGTCGAACGTCTCGTACGCCTTGCCGATCAGCTCGGCGCGCATCGCGAGTTCGTGCAGCATCAGCCGCTCGAGCTCGGGCATCTCGGCGGGCGCGACCGCCTCTGTCGGCTTGTAATGATGCAGCGTGCCGAGCATCCAGCGCACGGTGTTGCGCAGCTTGCGATAGGTCTCGACCGTGTTCTTCAGGATCTCGGGGCCGATGCGCTGGTCGTCGGTGTAGTCGCAGGACGCAACCCAGAGCCGGAGGATGTCGGCGCCGGATTCCTTGATGACGGCCTGCGGCTCGATGGTGTTGCCGAGCGACTTCGACATCTTGCGGCCGTCCTCGGCCTGGGTGAAGCCGTGGGTCAGCACGATGTCGTAGGGCGCGCGGCCCCGCGTGCCGCAGCTTTCCAGCAGCGAGGAGTGAAACCAGCCGCGATGCTGGTCCGAGCCTTCAAGATACATCACGGTGTCGGTGCCGCCGTCGACCTTGCGCTTGATGCCTGACAGCCCCGGGAAGTGCACGGGGTCTTCGAGCACGAAGGCGTGCGTCGAGCCGGAATCGAACCAGACGTCGAGGATGTCGTCGACTTTCTGCCAGCCCTCGTTCGCATGCGCGC
Organism: Bradyrhizobium sp. CCBAU 11361; assembly: GCF_028128935.1. NCBI lineage: Bacteria > Pseudomonadati > Pseudomonadota > Alphaproteobacteria > Hyphomicrobiales > Nitrobacteraceae > Bradyrhizobium > Bradyrhizobium sp. CCBAU 11361. The sequence goes on from NZ_LBJZ01000026.1 coordinate 3,293, forward strand.
CCAGGAAGCGCTCGCGCGCGCCTTTCGCGTACCAGGCGTCGGCGCCTTCCTTTTCGAAGGCGTCGCCGATGCGGGTATTGACGGCCTCGTCCTGGAGGATCTCGGCGGAGCCGTCAGCCTTCTCGCGCACGAACACGGCGATCGGCACGCCCCAGGCCCGCTGGCGCGAGATCACCCAGTCGGGGCGCGCCTCGATCATGCCGTTGATGCGGTTTTCACCGGACGGCGGCACCCATTGCGTCACCGAGATCGCGTGCAGCGCGCGGGCGCGCAGCGTGTCGCCGGACTTGGTCTTGCCGCCTGCCGCGATATCCTTGTCCATCGCGATGAACCATTGCGGCGTGTTGCGGAAGATCACCGGCTTCTTGGAGCGCCAGGAATGCGGATATTGATGCTTGAGCCGGCCGCGCGCCAGCAGCATGCCCTTTTCGACCAGGGCCTTGATCACGGCCTCGTTGGCATCGCCCTTCTCGCCCTTGTCGTTGATGACGCGCTTGCCGACGAAGCCAGGGGCATGGTCGGTGTAGGCGCCGTTCTCATCGACCGTGTAGGGGATCGTGCTGTTGATGCCGCGCGCGTCGAGGTCGCGCGTGTTCGCCATCCAGACGTCGAAGTCCTCGCGGCCGTGGCTCGGGGCGGTGTGCACGAAGCCGGTGCCGGTGTCGTCGGTGACGTGGTCGCCCGACAGCAGCGGCACGGTGAAGTCATAGCCGCCGGCAAGGTCCTTCAGCGGATGGGCGCATTCGATTGCGTCCATGGTGTCGGCGGGGACGTCGCGCACCTTCTCATAGGCGGTGACACGCGCCTGCTTGAACACCTCGTCGGCGAGCGCATCGGCGAGGATCAGGAGATCGCCGGTCCTGGCCCAGTTGTCCGCCGGTGCGTCCGTCACCTTGTAGAGGCCATAGGCGATCTTCGGCGAGAACGAGATGGCGCGGTTGCCGGGTAGCGTCCAGGGCGTGGTGGTCCAGATCACGACGCTCGCGGAGGCGAGCGCGCCGTGCGCGGGCGAGGTCACCGGGAATTTCACCCAGACCATGTCGGAGGTGTAGTCCTCGTACTCGACCTCGGCTTCGGCCAGCGCGGTCTTCTCGACCACGCTCCACATCACCGGCTTGGAGCCGCGGTACAGCGTGCCGTTGGCGGCGAACTTCATCAGTTCGCGCGCGATCTGGGCTTCGGCCGGGAAGCTCATGGTGGCGTAGGGATGATCCCAGTCGCCGATCACGCCGAGACGCTTGAACTCCTCGCGCTGCACGCCGAGCCAATGGGTGGCATAGGCGCGGCACTCTTTCCGGAAATCGATCATCGCCGCACTGTCGCGGAAGTCGGGCTTCTGCTTGCCCTTCTTGCGATAGTGCTCCTCCTCGACCTTCCACTCGATCGGCAGGCCGTGGCAGTCCCAGCCCGGCACGTAGTTGGAATCGAAGCCGAGCATCTGCTGGCTCTTGGTGACGAGATCCTTGAGGATCTTGTTCAGCGAGGTGCCGATGTGGATGTTGCCGTTGGCGTAGGGCGGGCCGTCATGCAGCACGAACTTGTCGCGGCCCTTGGCGCCCGCGCGCAGCTTCTCGTAGAGGCCGATCTCGTACCAGCGCTTGAGGATCTCCGGCTCGCGCTGCGGCAGGCCGGCGCGCATCGGGAAGTCGGTCTGCGGCAGGAACAGGGTTTTCGAATAGTCTTTGACTTCGGACTTTTGGGACTTTTGCGGCTTTTCGGACATGAGGCTGACTGGCTCGGAAGGGCGCGGGAAAACGGATGGCGATGCGGAATCGCGGGGTGAAAACGACGAAATCCCGGTCTTGCGCCGAGCCAAAGGCTCAGGCGGAAGCCGGGCCGCTAATCCCTATGATGCGCCGCGCAAACATGGGCTCTCCATAGCAGGGGGCTAAGGGAAGCGCAAAGGTCCGGCCGGCCGGTTTTCGGCCTCAATCGATGACGCCAAGCCGCGGAAATGCGTCCGGGGCGGCGGCCAGCATGGCGCGGGCGCGGGCGGAATCGTCGTCCATCTGGCGGATCAGGGCCTCGATGCCGTCGAATTTCAGCTCCTCGCGGATGAAGCCGACGAAGGCGCAGTCGAGCACCTGCCCGTAGAGGTCGCCCTTGAAGTCGAACAGGAAGATTTCCAGGAGCGGAGCGCCATTGTCGAATGTCGGGCGGCGGCCGAAGCTGGCCACCCCGTCCAGGCGCTCGGCGCCGCGGCCGACCCGCACCGCATAGATGCCGTGCTTGAGGCCGCAATTGGCGTCGAGGCGGATATTGGCGGTGGGGTAGCCGAGGTCGCGGCCGCGCTTCTCGCCATGGATCACCTCGCCGGTGATGAACCAGGGGGCGCCGAGCATGGTGGTGGCCCCGTCAAGCTGGCCTTCGGCGAGCGCAATCCGGATGGCGCTGGAGGAGACCGGCCGCTCGTCGAAATCGACATGCGGCTGCACGTCGACCTCGATGCCGAGCCGGGGCGCCTCGTTGACCAGCAGGCTCGGCGAGCCGACCCGTCCCTTGCCGAAATGGAAGTCATAGCCGACCGCGATTGCGCTGACGCCGAGACGCCCGATCAGGTCATGGTGAATGAAATCTTGCGCGCTGGTGCCGGCTCTTGCCTTGTCGAAGGTCATGACCACGGCGCCGGAGAGCCCGGTCCCGGCCAAAAGCCGCAGCTTGGCCCGCTCGTCCGTCAGGCGGAATTGCGGGGTGTTGGGGCTGAAAAATCGCCGTGGGTGCGGCTCGAAGGTCAACGCCAGCGCAGGGCGGCCATGCGCCCGGCCCATCTCCAGGGCTGCTGCGATCACTGCGCGATGGCCAAGATGAACCCCGTCGAAATTGCCCATGGCGACCACTGCGCCCCGGGGAATAGCGGAATCCGGCGTGGTGTCGCGGATAACGGTAAAATGCGGGACCATCAGGGGAATTCTCGAGCCGGGCGGGACCGGCCGGGACCGTGGCTTGACCCGCCCGGCGAAGTCAAGCGGGGGAGGCGGCGGCATTGAACACGATTTCAATTCTTCGGGGGCCGCCCCAGTTAACGGGCTGTTTAACGCCTTGATGCTAGTCCTTGAAACGTGGAACTGCACGGGCCTCCCGGCCTGGCAGCTCCAATCGTAATATTCCTGGGTTTGCGTTGGGGGAGTCGAGATGGCGGTTGATTTGTCGATGTCGGTTCTGGTGGTTGATGACTACAGCACCATGATCCGCATCATCAGGAATCTGCTGAAGCAGCTTGGCTTCGAGAACATCGACGATGCCAGCGACGGTTCGGCGGCGCTGAACAAGATGCGCGGCAAGAAGTACGGCCTCGTGATCTCCGACTGGAACATGGAGCCGATGACGGGCTACGACCTCCTGCGCGAAGTGCGCGCGGATCCGAACCTCGCCACCACGCCTTTCATCATGATCACGGCGGAATCGAAGACCGAGAATGTGATCGCGGCCAAGAAGGCCGGCGTGAACAACTACATCGTCAAGCCGTTCAACGCGGCGACGCTGAAGACCAAGATCGAGGCGGTCTTCCCGGACATGGCGAGCGCGTAAGGCGCGCCTGAGTTTTCGGCTGAATTCGGAAAGCCCGGGCTTTGTCCCGGGCTTTCTGCGTTGGGAGTGTCATTCCGGGGCGCCCGAAGGGCGAACTACGGTGCGCGATTGCGCACCTGGGAATCTCGAGATTCCGGGTTCGATGCTCCGTATCGCCCCGGAATGACGATCAGATCACTACCACTTCAATTCGCGCATCAGCGCCTTCGGCGGGTGGCCGAACAATTCCATCACGGACGCCGGGTCGAGCTGGTCGAGGCCTTCGAACTCCTCGGCATGGATGCCGCGGGTGACGAACAGGCAGTCGATGCCGAATTCGCGCGCGCCGGTTAAGTCGGTGCGGACGGAATCGCCGATCGCCAGCACGCGTCTGCGGTCGATCTGATGGCCCTGGCGTTCGCCGGCGAGCGCCATCGCGCGCTCGTAGATCGGCCGGTGCGGCTTGCCGTAGAAGATCACCTCGCCGCCGAGCTCGCGATAGAGCTCGGCGATCGCGCCGGCGCAATAGATCAGCCGGTCGCCGCGTTCCACCACGATGTCCGGGTTGGCGCAGACCAGCGTCAGCTTGCGCTCGCGCGCCTTCAGCATCATGCCGCGATAGTCTTCCGCCGTCTCGGTCTCGTCGTCATAGAGGCCGGTGCAGACGATGTAGTCGGCCTGTTCCAGCGGCGCGGTCACCGCATCTAAGCCGCGATAGATCGAGTTGTCGCGCTCTGGGCCCAGCCAGAACATCTTGCGGCCGGGATGTTCGGCGACATAGAGCCGGGTCAGGTCGCCCGACGAGACGATCGCGTCATAGGTCTCGTCGGCGACACCGAGCTTGCGCAATTGCCGCTGCACAGAGTCGGCGGGGCGTGGGGCATTGGTGATCAGGATCACCGTACCGCCGCGGCTGCGATAGGTGTGCAGCGCCTCGCAGGCTTCGGGGAAAGATTCCAGGCCGTTGTGGACCACGCCCCAGATGTCGCTGAGCACGACGTCCACATCGCCCACGAGCTCGCGCAGGCTTTCGGCGAAATGCAGCGTGGTCATGATGCGCGCGACCGATCAGATCCGGCGTGCGAGCGCCGCGTTGCCGGTGATGCGTTGTGCCGGAGGTGCGGCTGACGTCGCGCCTTGGCTGAGTGGAGCGGAGCCATTGGATCCCTGAATATCCTGCGCCTGGTTCGGCGAGGCCCCGCCGGTAGCAGATGCCCCCTCCGGCCGCAATGGCCGGGGCGGCGCGAACAGGAACCCCTGGCCGAACCGAACGTCATAGTCGAGCAAATCGACCACGGCGCGCTCGCCTTCGATCCGCTCGGCGATCAGATCGATGCCGAAACGGCCGAGCAGGTCGGAGAGGTCGGACGGGTGGATGTCGGAGGTCGAGGCCTGCCTCGGGTCGAGCAACAGCGTGGCCGGAACCTTGATGAAGCGCACGCCGCGGTCGGCGAGTTCGCGCGGCTCGATGCGCAGATCCGTGACATGGTCGATCGAGAAGCGGAAGCCGCGCTGGGCGAGCGCGGCGAGGTTCTCGGACTCGGCCGGGCCGAGATTGCGGAAGGTCGACTGCTTGAACTCCAGCACCAGCGACGGCGCCAGCGCCCGGTTGGCTTCGAGGAAGTCGAGGCATTGCGCGAAGGTGGTCGAATTGCCGAGCGTGGAGGCCGCGACGTTGCAGAACACGCCGACGTCCTTGTTGCGGACCATGAGGCGGCGCAGCACCTGCACACAGCGCAGCATCACCATGTTGTCGATGCGCCCGATCAGGCCCGAGGCCTCCGCGATGCTGATGAACTCCTCGGCGGCGATCAACTGGTCGCGCTCGTCGCGGACGCGTGTCACCGCCTCGTAGAACCGCACCTTGCGCTGCGGCAGCGTCACCATCGGCTGGAGGAAGATGTCGATGCGGTTCTCGTCGACCGCGTTGCGGAGCGTCGCCAGCAATTGGGTCTGGTTACGTCCGTTGGCGGTCTGAACCGGTTGGGTGGTTTGGGCCTGAACTGCCGGTGCCGGCCGCGGCTGCGCTGCGGGAGGCGGGGGAGCCGCGGGAAGCAGTGGCGGCGCCACCGGCCGCTCTTGGAGCGGCGCGATCAGGTCGATCGGCGCTTCCGGGTCCGGCCTTGCGGCCGGAGCCGCCGCAGCTGCAGGCGCGGCGCCAGCCAGCAGGTCCTCATGGGTCGACACGGTGGAAGCAAGCTGCCTGACGAGCCCGCCGAGCTCGTTGATCTCGCCGACCACCGACTGGATGCGGTCGGAATTGGTCGAATTGGACGAAGCGATGCGCCCTTCGATCGCAGCTAACCGGCGGCCGAATTCGGCCACCTGGCGGGCGAGGTCGGCGGTGCCGCGGGAGAGGTCGGCGATCTGGCCGCCGACGTCGCTGCGGTCGCGCAGCCGCATCGACACCGCGTTGTAGAGGATCAGGAAGGTCAGCGCGGTCAGCGCCACGATCGCGGATTCGGTTCCGCTGATGCCGGCGACCGCGTAGAGCACAAGCCCGAGCGAGGCCGCGACCAGAACCATGCAGATGGCGATGAAGATCGTCGAAATGCGAATCATGCCGCGCGTTACGCCTCAAGAGCTGACTGCCTCACCCGGGAAAACACGGGTTACTGTGCGAACCCGTCACGCCTCATGCTCCCCCAAGCCGCATGACCCTAACATCATTGTTGATTCGAGGGGATAGTGGTCCGTTTGCCCTTCAAGTCAGGCCAGCCCGGCGAAAGCCTTCGAGATAGTGCTCGCGATCGGAGGCGAGTTTGATCGGCATGAATTCGGCGATCCAGGTCAGCGAAACGTTCGGCTGGGCCCGGTGGAGTTCCTTCAGGGCAACCCGGGCGGTCTCGGTTTGTCCGGCCATGCCGGCAGCGGCAACCAGCACCCGGTGCCCGCCGACGAAGTCGCTACGCTGGCGCAGCGACTCCTGTGCGAGCCGGATCGCTTCCGCGTAGTCGCTGCCGAGGAAGCGGGCGAAGGCGGCGATGCCGAAATAGACCGGCGCGTAGGGATCGCGCGGGCTGAGGCGGATCGCTCGGCACGCGGCCTCGTCGGCATCCTGCCAGCGGCCGCAATAGCCCAGCGCCAGACCATAATAGCCCTGCGCCAGCGCAAAATTCGGATTGAGCCGGAGCGCGGTCTCGAACTCGGCGAGCGAGTCCTCGAACCGCCGCGCGAACAGATGGACATGGCCGAGCGCATTGTGGGCCCAGGCATCCTCATCGTCGGCGCGGATCGCGGCCCTGGCCGCGCGCTCGGCGAGGGGTATTGCCGTGGCCATCTCCATCCAGCCCATATGCGCCGTGAACATGTAGCTGGTGCCGAGCAGGCCGAGCGCCTTGCCGTAGTTCGGGTCGAGCGCGATAGCCTTCTCGAGCAGCGCCTGCGCCACGACATGATCCTGCCGCGTCACGCGCCAGTAGTGGGAAAGGGCGCGCATCACGAGATCCCAGGCGTCCAGGCTGTCGGGCGGCTTGCGCTGGGCGCGAAAGCTCTCCGCGGCATAGAGCTGTGGCTCGATCGCGGCGACGATGGCTTCGGTGATCTCGTCCTGCACGGCGAAGACGTCGGCGAGCTCGCGGTCATAGCGCTCAGCCCAGAGATGACTGCCGGTGGCGACGTCGTTGAGCTGCGCGGTGATGCGGACGCGGTCGCCATCCTTGCGGACGCCGCCTTCGACGACATAGCGCACGCCGAGTTCTTCCGCGACCTGCCGCAGATGAACCGGACGGCCCTTGTAGATGAAGGAGGAGTTGCGCGCGATGACGAAGAACCAGCGCAGCTTCGACAGCGCGGTGATGATGTCCTCGCTGATGCCGTCGGAGAAATAATCCTGCTCGACTTCGCCGCTCATGTTGGTGAAGGGCAGGACCGCGATGGCCGGACGATCTGGCAGCGGCAATGCCGTTGGCGGCGCGTTGGACGGTTGGGCTGGCGCCGCGGGCGTTGCGGCCGAGGAAAGTTCCGTGACATCGCCGACGAAGCGCACGCCCTTGCGCGCGATGGTGCGGATCAGCCGCTGCTCCTCGCCATTGTCGTTGACCGCGCGCCGTGCTGCGTTGATCCGGCTGGTAAGGGTCGATTCCGAGACGACGCGGCCGTTCCAGACCGCATCGAGCAGATTGTCCCGCGTCACCACGCGCTCGCGGTTGCGGACCAGATAGAGCAGAAGATCGAACACCTGGGGCTCGAGCGCGACGAGCGAGTCCGCTCGCCGCAATTCGCGGCGCTCGGGATCGAGCACGAAATCCTCGAACTGAAACGCCACGCCTCGCCTCGGCCTCCGTGCGGAAATCAAGGTGCTCTCAGCGTAAAATAACGCTGGTCTCAAGGCCAGCGACCCGCATGCGCCCTATCGTCCCGGCGCTTTCAACCGCAGGAGATTGCCATGTCGACATCCGCCGCGCTCAAGCCCGCCGCAGCCCAACTCGATCTCGCCGCCGTCAAGCAGCGCCAGCACGGCGCCTGGTCGTCCGGCGACTATGCCATCGTCGGCACCACCTTGCAGATCGTCGGCGAGCAGCTTTGCGAGGCGCTGGACCTTCGCGCCGGCAGCAAAGTGCTGGACGTCGCTGCCGGCAACGGCAATGCGACGCTGGCGGCGGCCCGGCGCTGGTGTGACGTCACATCGACCGACTACGTTCCGGCGCTGCTCAAGCGCGGCCGCGAGCGCGCGGCAGCCGATCGTCTGATGGTCGAATTCCGCGAGGCGGACGCCGAAGCGTTGCCGTTTGCCGATGGCAGTTACGACGTCGTCGTCTCGACCTTTGGGGTGATGTTCACGCCGGACCAGGACAAGGCTGCTGCCGAACTCGCACGAGTCTGCAAATCCGGCGGCAAGATCGGCCTCGCCAACTGGACGCCGCAAGGCTTCATCGGCCAGCTGTTCAAGACCATCGGCGGGCATGTGGCGCCGCCGGCCGGCGTGAAGTCGCCGGCATTGTGGGGCACACCGTCCCGCCTCAAGGAGATGTTTGGAGACCAGGCGTCGGAGATCGCCGCCGAGCCGCGCATGTTCGTGTTCCGCTATCGCTCGCCGGAGCACTGGCTCGAAATCTTCAAGTCGTATTACGGGCCGATGCTCAAAGCCTTCGCCGCACTCGACGAGTCCGGTCAGGCTGCGCTGCGGCGCGATCTCATCACGCTGCTCGGCGAGTTCAACCATGCCGACGACGGCACGGTCGTCGTGCACAGCGAATATCTGGAAGCCGTCATCACCAAGCGCTGATGCGGGTTGAGGTCAGGCCGGCGTTCGGCCTGACCTCAACATCATGCCGGGGCGGCGGCGCCGACCGTGGCGGCCGAGACCGCCTCGCGGCTGCCGAGCGGCTTGGGCTCCCCGGTGGTCGTGTTGCGCAGGGTCTGCCGTTCGATCTCCGAGTTCAACTCGGCGCCGAACATGATGACGATCGCGGACATCCATAGCCACATCATCAGGCCGATCGCCGCGCCGAGCGAGCCGTAGGTGGCGTTGTAATTGGCGAACTCGGACAGATACCAGGACAGCAAGGCAGAGCCGGCAATCCAGAGCAGGGCGGCCGCCACCGCGCCGAGGCTCAGCCATTGCCAGCGCGGCGCGTCGCGGCTGGGTGCGAAGCGGTAGAGGATGGCGAGTGCCGCGAGCAGGACGACGAACAGGAGCGGCCATCGTGCCAGCGCCACGATGAGCTTGCTTTCGGGCGCCATGCCGAGATGATTGAGCGCGAGCGGGAAGGCGACGACGGCACCCACCATCAGCAGCAGCGCGGCGATGCCGCCGACCGTGAAGGCCAGCGACACCGAGTTCAGCCGGATGAAGCTGCGCTTCTCGCGCTCCTCATAGGCGACGTTGAGGGCGTCGAAGATCGATTTGACGCCGGCATTGGCGCTCCAGATCGCAAGCAGGAGGCCGAGCAGGAAGGTGGCGCCAAGCGTCGTATTGCCCTTCGACACTACGCGCGCGACCTGGTCCTCGACGATCTGGAACGAGCCCTCGGGCAGCATCGTCGCGAGGGTCTGGAGATTGGCGCTGATCGTGGCGGGATCGGCGAACAGCCCATAGGACGAGACCAGCGCGGTGACGGCCGGAAAGATCGCGAGCAGCCCGAAAAACACGACGCCGCCGGCGGTCGCGAGCAAGCGATCGTCGTCGATGCGCTGATAGGTGCGCCAGGAGATATCCTTCCAGCCGGCCCAGGGGATCGCGAAGGGGCTTCTGGAACGGCGCCCGCGGCCGGGCTGCGTCGCGGCACGGGTTAAGCTCGTTTCCGGAGAGCTTGCTTCGTTGTTGCGGTGGTCTTGCGGTGGACCCGGCCGGATCACGCCGGGGTCCTGGAAGTAGCGTTCTGCGGTCAGCACCAAGACGGCGGTGGCGGCGACCAGCAGCCAGGAGTCGAGCTGCCCTGAGCGCCGCGCGGGCATCTCACGCGTCCAATCCGTGCCGGTGCCGTCTCCGGCGCGCGGCCGTGAAGCCCAGCAGCCCGACGGCTGCGAGCATCAGACCCAGCTGCACGGGACGGTTGGCGCGCACGGGCCGGGTGTTGCCGCCATGGCGGCGTTCGCCGGGCGCGAGCGGTGCCAGGGGAATCGTCGTCGCGACCTCTTTCACTGCCTGCTTGACCGTTCCACGCGGAATCCGCGGGGTGGCGATCGCCACGCGCAGGCGGCTGGCCAGCGGCACGATCGGCTTGTCCCGACGCTTCATTTGAGCCAGAGCCGCGCCGGCGCAGCACGCAGCCAGGACCAGCAGGACCGCGCCGACGGCACCAAAGCCCCAGAATTGTCCGTAGGTGATTGCGATCCAGCGGTACAAGGCAACCAGACCGACAAAGAAGGCCGCGATCAGGAACAGCCCGGCCACTGCGAACAGGCCGGCCGCGACCGCATAGGAGGTCGCCCGTCCCGTGGCCTGGCTGGTGCGGTCACGCAAGTAAGACCGGGTGGCGCGCCTGAGATGGTTGAGTTTCAGCGCCATGCCGGCGCGCAGCAATTCACCCGATGGCGCGAGCATGCGGACATCCTCCGAGAGCGAGACATTCGTCGGGGATGAACGTGACGGGATTTGACTTGTTCCGCGCCGGGCGCCGCCGCGGTGACCGATCAGCCGAGATCGGCGGCCGCGATCCAGAACACCTCGCCTTCGGAGTCTTCGGTGTCGAGCCAGAGCAGCGGCAGCTCCGGAAAGGCCTCGTCGACCAATTCGCGGCCGCGGCCGATCTCGCAGATCAATCCGCCATCCGGCGTCAGGTGATCGGGGGCGTCGCGCAGGATCCGGCGCACCACGTCGAGACCGTCGGCGCCGCCGTCGAAGGCGAGCTTGGGCTCGGCCCGGCATTCCGGCGGTAATGCCGCCATGCCTTCCGCATCGACGTAAGGCGGATTGGTGATGATGAGGTCGTATCTGTTGTCGCCGAGCGGGGCGAACAGGTCGCCGCGATGCAGGGTGACCCGCTCATCGAGCCCGTGCTCCCCGACATTGCGCGCGGCGACTTCGAGCGCGCCCTTGGAGATGTCGACGGCATCGACCGTTGCATTCGGGAAGTGATACGCGGCGAGGATGGCAAGGCATCCCGATCCCGTGCAGAGGTCGAGCACGCGCTCGACGGCGGTGGGGTCGTCGATCAGCGAGCCGGCCTCGCCGTCGCCGCCGAAATGCGAATCCAGGAGCTCGCCGATGAAGGAGCGCGGGACGATAACGCGCTCGTCGACATAGAAGGGCAGGCCGCGCAGGTAGATCTTGTTGACGAGATAGGCGGCCGGTTTGCGCGTGGTCACGCGCTTATCGATGAGATCGAGGATGGTCTTGCCTTCTGCAGCCGTGACGCGCGCGTGGGCAAAGGCCTCGAACTGGTCGGGATGCAGATGCAGGGCCTCGCAGACCAGAAAGGCCGCTTCCGCCACCGGATCGGTCGTTCCGTGCGCGAAGGCGAGCTTGGCCTCATTGAAGCGGCTCACGGCATAGCGGACGAAGTCGATGAGCGTGACAAGCTCGCCGCGGCCGACTTTCGCAAGTTTGGGCGCGGCGCGGCCGCGCGCGGTCTTTTTTGAAGCTCTTGCCATCAGGATTTCGTCCAGCGCGCGGCGGCCTCGTCGTCACGGGCGTGGGCTTCGACCCAGCCGGCGCCGGTGGCGCTCTCTTCCTTCTTCCAGAACGGCGCGCTGGTCTTGAGATAGTCCATCAGGAACTCGGCTGCCTGGAACGCCGCCTGACGATGCTGCGATGCGGTCAGCACCAGCACGATGTTCTGGCCGGGCATGAACCGGCCGACGCGGTGGATGACCGTGACGCCGTTGAGCGGCCAGCGCGTGGTCGCCTCCTCGACATGACGCTTGATCTCTTCCTCGGCCATGCCCGGGTAATGTTCGAGCGTCAACGCCGCGATCTTCGCGCTGTCCTCGTCGCCGCGGCAGATGCCGGAGAAGCTCACGACTGCACCGATGTCGGTCCGGCTCCCGGTCAGGAGCGCGATCTCGCGCGCAATGTCGAAATCGTCTTCCTGGATACGGATGGTGACGGGGCCGGTGGTCGCAGGGGAAGTCATGGGCCTAGCCGCCGGTCATCGGCGGGAAGAACGCGATCTCGCGGGCGCCCGCGATCGCGGCGTCCGACTTGACGTGGGCGTGGTCGATCGCGGCGCGGATGACCTTCGGTTTCTCGAAGGCGTAGGCATAGGCCTCGCTCCGGCCGGAGAGCCAGGCGATCAGCTCTTCCACGGTGCGCACGGTCGCTGGCGGCTCGACGGTCTCCTCGGCCTTGCCGACCCGTTCGCGCACCCAGGCAAAATATTTCACCTTCATACCTCATCCTCCTTGATGAGGTGATGGATGCCGGAGCGGAAATAATCGTAGCCGGTGTACATGGTGAGGATCGCCGAAGCCCACAGCAGCAAGAGGCCGATCTGGGTCACGACAGGCACGACCTGGTCGCCGGCCTCGCCCGCGAGCAGGAAGCCGATGGCGACGAGCTGGACCGTGGTCTTCCACTTGGCAAGCTTGGTGACGGGCACGCTGACGCGCAGCGCGGCGAGATATTCGCGCAGGCCCGAGACCAGGATCTCGCGGCACAGGATCACGATGGCGGCCCACAGCGACCAGCCATGGATGATACCGTCGGCGGCCAGCATCAGCAGGCAGGAGGCGACCAGCAGCTTGTCGGCGATCGGATCGAGCATCCGGCCGAACGCCGATTGCTGATTCCAGATCCGCGCGTAGTAGCCGTCGAGGTAATCGGTGACTGCTGCCGCGATGAAAATGGCGACCGCGACCCAGCGCAGCCACAGCGGCTGATCCAGAATCGACTGCGCATAGATGCACCCGACCACGACCGGGATCGCGGCGATCCGGCCATAGGTCAGGATGTTCGGGAGGGACATCGCGCGGCTGGTCGTCCCTCGTGTCGTGGCGATGTTCATCCGTCCTACCAATACCGCTGTGGCCCGAAGGTCAACCGTTCCGCTCCCCAAATGGGGTGCGGGATGCGACGACCATAAGACCACGGCCCCCTTTAGTTCACCCCGGCTGGGGATGGAAATACTCGAAAATCCTGCGGGCGCTTTCGGCGCTCACCCCCGGAACCTTGCCGAGATCGGCGATCGAGGCCCGTTCGATCTCCTTCAGGGTTCCGAAATGATGCAGCAAGGCACGTTTGCGTGACGGGCCGATGCCCGGAATCTCCTGCAAACCGGCCTCGCGGATGTCCTTCTTGCGCAGCTTGCGATGCGAGCCGATGACGAAGCGGTGGGCCTCGTCGCGCAGGCGCTGGATGAAATAGAGCACGGGGTCGCGCGGCTCGAGCTTGATCGCCTCGCGCTCCGGCATGAACAGGGTCTCGCGGCCGGCATCCCGGTCCGGCCCCTTGGCGACCGACATCAGCGACACCTGGGTCAGGCCGAGATTCGCAAAGATCTCCCGGACGGCATTGAGCTGGCCGCGGCCGCCGTCGATGATCACGAGGTCGGGCCATTGCGGAAAATCGTCGTCCTTGACCTTGGCGCCCTCCTCGGGCGGGTTGATGAGACGCTTGAAGCGGCGCTCCAGCACCTCGCGCATCATGCCGTAGTCGTCGCCGGGCGTGAGCCCTTCCGACTTGATGTTGAACTTGCGGTACTGGTTCTTCACGAAACCGTCCGGGCCGGCGACGATCATGGCGCCGACCGCGTTGGTGCCCTGGATGTGGCTGTTGTCGTAGACCTCGATGCGCTTGGGGGCATGCGGCAGGCTCAGCGTCGTCGCCATGGCGTCGAGCAGGCGGCCCTGCGTCGCGGTGTCCGCGAGCTTCCGGCCCAGCGCCTCGCGCGCATTGGTCAGCGCGTGGGCGACGAGTTCCTTCTTCTCGCCACGCTTCGGCGCGGTGACCTCGATCTTGTGCCCGGCCTTGATCGACAGCGCGTTGGCAAGCAGCTCGCTCTCCTCGATCTCATGCGAGAGCAGGATGTTCTTCGGCGGCGGCTTGTCGTCGTAGAACTGGGCGAGGAAGGAGCCGAGCACTTCTTCGGGCGTAAAGGTCTTCTCCGCCCGCGGGAAATAGGCGCGGTTGCCCCAGTTCTGGCCGGTGCGGAAGAAGAACACCTCGACGCAGGAGAAGCCGCCCTCCTGGTGGATGGCGAACACGTCGGCCTCTTCCACCGTGCGCGGATTGATGCCCTGCTGCGACTGGATCGCCGACAGCGCGGCGAGGCGGTCGCGGTAGAGCGCCGCGGTCTCGAATTCGAGCTCATTGGCCGCCTTCTCCATCTCGCCGGCAAGCTCCTGCTTCACCGCATGGCTCTTGCCGGAGAGGAAGTCGGTCGCCTCGCGCACCAGGGTCGTGTAGCCGGGGAAATCGATCTCGCGGGTGCAGGGACCGGCGCAGCGGCGGATCTGGTAGAGCAGGCAGGGCCGGGTGCGGCTTTCGAAGAAGGAATCGGTGCAGGAGCGGATCAGGAACGCGCGCTGCAGCGCCGTGATGGTGCGGTTGACAGCGCCGGCGGAGGCGAACGGGCCGAAGTACCGGCCGGGGCGGGTCTGCGCGCCCCGATGTTTCAGGATCTGCGGCGCCCAATGGTCGCCGGTGATCAGGATATAGGGAAACGACTTGTCGTCGCGCAGCTGCACGTTGAAGCGCGGCCGCAGCTGCTTGATGAGGTTGGCTTCCAGCAGCAGCGCTTCGGTCTCGGTGTTGGTCGAGACGATCTCCACGGTCACGGTGGCGGCGATCATGCGCAGGATGCGCGCCGGCTGCGGCGCACTCTGGCGCGCGTAGTTGGACAGGCGCTTTTTGACGTTCTTGGCCTTGCCGACATAGAGCACGTCGGCATTCGCATTGAGCATGCGATAGACGCCGGGCGAGGTCGGCGCGAGCCGGACTGCGCGCTCGATTGCCTCATGGCCCGTCGCCAGCGGCTCTTCGCCGACCGCGCCGCTCTCTTCCAGGATATCGGGCAGAAGCGCATCGTCCTCGTCGTCGCCGCCTGTGGTGGCGGGATCGAGGTCCGGCGGTGCCGTCTCCTGGGACGGGGTGTCCGGTGCCATGCCGCGCCTGGATTTGGGTGCGCGAGCGTCGTCCGGATTGTCGGTGGAATCGTGAACCATGGGACGAATTTAGGCGCTGGGGATGCCGATTTGAAGTTCCGGCCATGCTGCACGCACAGGATGGCGGGCGCGGTTCCCGATAACGCTTCCTTAAGTCTGTTAAGCGCGCGGTAACGGGTCTTAACAGCGCTTTAACTTAAAACTCTCGATAAATCTTACGCGAAAAGGTCTTGGTTCCGTAACCATGCGACGTGGCCCGGCGCGGCGGCGCGGGCATCGCACCGGTTTACGGCAGTTGCGTTGGAGTGTGTGATGAAGAGGCTCGTTGTGGGCGCGGCCGTGTTGGTTGCCGCAGGCTGGACAGCTTCGGCAGAGGCCGCCGATCTCAATTACGGGCAGCGTGCGCCCTATACCGTCAATCAGCCGCTCAATGCCTATAGCTGGGCCGGTCCATATCTCGGTGCCAATCTCGGCTATGAGTGGGGGTCGGTGAGTAACTCACCCGTAAAGCCCTCCGGCTTCGTTGGCGGTGTGCAGGCCGGCTATAATTTCCAGAACGGTCCATGGGTGTTCGGCGTCGAGGGCGATATCCAGGCCGCCGGCGCTGATGACACCTTCGCGCCGTGGAAGTTCTCCAATCCGTGGTTCGGCACTCTGCGCGGCCGTGCCGGCTATACCTTCAGCAACGTCCTGCTCTACGGCACCGCCGGCCTCGCCTTCGGCGAGCTGCGTGCGCAGACCTTCGGCTGGACCGAGTCGCACACGAGCGCCGGCTGGACCATCGGTGCCGGTGCGGAAGTGGGCTTCGCGCCCAACTGGACCGCCAAGCTCGAATATCTCTACATCGATCTGTCGACGAGTCAGTTCGCAATCACAGGCGTGTCAAACGGCTATAGCGCCAGCGTTGTGCGCGCAGGCGTGAACTATCACTTCTGATAGCCAAATAAGAAAATACCGGACAATAACCTCCCGGCCGCTCGCGGCCGGGACTTTTTTTGCGCCAGGTTTTTTGAGTCAGGCCCGCTAGGAAAGGATGACCAAATTGACCGCCTTCGGTCCCTTCCCTTTCTTGTCCGGTTCGACTTCGAAAGTAATACGCTGTCCTTCGGCAAGGTCCTTCAGTCCCGCTCGCTCCACAGCAGTGATGTGAACGAAGACATCGCGACCGCCGTCATCCGGCTTGATAAAGCCGTAGCCGCGCTCGCCGTTGAAGAACTTGACCGTTCCCGTCATGGCCATCGGGAAACTCCCCCTCATTGCTCCTCCGTCGCGACGCAGACTCACGTCACGACATGACCGGGCCGTACGGAGCCCGGGAGCTGGCCATCCTTGGGCGGACCTTTTGGTCCGGCCGGATCTTTCTTAGGCCTTCACTCCGCCGCAACCATTCGCGGAAGCGGAACGCAAAGCCAGTCACGGAAATAGCATAATACGGTTCTTTGCAGATTGACTACGGCTCCTGCATATTTTTCCCAAGAATGCCGGAGTGTTACGGCCTCGGCACCTCTAATCGGAATCTGGCAGCGCCGCCCTGGCCGAGCGGCATTTCGAGCTCGGGCAGGATCGTCTTGAGCTCGCCGTGCAGCGTGTAAGGGGGATTGACGATCAGCAGTCCGGTGGAGGTGAGGGCTGCGCCGTCCAGTTGCGGCGCGGCGCTGAATTCGAGGCGCAGGCATTTGCCCGGCGGCTTTGCTGCGGCTGCGAGCCGCGCCACGAGTTGCGCCAGCGTGTCGGTGGCGCGCCGGCTCTTGGCCGGATACCAGATTACATAGATACCGGTTGGCCATTTTGCGAAAGCCTCCGAGAAGGCTTCGCCCAGCCGTTCGAACTCGTTCTTTGCCTCGAACGGCGGATCGATCAGCACCAGCCCGCGCCGTTCCTTCGGCGGCACGAAGGCCGGCAGCGCCACCCAGCCGTCGAGATCGACCACGCGGGCCTGCTCGTCGCGGCGCAACACGTCGATCAGCGCCTTGCGCGCCTTCGGCTCGAGCTCGCAGGCGACGAGGCGATCCTGCGGCCTCAGCAGGCCGCGCGCGATCAGCGGCGAACCCGGATAGGCCTTGAGCTCGCCCTTCGGATTGAAGGCGCGGACGATGTCGAGATAGGGCTTGGTCAGTGCGGCGGTCTCGTTCGACAGGCGCGCCTGCATCAGCCGCGCGATGCCGGTCAGCCATTCGCCACCGCGCCGCGCCTCGTCGCTTTCGAGATCGTACAGGCCGGCGCCGGCATGGGTGTCGATGACGCGGAACGCCCCCGGCTTGTCCTGCAAGTAAGTGAGGATGCGCGCGAGCACGATGTGCTTGATGACATCGGCGAAGTTGCCGGCATGGAAGGCGTGACGGTAGTTCATCGCGGAGAGTTACGACATCGCGCGATGAAAGTAACTCCCGTCATTCCGGGGTCACGCTTCCGCCTTCGCTCTTCGAGCTTCGGCGGACAAGTCGCGTGCCCCCGAATGACGGAGCTGATTTAGCTACCCACCCCTGATCGGCGGCATCGTCACCTGGTCGCGGCGGCAGGCGCGGCGGTCGATCTCCTCG
The DNA here is from genome assembly GCF_028128935.1 of Bradyrhizobium sp. CCBAU 11361. Lineage (NCBI taxonomy): Bacteria > Pseudomonadati > Pseudomonadota > Alphaproteobacteria > Hyphomicrobiales > Nitrobacteraceae > Bradyrhizobium > Bradyrhizobium sp. CCBAU 11361. Next base: position 20,827 of record NZ_LBJZ01000026.1, read on the forward strand.
CAGGCGCGGAATTGCAGGTCCTTGCTGAGGCAGATGCGGACCTCGGAAAGCCGCGTCCGGTTGCAGGTCACCGAGACGGCGGCGCTGCTAAGGCCCGGATTGGCCTTGATGAAGGCCTCCTCGACCTCCGCCGGCGCCACGGTCTTGGCCTGCGACAGGTCGAGATACTCGGCCGGAATCTTGATCGCGGCACGCGCTTTCCGGATCGTCTCGAAATAGCTGCGATCGGCGAGCCCCGAGCAGGTGCCGTGCTTGTCCCACTCGTTGAAGATCAGGCCCGGTGCGGGCATCAGATCGAGCATCGAGGAGACGATGCTGCGGTTCAGCCGTGGCGCCGGCCGCTGGCAATATTCCGGAAAGCCGTTCTCGTATTGCGGCCACAGCCCGTGCACCACGAAAGCATAGGGCCGGCCGCTGCACTGGGTCTGGGAGCGGCCGCCGCGCTCGGCCGCCTCCTCGCAGAAGGAGGGCGACCACGACAGCGACAGCACATAGAAATCGAACTCGCCGGGCGCGTTCTGCCGCCTGTCCTGGGCTTGCGCGGCGCCCGTCAGCGAAACCAGCCCGGCGGCAAGGGGCAGGGCAAGGACCAGCGAGATCATCAGGCGGGAGAACGAGTGCAATCTGGAATGAAACATGGCGACGCCCCTCAACTAGACTGTGCAATCGAGCCTAGCAGGCGATAAGAACATTTCAAGAACAAAATACGGGCCGCCCCCGCCAAGCCGCTGGCTCGGTCCGAATCAGGGCTTGTCGAATTACTGCCTGGCGGCGCGGCAGGCCGGATTGTAGGCCCAGTTGCGGTCGAGCCCGACCACGCACCATTCGACACCATTGCCGTAACCGGCGAAGCCGCCATCCTCGATGATCGAGAAATGCACCTTGCGCACCTTGCCGTCGTTGAGCATGGCCTCGCCGGTGCAATAGCGGCGCGGAATGTTGTCGGACTGCCAGGGCCGGAACGCGGTCTCGCGCACGGCGGAGAAGCCGGTGATCTTCAACGAGGAGTTCCAGAAGGAGCTTTCCTTCTCCCAGAACTGGGTGGCGATCGTCGGCAGCGCCTTGTCGCAATCGGCAACGCCGCCGTCATAGCGCGGTCCGCTCAGCCAGAAGTTCAGCTCCAGCGGATTGGCCGCCCTGGCCTCACCGAGCGACAGCGCCCCGAACATGAGGCCGAGCACGGCGGCAAAGCGGAGCGATTTCAGGGGGGGCGAGGCGCGCATGGGCAATCCAGACAGAATGATCTGCGAAGGTCGGACGGTGCCGCGAAGGGCGGGTGAGGTCAAGTGCAGCGCGGCAACACTTGGCCAGGACTTGACCATAACGTCGCATCCGACAGGGCTTCAGTTCTTTTCACTTCCGTCCCGGCACCGTAAACTGGCGCCAACCAATTGGAGTAACGGGAATGCGAATCATTGCGGCCGCGGGCCTTCTTGCCCTGGGTATGATGGCGAGCCAGCCGGCGCGCGCCGATCTCCTTCCGGTGCCTCCGTTCAAGGGCAACGACACCGGCGGCATCATCGCCTATTCGATGGCCACCCAGGTCGATGCGCGGCAGGTCGCGGTCGATCACTGCGCGCGCTACGGCAAGGTCGTCAAATTCCTCGGCGTGCAGGCCTATGAGGGCGGCTACATCTCGTTCTCCTGCCGCTGGGTGCCCTATGGCGCCGCCAACCAGCCGATCCGCACGCTGTACTGAGGCGTTTTCGTAACGCAGCGATCTCTCAGCCGGGAGCTTCCCACATGACGCGCAAACTTGCTTTGCTCGGCTCGGCCGCTTGCTTCGTGTTGTCGGCCGGCAGCGCCTCTGCCGACGATCTGCCGGTGCGCAAGGCCGGCCTGTGGGAATTGAAGATGGTCAGGAGCGGCTCTGCGATGCCGGAAATGACCATGCAGCACTGCACCGACGAGACCGTCGACAAGGAGATGAACAACAACGTCTCCCCGATGGCCAAGCAGATCTGCGCCAAGCAGGACATCAAGAAGACTGCGACCGGTTATGTCAGCGATTCCGAGTGCAGCGTCGCCGGCATCAGCACCACCTCGCATGCCGAGATCACCGGCGACTTCAACTCGGCCTATACGGTGAAGACCTCGTCACACGCGCAAGGCGGCGCTGCCGGCACGGCGGGACGCGACACCAGCATGACGCTCGAAGCGAAATGGCTGGGCGCCTGCAAGCCCGATCAGAAGCCCGGCGACATCGTCATGCCCGGCGGCTTCAAGATGAACGTGCGCGACGTCGACAAGCTGAAGAACCTGCTGCCGAAGTAGGGTTGTCTTCCCCTCTCCCCTTGCGGGAGAGGGTGGCTCGCCGCGAAGCGGCGAGACGGGTGAGGGGTATCTCACCGCGTGTGACGCTCTTACTTCTGAATTCGTTGAGGCAACCCCTCATCCGGCGCCATAGCCGAAGCTTCGCTTCGGCGTTCTTAAGAACGGCGGCCGAAGGCCGCCTACGCCACCTTCTCCCGCAAGGGAGAAGGAAGATCGCGGCTACACCGGTATCCGCACACTCGCCCTTAATCCGCCCATCGGGCTGTCGCCAAGCGTGATGTCGCCGCCGTGGGAGCGGGCGATGTCGCGGGCGATGGCAAGGCCGAGGCCCGTGCCGCCCTCGTCCTGGTTGCGGGCGTTGTCCAGCCGCAGGAACGGCTTGAACACCTCTTCGCGCAGATGCGCGGGAATGCCCGGGCCGTCGTCGTCGACCGTGACGGTCAGATAACGGTGATCGCGCTGGCCGGTGATGGCGATGCTCTTGCCGTAGCGCGCTGCATTGGTGACGAGGTTGGCGAGGCAGCGCTTGAACGAGGCCGGCTTCACCGTCACCACGGGCAGTCCGTTGAATGCGACGGTCGCAGCGTGGCCGTGGCGTTCGGCATCGCTGCGCAGCTCCTCGAGCGCCTGCGCCATGTCGGTCGGCTGCGACTGCTCGCCGGAATCGCCGCGGGCAAAGGCGAGATAGTCCTCCAGCATCATCGACATCTCGTCGACATCCTTGCGCATGCCCTCGAGCTCCGGGTTGTCGCCGATCAGCGCCAGCTCGAGCTTGAAGCGGGTCAGGATGGTGCGCAGATCGTGGCTGACGCCGGCGAGCATCGCGGTGCGCTGCTCCATGGTGCGCTCGATGCGCGACTTCATCTCGAGGAAGGCGACCGCCGCGCGCCGCACCTCGCGCGCGCCGCGCGGCCGGAAGTTCGGCGCCTCGCGGCCCTTGCCGAAGCTTTCGGCGGCATCGGCAAGGCGCAGGATCGGCTTGATCTGGTTGCGCAGGAACAGCACCGCGACGATCAGCAGGATCGAGGACGTGCCGACCATCCAGAACAGGAAGATTTCCGAGTTCGAGGCATAGGCGGCGCTGCGCTGCGCGAACACGCGCATCACGGCGTCGTCGAGCTGGATGCGGATCTCGACGAGGTTGGAGCGGCCGACCGTGTCGATCCAGAACGAGCGCCCGATCTGGCGGCCGAGCTGCACCGACAGCGTCTGGTCGAGCAGCGAGAAGAACGGCTTTGGTCCCGGCGGCGGCATGTCGCCGGCGGGCAGGAAATCGACGACGAGGCCCAAACGCTGCTGGGCGATGCGACGGATCTGGTCGCGATCCTTGTCCTGCGGATAGCCCTTGTAGACGTCGATCAGCGCGGCGATGTCCTGCACCACCGCGGCCGACAGGCGGCGCGTCACCGTGTTCCAGTGCCGCTCCATGAACACGAAGGCGACGACCGATTGCAGGATCACCATCGGCACGATCATGATGAGCAGCGCGCGGGCATAGAGGCCGGTCGGCATCCAGCCCTTGAACGCATTGCCCATCCAGCCATTGGCGGCAGAGACGCGGCCGGCAGCGCTCTTCAGCAGCGTCAGGCCGGTATCGATCGTGCTCATCGGTCGCGCTTCACTGCTTTATGGCGATGCCACCAGCCGGTAGCCGATGCCGCGCACCGCCTGGAGGAACAGCGGATTGGCGGGATCGGTTTCGATCTTGCGCCTGAGGCGGTTGATCTGCACGTCGACGGCGCGCTCGTTGACGCTGCCATTGCCGGTCAGTGCGCTGCGCGGCACGGTCTCGCCCGGGGTCTCCGAGAGAATGCGAAGCATCTCGCGCTCGCGGTCGGTGAGGTGAATGACCTCCTCGCCCTGGCGCAATTCGCCGCGATCGAGATGGTAGACGTAGGGGCCGAACGCGATCTTCTCCACGACCGCGGCCTGCGGCGGCGGGGCGGCGCGCTTGAGGATGTTGTTGATGCGCAGCGCAAGCTCGCGCGGCTCGAACGGTTTTGCCACGTAGTCGTCGGCGCCGATCTGGAGCCCCTCGATGCGGGCTTCGGCCTCATGGCGCGCCGTCAGCATCACGATCGGCACCGAGGAGGAGGTCCGGATGAAGCGAGCGAGGTCGAAGCCGGTCTCGCCGGGCATCATGACGTCGAGGATCAAGAGGTCGAAATGCAGGCCCATGAGCTTCGAACGCGCATCGCTGGCGCTGGCTGCGGTCGAAACGCGATAGCCTTCGCTGGCGAGGAAGCGCGACAGCAGATCGCGGATGCGGCGGTCGTCGTCGACCAGCAGGAGATGCGGGGCGTCATCGGCCGGTTGCACCGGCGGACGGGCGAGCGTGGCAGCGAGCGGCACGGTCACTCCTTTGCGTCTTGATTGACGGATGCGAAGATCGTCTCCAGCACCTTGTCCGGATCGTCGCGGTCGATCATCGCGCGCAGGAAGCGCTTGACCGTTTCCGCATCCTGCGGCGCCATCTCGGCGAGCGCCTTGGTGATCCGCGTGGTCTGGAGCCCGGCGAGCTTCTGCACCAGCGCCTCGCCCTTCGGCGTGGCGTAGAGCAGACGCTGGCGGCGGTCATTGTCGCCGGTCTTCTGCACGATGTAGCCCTCGTCCAGGAGCTGCTTGAGCACCCGGCCGAGCGACTGTTTTGTGATGCGCAGGACGTCGAGCAGATCGGCGACCTTCAGCCCGGGATAGCGGTAGACGAAGTGCATGACGCGGTGATGGGCCCGGCCGAAGCCGAATGCCTCCAGCTCCTGGTCGGGATCGCCGACGAAGTCGCGATAGGCGAAGAACAGTAGCTCGATGATATCCCAGCGCAAATTGCCTCCTTCGCCTGCGGCCGGCCGGAGCTCGGCAGCGTCTTGAGAGGGAGTCGCGAAATTTATGTCAGGCATATTGACGTATCTTGGGTTCAATGTTACAAAACGATCAGCCCGCACGAAATTTTAGATCGTTTCGCGTCGGGTGGCATTTTCTAAGAGCGGCCGGAGAGAGCCGGACAGGCGGCAACGGCCGGATCAGATCTACCGTGCGATTGTCGAGCGGCATTTCGGCAAAACATACTGGACTTCCGCCTTCCGCAAAAGCATGTCCTCGGCGACATGCTGGTCACGGAAACCGGCCGTAACAAGGCTGGCGGTGGTTCGGCCAACAATCTAATCAAGCCAGCCGGGCCCGGAACGGGCAGGCGGGCGCCCGAACAGCGCCGCTACCGGCAGCGGGAGGCAAGGACATGAGCATGAAATTCGACATCCAGCCCGCATCCAATCCGACGCCCGAGAAGGATCGGGTCGCCAAGCTGGTGGACCCCGGCTTCGGGCGCGTCTTCACCGATCACATGGCGATCGTCCGCTACAACCAGGCTAAGGGCGGCTGGTACGAGGCGAAGATCGAGGCGCGTGCCAACTTCCAGATCGATCCAGCCGGCGCAGTCCTGCACTACGCCCAGGAGATTTTTGAAGGCCTCAAGGCCTACAAGCGCGACGACGGTGGCGTGAACCTGTTCCGCCCCGACGCCAATGCGCGGCGCTTCAGGGACTCCGCCGACCGCATGGCGATGGCGCAGCTGCCCGAAGATGTCTTCATCGAGGCGGTCGAGCAGGTCGTGCGCATCGACCGCGCCTGGATGCCGGGCGGCGAGGGGAGCCTTTACCTGCGGCCCTTCATGATCGCGAGCGAGACCTTCCTCGGCGTCAAGCCGTCGTCCGAATACATCTTCGCGGTGATCGCCTCGCCGGTCGGCTCCTATTTCAAGGGCGGGCCTGCGCCGGTCTCGATCTGGGTCTCGGAGAACTATACCCGCGCCGCGATCGGCGGCACCGGCGCCGTCAAGTGCGGCGGCAACTATGCCGCAAGCCTGCGCGCGCAGGCCGAGGCCATCCAGCACGGCTGCGATCAGGTCGTGTTCCTCGACGCGGTCGAGCGCCGCTACATCGAGGAGCTCGGCGGCATGAACATCTTCTTCGTGTTCGACGACGGCTCGCTCTCGACGCCGCCGCTCGGCACGATCCTGCCCGGCATCACCCGCGACTCCATCATCGCGCTGGCGAAGGATGCCGGCAAGACGGTGCGCGAGGAGCCGTACTCGCTCGACCAGTGGCGCAAGGATGCGGCCTCCGGCAAGCTGAAGGAGGCGTTTGCCTGCGGCACCGCGGCTGTGATCTCGCCGATCGGCAAGGTGCGCTCGGTGAGCGGCGATTTCGACATCAGCGGCGGCGCCGCCGGCCCCGTCGCCATGGGCTTGCGCAAGCAGCTCATCGACATCCAGTACGGCCGCACCAACGATCCGCACAACTGGATCCGCAAGGTGTTTTGATCGACGGCGATTACGTTTCCCCTCTCTCGCAAGGGAGAGGGGAAACGCGCAACGTTTGTGGCTTATTGCGCTATGAACGTGCTGCTGCCGACACGCGACAAAGCCAGGAGACATCGAAGCATCCTGGACATCGCGATCATGGCAACGCAACTCTCCCAGCCCCTGAAATGGGTCGTACTCGCCGCAATCACCGGCGTCTCCATCTTCGGCATCCTGACCATCGGCCCCACGCCCGAGGTCGCAGCGCAAGACCGCTCTCCGATCGTCGACGTGCGCACCACCGATCCCGAGATGAACACCGCGATCGCACGCGCCCGCGGCACGCTCCCGACCTTCTGGGCCTCGTACGAGGCGCCCAAGCCGTCGGAGGCCGGGCACGCCCTGAAAGTGCGCTTTCCCACCCGCAAAGGCGGCGAGCATATCTGGATCGCCGAGGTGAAGAAGCTGCCCAACGGGGCCTATTCCGGCCGCTTCGCCAATGAGCCGCGCGATCTGCCCGGAAAGCACGCGGGCGACGAGGTCAAGTTCAGCGAAGCCGACATCTCGGACTGGATGTTCATGCGCAACGGCAAGATCGTCGGCGGGGAGACCATCAAGCCGACGCTGAAGTCGCTGCCAAAGGCCGACGCTGATGCCCTCCGGGCGCGCATGGAGCAGCCGTAGCGGTAGGGTCGTCATTCCGGGATGGTCCGAAGGACCAGACCCGGAATCTCGAGATTCTGGGTTCGATGCTGTGCATCGCCCCGGAATGACGGCGAACTGGACAGGCCGTGGGGCTCGCGGCATGCCGCGGCGGTTGCCGCCTCGCGCGTCGGCTGGTAAACGCCGCGCATGGCCGAGAAACCCAAAAAACCCCAGAAACTGAAGGCGCGTCTGCCGCGCGGGCTCGAGGACCGTGATCCCGCCGCGATCCGGGCGACGCGCGAGATGGTCGAGAAGATCCGCGCCGTCTACGAGCTCTACGGGTTCGAGCCGGTGGAGACGCCGGCGATGGAATATACCGATGCGCTCGGCAAGTTCCTGCCCGACCAGGACCGCCCGAACGAGGGCGTGTTCTCGTTCCAGGACGACGACGAGCAGTGGATTAGCTTGCGCTACGACCTGACCGCGCCGCTCGCCCGCTACGTCGGCGAGCGCTACGGGACCGACGCTCTGGTCTTGCCCTACCGCAGCTACCGCGTCGGCTACGTCTTCCGCAACGAGAAGCCCGGCCCCGGCCGCTTCCGCCAGTTCATGCAGTTCGATGCCGATACGGTCGGCTCGGCAACGCCGGCGGCAGACGCCGAGATCTGCATGATGGCCGCGGACACGATGGAGGCGCTCGGCGTTCAGCGCGGCCAGTACGTGGTGAAGGTCAACAACCGCAAGGTGCTCGACGGTGTTCTGGAAGCAATAGGACTCGCCGGTGACGAGAATGCTGCACGCCGACTGACCGTGCTGCGCGCAATCGACAAACTCGACAAGTTTCCCGCCGACGAGGTGCGCAAATTGCTCGGTCCCGGCAGATGGGATGGAGGCGAAGAGGGCAAGGGCGACTTCACGAAGGGCGCCAATTTGAGCGCGGCCGAGGCTGACGTTGTTCTCGCCATCACCAAACCGCGCGACGATTGGAAAGAGGCCATTGCCGCGGCGGAAACTTACCTCGCCAAGACCGAAGTTGGTCAGGCCGGCGTGAGCGAGCTGGAAGAGATCGCCAAGCTGGTCACGGCGTCGGGTTATGGCGCGGACCGCATCAAGATCGACCCCTCCGTCGTGCGCGGCCTCGAATATTACACCGGCCCCGTCTACGAGGTCGAACTCCTGCTCGACACCAAGGACGAGAAGGGCCGCCCGGTGCGCTTCGGCTCCGTCGGTGGTGGTGGCCGTTATGACGGTCTCGTCTCGCGCTTCCGCGGCGAGCCGGTGCCGGCGACCGGTTTCTCGATTGGCGTCTCGCGTCTCCAGGCCGCGCTGACGCTGCTCGGCAAGCTCGACACGCGACCCGAATTCGGGCCTGTCGTCGTCACCGTGTTCGACCGCGACCGCGTCGCCGACTACCAGAAGATGGTCGCGTCCTTGCGCACCGCCGGCATGCGCGCCGAGCTCTATCTCGGCAATCCCAAGAACATGGGCAACCAGCTCAAATATGCCGACCGCCGCAACAGCCCTTGCGTCATCATCCAGGGCTCCGATGAAAAGGCGCGCGGCGAGCTGCAGATCAAGGATCTGATCGAAGGCGCCAAGGCGGCCGCCGCCATTGCCTCCAACCAGGAATGGCGCGAGAGCCGCCCGGCGCAGTTCTCGTGCAGCGAAGCCGACCTCGTCGCCAAGGTGCGCGAGGTGCTGGCGCGCCATGACGTGAGCTGGGGCTAGCCATTCGCGCATCGCCTGATGCCCGGGCTTGTCCCGGGCACCCACGTCCTGTTTGATGCACACGACTTTGAATGATCGGGATAGCCCGATCATGACGACAGCAGCAGGGAGAGAACGATGCCTGAGATCACCGTCAGCATGGCCGAAGGCCGCACCGACGAGCAGAAGGCCGGCATGATGCGCGACATCACGCAGGCATTGGTGAAGAATCTCGGCGTCGATGCCGATGCCGTCGTCATCCAGATCAACGAGGCCCCGCTCCGCCACAAGATGAAGGGCGGCAAGACGTTCGTGGAGCGCGCGGCCGCGGCGAAGAAGTAGCGACGGCTGGCGCGGGTAGCCACAGTCGCAGCAGCAATCACAACTGTCGTCCCCGCGAACGCGGGGACCCATAACCACAGGGAGCGGTTGTGGGCGAGCTGCTAACTACGTGTCTTCGCCAAGCTACTCCCTGTGGCTATGGGTCCCGGATCTGCGCTTCGCTTGTCCGGGACGACACTGAGCAAGCACCATGGACGCACGCGACTTCATCAAGGTCGGCATGAGCGCGGAACGCACACTGGTGGTGCCGGTGGAGCGCACGGTCGGACATTTCGTGCCCGGCATGCCTTTTGTCTATGCGACGCCGATGATGATCCTCGAGATGGAGATGACCGCGGGCGACGCGATCCGCTCTGCGCTTCAGCCGGGCTGGGTCACCGTCGGCACCGAGGTCGACATCCGCCATCTCGCAGCCGCCCTCGTCGGCGCGACGGTGCGAGCCACCGCGACAGTGGTCGCGGTCGAGCGCCGCGTCATCCGTTTCGAGGTCGGAGCGTTCGAGGGCACGCGCAAGCTCGGCGATGGTCGCCACGCGCGCGGACTCGTGAATGTCGAGATGTTCAACAAGCGCCTCGGGGCAGGCTTGAAATCGTAGGGTGGGCAAAGGCGCGAAGCGCCGTGCCCACCATTGCTCCGCGTGCGAGATAGATGTGGTGGGCACGCTTCGCTTTGCCCACCCTACGGCATCTTGCTACTTTGCCAATTCCCTCGACCGCTGCGTTGCGGCCGCAATCGCGCGGATCATCAGGTCGCGCAGTCCGGGCTCACCCATCAGCACGCCGAGCGCTGCGGCCGTGGTGCCGCCGGGCGAGGTGACGTTCTGGCGCAGCGTGCCGGAGGGAAGCTCGGATTGATGCAGCAGCTCGCCCGAGCCGGCGACGGTTTCGCGCGCGAGCTTCGTCGCCAGCGCCTCGGGCAATCCCGCTTCGACACCGGCGCGCGCAAGTTCCTCGGCGAGCAGGAACACATAGGCCGGCCCCGAGCCGGACACCGCGGTCACCGCATCCATCAGGCTCTCATCCTCGACCCATTCGACCGAGCCGGTGGCGCGCAGCAGCGCATCGGCGACCGCGCGCTGCGTGGCGCTGACGTTGTTCGCCGCAACCGCCACCGTGATGCCGCGGCCGATCGCGGCCGGCGTGTTCGGCATCGCGCGCACCACGGCGCCGCCGCAGACCTCCTGGAGCGAGGCGATCGTGGTTCCCGCCATGATCGAGACCACGGAGGTGTTCTCCGAGACGAAGGACTTCAGCTTCGCGCCGGCCTCGCGGAACATCTGCGGCTTCACCGCGACGACCATGGTCTCGACCCGGCCTGCCGCCTTCGCATCGGGATTGAGCGCCACGCCGTTGGCGGCAAGCACGCTGATCTCGGGCGCAATGTGCGGATCGACCACCGCGACACGGCGCGGATCGAGCCCGCCCGCAAGCCATCCGGTCAGCATCGCGCCGCCCATCTTGCCGGCGCCGGCGAGAAGGATGGTGCCGGTGATGTTTTGAAGGGTGCTGTTCGCCACTGTGGTCACCACAAATTCGGTGTCGTCCCGGCGAAGGCCGGGACCCATAACCACGAATGTTTCTAGTGGATGCAGGTGTTGGCAACAAGCCGCGTGCCCTAAGCGATTTCACGCGCAGGACGACGGTGGGGAGGGAGCGGCGGCTCCCTTACGTCACGAGAGACTTACGCCTCTCCCACCGTATCGAACATCGCCGCGTCCATCGCTTCCGTCGTGGTCTTGCCGGCCCACACCACGAACTGGAACGCCGGGAAGTAGCGCTCGCAGGCGTGGATGGCGCCGGCGAGCATGGCTTCGCATTGCGCGGTCGAGGCGGTCAGTCCGCCCGGCAGCACCAGGGCCTGACGGTGCATGACCATGCCGGTGTTGGTCCACAGGTCGAAATGGCCGACCCACAACTGCTCGTTGACGGCGGCGACGAGCCGCTGCACTTCGTTCCGCCGCGCGACCGGAATCTTCATGTCGAACGCGCAGGCCAGATGCAGCGCCTCGATCCCGCCCATCCAGGTGAAGGAGAGCTGGTAGTCGGTCCATTGTCCCTTCGAGACAATCGTGAGTTCGTCTTCGCCGGAGCGTTCGAACGGCCAGTTGTTGCTGGCAGCGATATCCTCGACCACCGCGAGCGGATGACTTCGGGAATCGATAGCGCCTTCGAGCAGGGACATGCCGTCTCGACCTCTTGCCTTCTTGTTGTCTTTGATACGCACGCGGTTGGTCCGGCGCGCGCTTCCTCAACATCACTGAGGCGATCCCCTCGGAGTCGCTCTCGCGATCCCGGGATCAGCGCGGGCTTGTCGCGGATCAACTGATGTGATTTGCGGAATCTGCGCAACTGGCTGCCGAGTCCGTCCACAAGTCAGGACTCGTTCGTCCACAGCTCATCTCCGCCACAATTCTTAACGGAGGAGAACAAACCGGAATCGGATCGACCGGCCCTGCTGCGTTCCGTGTGCCGGGGGCCCTCCTTGCGGGTCCGGATCGGTCCCGCCCTGTTCGATGTCCGCCCCGCAGGATTTTCGCAGAGTTTCGCTCTGACGTCATAGGCACATGCGTAGTACCCATAAGGAAGGTTCTTGCTGGCCGTCTCCCGGTTCGTCATAATTCGAAATAGTCCACCCATATCGGGTGGATAAGTTCTCAGGGCGGGGTGGAAGTCCCCACCGGCGGTAAGGGCCGAAAGGTCCAAGCCCGCGAGCGCCTTCCCCAGGATTTGTCCTGAAAAGGGATTTTTTCCGAAGGGAAGGGTCAGCAGATTCGGTGCAACTCCGAAGCCGACGGTTAAAGTCCGGATGAAAGAGAACGGTCGGTGGCAGACGCATCGCAAGGTGCGGCTGTTTGTCGTTCCGTGTGCCCTGATTCTGGTCCTTAACTGAGGAAAGCCATGAATCAGATGTTGCAAGATCCCCAAGTCCAAACTTCCAAAGTCCAAACTTCCAAAGCTGAAACTGCCGAGACGACCCAACCGCCGGTTCCCGTCGACCCGCCGGCCATCGAGCATCCGCGTTTTGCAAAGCCGCAGCGGGTGGCCTTCGTGCAGGCCTGCTGGCACCGCGACGTGGTCGAGGAGGCCCGCATCGCCTTCATGAAGGAGGCGGAGGCGCGTCACCTCAGCCACGTCGACGTGTTCGAGGTGCCGGGCTCGTTCGAGATCCCGCTGCACGCGCAGATCCTCGCCAAGACGCGGCGCTACACCGCGATCGTCGCGGCCGGCCTCGTCGTCGACGGCGGCATCTATCGGCACGAGTTCGTCGCCGACACCGTGATCAAGGCGTTGATGGACGTGCAGCTCCGCACTGAGGTGCCGGTGTTCTCCGCGGTGCTGACGCCGCAGCAATTCCACGAGACCGAGGTGCACTACGATTTCTTCCGCAGGCATTTTGCGATCAAGGGCGTCGAGGTCGCGGAAGCCTGCGCCAACACGCTGCTCGGTCTGGAGCGCTTGCGCGGCCAGGTCGCGGCGGGGATTGCGTAACGCAGCGCAACGACTCTCATCCCTCACCCTGAGGAGCGCGTAGCGCGTCTCGAAGGATGAGGGCCCGGATGCTGCCGCGGGCCTGCATGGTCGAGACCGCGCTTGCGCGCCTTCTCTCCATGAGGCTCCGGCAGCCTTCACACGCCGCTGATTGTCAATTCCGCCGCCGTCCCTGTAAAGTCGGCGGCGGGAGGAGGCCGTGCCGTGGAGACGGTGTGGCCGACAAGATCATGTTCGAAGGACACGATCCCTATCTCGTCGCGCTCTCTGTGGCGATCGCGAGCCTGGGTGGCTATACCGGCTTTGCGCTTGCGGCTCGCATCCGCAACACGCCTGGCGTCAGTAACCGCGTTCTTCTCGCGGGCGCGGCGGTGTTTTTCGCCGTCGGCATCTGGACCATGCATTTCGTCGGCATGCTAGCCGCGCCGCTGCCGCCCGACACGGTCTATCTCGTTCTTCCCACCATCATCTCGTTCCTGATCTGCGCGCTGGTGGTCGGCATCTCCCTGTTCTTCGTCTCGATCGGCGAGCCATCCCTGAAGCGGGTGGCCTCGTCCGCCGTGCTGCTCGGCGTCGGCATCGCCAGCATGCATTATGTCGGCATCCATGGGCTCGCCGGTCCCTTCGGCATCGCGCATGACCGGACGATGGTGCTGCTGTCGGTTTTGGTTGCGGTCGTCACCGCCTATGGCGGCTTGCGCGCCTTCCTGGCGCAGCAGGAAGGCGTTCGGCTGATCGTCAGCTCGATCGCTTTCGGCATCGCCGTCTCCGGCATGCACTACACGGCAATGCTCGGCATGCATTTCGAGCCGCTGACGGCGGCGGGGCATCACCATCCCGGCAGCGGTCTTGCCGCGTCGCAGCAAATTCTCTCCATCGTCGTCGCCGTGCTGTGCTTCGTGATCGCCGCCGGATTCCTGCTCTCGCTGGTGCCGGATCGCCGGCAGGCGCAGACGTCTCCAGCCGCCGACCCGGTTTTACCGCCAGTCGCTCCCGCTGAACCGGTCGTCGCGGCTGGCACATCGCCGCGGCCGGTGGGGCCGCTCGGCGGTCTCGGCCTGCCGCCCCGCGCACCGGCGCCGCGGCTGCCGGTCGAGGGAGCCGACGGCACCCATTTCATCGACACGGCCAACGTCCGCAGCGTTCGGGCGGACGCGCACTACACCCTCGTCCATGACGGCACGCGCGAGCGGATGTGTCCATGGTCGATCTCGGAGGCCGAGGCGCAACTCGATCCGTCGCTGTTCCTCAGGGTACACCGCAGCCATATCGTCGCGATCCCCCATGTCGCGCTGGTCCGGAAAGAGGGCGACGGTGCCGTGCTCGAGCTCGACGGCCCGTCACCACACTTGGTCCCGGTCAGCCGCGCCAAGATCGCCGAGGTGAAGGCGAGGCTGGGGCTGGCCAATCGGCGGCACGCGTAACGCTCCGGCCGCACGGGAAGTGCGCTCCCTGCCGCGCACTTCGAGCGCGTCGACCTCCCCCGCAAGCGGGAGAGGTGCGGCGAGATCGCCGCCTTAGGTCGCCGACCCTGACGCAATTCGTGCGTTCCCACCCGCAACTCGTGCGAAATCCGCTGTTCCGTGCCCCGGCGATTGCAGCTTGCCCCGCTCGGAGAGACCGTCCGGCCAACGTCCGCGCCGCCACCGGCCCAAGGACGATTATGGGAGGAGACGATGATCCCGGGCTCATTCAGCTATCACCGGCCGACGAGTGTCGCCGATGCCGTCAAGCTCTTGTCAGACCTCGGCGAGGATGCGCGGCCACTGGCCGGCGGGCACAGTCTGGTGCCGATGATGAAGCTTCGGCTCGCGACCCCCGCCCATCTGATCGATCTGCACGGCATCGCCACCCTGAAAGGCATCCGCCGCGACGGCAATAATCTGGTCATAGGCGCGATGACCACCCAGCACGAGCTGCTGGCCTCCAGCGACGTCGCCCAGTCCATGCCGATCCTGCACGAGGCAGCCCTGCTGATCGCCGATCCCCAGGTGCGCTACCGCGGCACGATTGGCGGGAACGTCGCCAATGGCGATCCCGGCAACGACATGCCGGCGCTGATGATGACCTTGGGGGCGACCTACCGCCTCGAAGGGCCCGATGGTGCCCGGGATGTCCCCGCCGCCGATTTCTATCAGGGCGCCTATTTCACTGCGCTCGAACCCGGCGAGATCCTGACCTCTGTCTCGGTCCCCGTGCCGGCAGCCGGCCACGGCTACGCCTATGAAAAGCTCAAGCGCAAGGTCGGCGACTACGCCACCGCGGCGGCGGCCGTTGTGCTCACCATGTCCGGCGGCAAGGTCGCGACCTGTTCGATCGGCCTCACCAATGTCCACGAGACGCCGCTGCTCGCCGCTGACGCCGCCAAAGCGGTGATCGGCACCAGCCTCGATCCAGCCACGCTGGAAAAGGCGGCTGCCGCAGCCGAAGCGATCATGGCGCCGGCGGCAGATGCGCGGGGGCCGGTCGAATACCGGAAACATGTCGGCGGCATCATGGTGACGCGCGCGCTTCAGCGCGCGGCCGCCGTCGCCAAGTAAGGGAGGGGATCGATGGCAAAGACACATGTGACCATGAAGGTGAACGGCGCCGAGGTCGAAGGCCTCGTCGAGCCACGCACGCTGCTGGTGCATTTCATCCGCGAGAACTTGCAGATGACCGGCACCCATATCGGCTGCGAGACCACCCATTGCGGCGCCTGCACTGTCGATATCGACGGGATGTCGGTGAAGTCCTGCACGATGTTCGCAGTCCAGGCGGACGGCTCCGACATCACCACGATCGAAGGCATCGCCAATGCCGACGGCACGCTGTCGGCCCTGCAGGAAGGCTTTCGCATGATGCACGGCCTGCAATGCGGCTTCTGCACGCCCGGCATGATTGTCCGCGCGCATCGGCTGCTGAAAGAAAACCCGTCGCCGAGCGAGCAGGAGATCCGCATGGGCATCTCCGGCAACATCTGCCGCTGCACCGGCTACCAGAACATCGTCAAGGCAATCCAGTACGCTAGCGCCAAGATCAACGGCGTGGAATTCCAGGAGGCCGCAGAATGAATGACCTCACTCCCACGCGGGAACAACGCACCGCCGCACTCGAGGGCATGGGCTGCAAGCGCAAGCGCGTCGAGGACATCCGCTTTACGCAGGGCAAAGGCAATTACGTCGACGACGTGAAGCTGCCGGGCATGCTGCATGGCGACTTCGTTCGCTCGCCGCATCCGCATGCGCGCGTCAAAAGGATCGACGACAGCGAGGCGCTGAAAGTTCCCGGCGTGCTCGCGGTCATCACCGCCGAGACGCTGAAGACCGTGAACCTCGCCTGGATGCCGACCTTGGCCGGCGACGTGCAGATGGTGCTCGCCGACGGCAAGGTGCTGTTCCAGAACCAGGAGGTCGCCTTCGTGGTCGCGACCGACCGCTATGCCGCCGACGACGGCATCAACAAGGTGGTGGTCGAATACGAGCCGTTGCCGCCGCTGGTAGATCCCTTCAAGTCGATGGATGCGGACGCGCCGGTGCTGCGGGAAGATCTCGCCGGCAAGACCACGGGCGCGCACGGGCCGCGCAAGCATCACAACCATATTTTCGAGTGGACCGTGGGCGACAAGGAACTGACCGACGCCGCCTTCAACAAGGCCGAAGTGAAGATCAAGGAGATGATCTCCTATCACCGCACCCATCCGTCGCCGCTCGAGACCTGCCAGTGCGTCTGCTCCTTCGACAAGATCAAGGGCGAACTGACGATCTACGGCACGTTCCAGGCCCCGCATGTGATCCGCACCGTGGTGGCGCTGATCGCAAAGCTGCCGGAGCAGAAGATCCATGTGATCGCGCCTGACATCGGCGGCGGCTTCGGCAACAAGGTCGGCGCGTATCCCGGCTATATCTGCGCGGCCGTCGCCTCCATCGTCACCGGCAAGCCGGTGAAATGGGTCGAGGACCGCATCGAGAACCTGACTGCGACCTCGTTCGCGCGCGATTATCACATGACGACGGAAATCGCGGCGACGAAAGAGGGCAAGGTCACCGGCCTGCGCGTGCACGTGCTCGCCGATCACGGTGCGTTCGACGCCTGCGCCGACCCGTCGAAATGGCCGGCCGGCTTCTTCAACATCGTCACCGGCTCCTACGACTTCCCGACCGCGCATCTGGCGGTGGACGGTGTCTACACCAACAAGGCGCCGGGCGGCGTCGCCTACCGTTGCTCGTTCCGCGTCACGGAGGCGGCCTACTGCATCGAGCGCGCCATGGATATTCTGGCGCAGAAGCTCAACATGGACCCGGCGGAGCTGCGGCTGAAGAATTTCATCAAGCCGGAGCAGTTCCCGTATCACTCGGCTTTGGGCTGGGAATACGATTCCGGCGATTACCACACCGCCATGCGCAAGATGATGGAGACGACCGGCTACGCCGCGCTCCGCAAGGAGCAGGTCGAGAAGCGCGCGGCCTTCGCGCGCGGCGAGACCCGCGAGATCATGGGCCTCGGCATCTCCTTCTTCACCGAGATCGTCGGCGCCGGCCCGTCGAAGAATTGCGACATCCTTGGGATCGCCATGTTCGACTCCTGCGAGATCCGCATGCACCCGACCGGTGCGGGCATCGCCCGCATGGGAACCAAGAGCCAGGGTCAGGGGCACGAGACCACCTGGGCCCAGATCATCGCGACCGAGATCGGAATCCCTGCCGACAACATCCAGGTGGAGGAGGGTAACACCGACACCGCGCCCTACGGGCTCGGCACCTACGGCTCGCGCTCGACGCCGGTGGCGGGCGCCGCAATCGCGATGGCGGCGCGAAAGATCAAGGCCAAGGCGCAGATGATCGCGGCCTACAAGCTCGAGGTCCACGAGGATGATCTCGAATTCGACATCGACGGCTTCCGCGTGAAGGGCCTGCCGGAAAAATTCATGTCGATGAAGGACATCTGCTGGGCAGCCTACAACTCCGTGCCGCCGGGCATGGAGCCGGGGCTGGAGGCGGTGAGCTACTACGATCCGCCCAATATGACCTACCCGTTCGGCGCCTATCTCTGCGTGATGGACATCGACGTCGATACCGGCGTGTACAAGATCCGTCGATTCTACGCGCTCGACGATTGCGGCACCCGCATCAACCCGATGATCATCGAGGGCCAGGTGCATGGCGGCCTGACCGAAGCCTTCGCGATCGCGATGGGTCAGGAGATCCGTTACGACGAGGTGGGCAACGTCGTCACCGGCTCGTTCATGGATTTCTTCATGCCGACCGCGGTCGAGACGCCGCATTGGGAGACCGACTTTACCGTCACCCCGTCGCCGCATCACCCCATCGGAGCCAAGGGTGTCGGCGAGAGTCCGAATGTTGGCGGCGTGCCGGCCTTCTCCAACGCCGTCAACGACGCGTTCTCGTTCTTGGGGAGTACGCATATCCAGATGCCGCACGACTTCTGGCGCAACTGGAAGGCGGCCAAGGATCTGGGCGCGGTTGCGTAGTTGGTTGGTTCGTCATTCCGGGGGCGCCTGATCTCGAGGTTCCGGGTTCGATGCTTTGCATCGCCCCGGAACGACGGAGAAAAGACATGAAAGGTCGTGACGAAATCGCACAATCCCTGTCCGCATCGGGCTACATCGCCGATGCGGACCTCGCGACTGCGATCTCGCTGATGCAATTGCTGCGGCGTCCGCTCTTGCTCGAAGGCGAGGCGGGCGTCGGCAAGACCGAGGTGGCGAAAACGCTGGCCAAGGTGCACGCGACCGAGCTGATCCGTCTGCAATGTTACGAAGGCCTCGACCAGTCGTCGGCACTTTACGAGTGGAACTACCAGCGCCAGTTGCTGGCGATCCAGGCCCATCGCGGCACTGACAGCATCGAGGACCAGGTCTTCTCGGAAAAGTACCTGCTGGAGCGACCGCTGCTCGCCGCGATCCGCCGGCCGAAGGCGCCGGTGCTGCTGATCGACGAGATCGATCGCGCCGACGACGAGTTCGAGGCGTTCCTGCTGGAACTGCTGTCCGACTTCCAGGTCTCGATCCCTGAGCTCGGAACCATCCCTGCGGTCACCATCCCGCATGTGGTGCTGACCTCGAACGGCACGCGCGAGCTCTCCGACGCGCTGCGCCGGCGTTGCCTCTACCATTATGTCGATTATCCCGACGTCGATCGCGAGACCCGCATCATTCTGGCGCGCGTCACTGGCGCCAGCCCGTCGCTCGCGCTCCAGATTGCTCGTATGGTCGAGGGCGTGCGCAAGGAGGAGCTGCGAAAAGTCCCGGGTGTCGCGGAGACACTCGACTGGGCGGCGGCCCTGGTCGGGCTTGATATCCGCGATCTCCACGATGCGCCCGAGACGGTGCATGAGACACTGGTCTGCCTGCTCAAGACCCATGAGGACCGCGCCCGCGTCACGTCGGAGGTGACGCAGCGCCTGCTGGGGAAGGTCGCATGAGCTGCTGCGGCTCCAGCCCCGGATATGACGATCTCAACGAGGTCTCTCGCCTCGTGTCGACACGGCTTGCCGCCTTCCTGCGCACGCTGCGTGATGCCGACTTCCGCGTCGGCCTTGCCGAGGGACAGGACGCGGCGACGCTGATGGCGTCGGGCTACGCGGCGCGGCCGAGTTTGTTGCGCGCGGCATTCAAGCACTTGTTCTCGGCGCGCAAGTCCGACTGGGACAAGTTCGACGGGCTGTTCGATGCGTTCTGGCTAGGCAAGCGCGTGCGCTCGCGCTCCCGCACGATTGGCTCGGCGCCCGGCGCCAGCAATCCGTCGCTGAAGAGCCTGCGGGACAAGTCGGCGGAGCAGAGCGGCAACCAGTCCGTCACCGACCAGCTCCCGTCGTCCGATGATGCTCCGGAAGGCCGTTCCGGCGAGGGTCGAATGGAAGGCGCTTCGCGCGCGGACAATCTTGCGGAGGTCGATTTCAGGAAGCTTGGCGATCCCGATCAGGTCGCACAGGCCCATGAAGCTGCGGCGCAACTCGCGAGCGCGATGCGCACGCGGCTGACGCGGCGCGATCTGGCGCGCCGGCGCGGCTACCGGCTTGATCTCCGCCGCACCATTCATCGCAATATCAGCCATGGCGGCGTGCCGATCAGCCTCGTCAAACGGCAGCGCAAGGACAAGCCGCTGCGTCTGGTCGTGCTGCTCGACGCCTCGGGCTCGATGAGCATGTACACATCAGTGTTCCTGCGCTTCATCCACGGCGTGCTCGACCAATTCCGCGAGGCCGAGGCGTTCCTGTTCCACACCCGCCTCGCCTACGTCTCCGATGCGATGAAGGAGAGGGACGCCGGCCGCGCACTCGACCGGCTCTCGATCATGGCGCAGGGCGCGGGCGGCGGCACGAAGATCGGCGAAAGCCTGCAAACCTTCAACCGATGGCATGCTTCGCGCGTTCTCCATTCGCGCAGCTGCGTGATGATCGTCTCCGACGGCTATGAGACCGGCGATGCCGCGCTGCTCGGCCGCGAAATGGCGGCGCTGCGCCGCCGCTGCCGCCGTATCGTCTGGCTCAATCCGATGATGGCCTGGGAAGGCTATGCGCCCGAAGCGCGAGGCATCAAGGCGGCGCTGCCGCATGTCGATCTCTATGCGCCCGCGAACTCGCTGCAAAGCCTGCGCGCGCTCGAACCCTATCTGGCGAAGCTCTAGAGGAGGCGCCGATGACCGCTCATGTCGAAGTGCTGGATCTCGTGGCGCAGATGAAGGCCGCCGAGCGCGCCTTCGTGCTCGCGACGGTGGTGCGTACGGTTTCGGTGACCGCGGCGAAGGCCGGCGCCAAGGCGATCATCGCGGCCGACGGCAGCATCGTCGCCGGCTGGATCGGCGGCGGCTGCGCCAAGGGTGCGGTGCTCAAGGCGGCGCGCGAAGCGCTCGCCGATGGCGAGCCGCGCATGGTCTCGGTGCAGCCGGAAAACCTTCTGGCCGAGCTCGGAGTCAGCGCCGGCGAGAGCCGCGACGGCATCCGCTTCGCCAGCAACATGTGCCCGAGCAAGGGCACCATGGACATCTTCGTCGAGCCCGTGCTGCCGCATCCCTCGCTCGTCA
This sequence comes from Bradyrhizobium sp. CCBAU 11361, assembly GCF_028128935.1. NCBI lineage: Bacteria > Pseudomonadati > Pseudomonadota > Alphaproteobacteria > Hyphomicrobiales > Nitrobacteraceae > Bradyrhizobium > Bradyrhizobium sp. CCBAU 11361. The sequence continues at coordinate 41,604 of NZ_LBJZ01000026.1, forward strand.
TTCTTGGCGCCAGCCCGGTGGCGCTGTCGCTGGCCGCGCAGGCGCGCACGCTCGGCTATCACGTCACGCTGGCCGCACCCGCCGCCGACCTCACGGCCCAGCCGGATGCCGACATTGTCATCGATGGCTACCAGCTCGGCGAGCTCAACGAGGCAAAACGCTTCGTCGTGGTCTCGACGCAAGGCAGGGGCGACGAAGCCGCTCTGCGCGCGGCGGTCGCGACCAGGGCCGACTATCACGCCTTCGTCGGCAGCCGCCTCAAGATGGCCTCGCTGCGCGCGAAGCTGATTGCGGAGGGCACCAGCGCCGTAGCAATCGATGATGTCAAGGCGCCGGCCGGACTCGATCTCGGTGCCATCACGCCGGAAGAGATCGCGATGTCAATCCTCGCCGAAATCACCAGGGAGCGCCGGCGCGGCCAGCGCGCCGCCATCCAAGTCGCAAGCAGAGAGTGAGAACCGATCATGCAGATGAACGACAGCCAGCGCATCCCCGCCTCACGCGAACAGGTGTGGGCGGCGCTGAACGACCCCGCTGTGCTGAAGCAGTGCATTCCCGGCTGCCAGTCCCTCGAGGTGACCGCCCCGAACGAGATGACCGCGACGGTGGTCTTCAAGGTCGGCCCGGTGAAGGCGACGTTCAGCGGCAAGGTGACCCTGTCCGATCTCGATCCGCCCAACAGCTACCGCATCTCGGGCGAAGGCTCCGGCGGCGTCGCCGGTTTCGCCAAGGGCGGCGCGGTCGTGCGGCTGGAATCCGAGAGCACCGAGATCACGGTGCTGCACTACGATGTCGACGCGCAGATCGGCGGCAAGCTCGCCCAGTTAGGGGCGCGGCTGATCAATTCGACCGCGACGAAGCTGGCCGGCGAGTTCTTCAAGTCGTTTGCCGAGGTTGTGGGTGCGGAGGCCGAATCGGGTTGAAACGTCGTGAGGTCTTGGCCTCACCCCAGCGACACCCCCGCCTTGGCACGGCTGATCCCGAGCGTCAGGATGCGCTGCAGGAGATCCGGATATTTGAGCCCGGCATGTTGAGCCGCCGTGGCGAATTCCTGGCTCTTGGCGATCTCGGGGTTGGGATTGGCTTCGATGAAATACGGCGTGCCGTCGGCGGCGAGACGAAAATCGATGCGCGCGTATCCATCTAATCCGAGCGCCCGGTAGATGCGCTTCGCGGCGCGCTGGATGCGCGCGGTGACTTCGGGCGCGAGGTCCTTCGCCGGCCCGTCGACGATGCCGACCTTTTCCTGATAGTCGGTGTCGTGCTTGGCTTTCTCCGTGGCGATGTGCCGTGAGCTGCGTCCGCCCATGCTGCCGAATTTCAGTTCCCAGACCGGCAGAACACGCAGCCGGTTGTTGCCGAGCACGCCGACATAGAGCTCGCGCCCCTCGATGAACTGCTCGGCGATCGCGGCGGATTCGACGCGCTCGTGGATGAAGGCGACCCGCTCCGCGAGCTTCTCGTCGGTATCGACGATCGATGCCTGCGAGATGCCGAAGGACCCGTCCATGTTCAGGCTCTTGACGATCAGCGGCAGCGCAAGGCGCGTCGGGCGTTTCACCTTGCGGCGCATCGGGAAGACGGCGAAGGCCGGCGCCGCGATCCGGCGGTGATGCACCAGCGTCTTGGACAAATCCTTGCCGCGCGCCAGGATCAGGCCGCGCGGATTGCACCCGGTATAGGGGACCTTCAACAGCTCGAGATAGCTGGCGATGTGCTGGTCGTAGGCGACGTTGTTGTGGAATTCCTCCAGCAACGTGAAAACCACGTGCGGCTTGAACTCTTCGATCGCCTCGCGCACCGGCTTGATTTCGTCCTGCGCGCCGAGGGCGCGAACCTCGTGGCCGGCCGCGCGCAAGGTACTCACCACGTCGTATTCCGTTTTCCACGCGTTGATTTCCTGCGCGGTGTATCCGTCGCTTGAGTCCGGAGGCATGAAGTCCGGATGCATCAGGACCAAAATGCGCAAGCGTCTCATAGCGCGATCCATTTGCGCCGAGACGGGCCAAACAGCGCGTGCATCGTCTTGGCGGTCACGAGGACAGTGAAATCGAGAACGAGCTTCTGTTCGGGGCCGACGGCACGCAGATCGAGCTCGCGGCAGCGGGAGATCATATCGTCAAGCACGGCATCGAGCGTGAGCTGGTTCTCGCCGGTCCACCGCGCGACCAATTGCCTGATCTGGGCGCGGTGCCGCCTGATCAGGCTCGAAGCCGGCTTTGACCGGTAATGCCGTGGATCGGCGGAAAACAGCCTCGAGAGGTCGCGGTCGTAGGTCTTCGGCGGCGCGAAGGCGTAGAACGCCTGCTTCTTCTTGTAGTGGTCGTCGAGCGTCTGGCTAAGCTTGCTCAGCGGGTCGACACGCTCTCGCGTCGTGATAAGCGGCCGCTTGCCTGCGATCTCGCCCATCAGTTCGTCGACATATTCGAGCTTCTTCAGTGCCGGCCAGCCGGCATATCGTGTCCGCCAGTTCGAGCGCGGCCGCAGCCACACAGCAAAGGTTTCGGCGAAGTCTTCGTCAGGATGGCTCTGCGCGTACCAGAGCCGAAGATGCTGGACATAGCGCCGGCTCGCCGGATTGGGCCGGTAGTAGCGCGGATAGTGCTTTGACGATGGGCCGAACAGCTGCTGCCAGCGCCGGCGGCGCTGCAACTGATAGCCGTGCTGGATGGCATGGCCTGCCTCGTGCCGGAGGATGGCCATGCACTCGCGCCAGGTTCCGCCCTCGACGTCGAACATCATCCTCTTCTCGAGCTTCATCAGGCGGGGATGGGCGAGATAGAACGGGATGGCGATGCCGGGCACATCTCCCGGACTGAACCATTCGCTCGAGATCCATGTGTGCGGCCGCAGCCGGATGCCCCGCTCTTCGAGCTCCTCGTGGAGCGTGCCGACGCAATCCTCGAGCCAGGTACCTTCGACCGTAACCCTCAGGCTGCTGAGGCGTTGCTCGAGCAATTCGTCATCCGACAGCTTCTCCCAGGCAAATTTCCGGCGTGGCATCAGGCATCCAGAGGGCAGAGATGACTCGGCGTCCGGATGATGTCATGGGCCGCGGTTGGCAACAACCCGTGGGGCTAGGTCGTAAGGGACGCAAGCGTCGCGCACTCCCTCGCCCCGCTTGCGGGGAGAGGGTGGGGTGAGGGGGAGTCTCCACAGGGGCGGTGAGAGCGAGACTCGCGGAGAGTCCCCCTCACCCGGACTCCGCGCTTCGCGCGAATTCCGGCCTCTCCCCGCAAGCGGGGAGAGGCGAAGAAATAATTAATCGAACAGGCTCGACACCGACTCTTCCGCTGCGGTGCGCGCGATCGCGTCCGAGATCAGGCTGGCGATCGGCAGCGTGCGGATGTTCGGCGCCTTGCTCACCGCTTCCGTCGGCAGGATCGAGTCGGTGATCACGAGCTCCTTCAGCCTGGAGTTCGTGATACGGGCGGCCGCGCCGCCGGAGAGCACGCCGTGGGTGATGTAGGCGTAGACGTCCTTGGCGCCCTTGGCGATCAGCGCGTCGGCCGCGTTCACCAGCGTGCCGCCGGAATCGACGATGTCGTCAACCAGAATGCAGCTGTAGCCGGAGACGTCGCCGATCACGTTCATGACTTCGGATTCACCCGGCCGCTCGCGGCGCTTGTCGACGATGGCGAGCGGGGTGTTGATGCGCTTGGCGAGTCCGCGGGCACGGGCCACGCCGCCGACGTCGGGCGATACCACCATCACCTTGGAGAGGTCGAAACGTTCGCGGATGTCGCGCACCATCAGGGGGGCAGCAAACAAATTGTCGGTCGGGATGTCGAAGAAGCCCTGAATCTGGCCGGCATGCAGGTCGAGCGTCATGACGCGGTCGACGCCGGCATGGGTGATCAGATTGGCGACGAGCTTGGCCGAGATCGGCGTGCGCGAGCCGGAGCGGCGGTCCTGCCTGGCATAGCCGAAATAGGGGATCACTGCCGTGATGCGGCGCGCCGAGGAGCGGCGCAGCGCGTCGGTGATGATCAGCAGTTCCATCAGATTGTCGTTCGCCGGGAACGAGGTCGACTGGATGATGAAGGCATCCGAGCCGCGGATGTTTTCCTGGACCTCGACGAAAATCTCCATGTCGGCGAAGCGCCGCACAACCGCTTTGGTCAGCGGCATGTCCAGGCCTTGGGCAATGGCCTGGGCGAGAGCCGGATTGGAGTTGCCGGCGACAAGCTTGATGGAGCCGTTCTTGGCCGACATGGACGCTTCCTCCCGCGCTTTGCTGGATAGGACGTTCAACATCTGGGAATACCCACTTGAAGCACGGTTACGACGGGCGAGGAAATATCAGGCCGAGGGCCGCGATGGCAACCCGGGATGCTACGTTTTCCCTTTGAAAATCCTGAGTCGGGCCAACGGCTTGGCCGCAACTTGAGGCCGTGGTTTGGCGGGGGTTATCGCTCGGCGTAGCCGAGCGCCGAGGCCGGCATGTCGGGTGCCGGTGCGTCCGGGGTCACGCTTGCCACCGCCGGTCCGCGCAGGCCCGGAGCAGCGCCCGGCGCCTCCGGCGTGCCGTTGATCATGTTGGAAAGTCCGCTGAATCCGGCCTGGGCGATCTTCCGCAGCACAAGGTCGTCGGCGGCTCCCCAGGGATCGCGGCCCCCCTTGCTGGCGGTGGGTTCCTCGCCGGAGAGGCGCAGTGCCCGCTGCTGGTTGGCGTCGTAGACGTCCCAGACCCAGGCGATCACGGTCCTGCCGCGCACGATCTGAGCGGAGAGGTAGCTGCGCACGCGGTAGGCGGCCGTTCCCTCGCGCGAGACCACGGACAGGCTGCGCAGCTTGGATTCGCTGTCGAGCACGCCGACCATGCGGTCGAACACCTGCGGCGGCGGCCCGTCGATCGATTCGAAGGCCACCGTCGCTCCAGAGCCGGCGCTCGGCGCCATCGCATAGGAGTTGGCGGCACCACCCCCGCCGGCGCAGCCGCCGAGCGCGGTCGCAGCCGCCAGCAGCATGACCGCCAGCACGCGCGAACCCGCGCGGCCCAGGATGAATGACGCGTCCCTCATTATGGAGGGCAGCGATATCGTTAAAACGCATTAACGTCTAGGGCGGAGGCGACACAGACCACTGTCATCGCGTCTACGCGCCGTCATTCCGGGGCGGATCGAAGAGCCGAACCCGGAATCTCGAGATTCCGGGTTCGATGCTTCGTATCGCCCTGGAATGACACGAGGTTGCCGTTGTGTTCACCCCTCGAGCGCGATCGCGTGAACGTGCCGGCCGTAGTCCGGCTCCTTGCGATGCACCGAGCGGCGATAGCTGAAGAAGCGCTCGTCGGCGTAGGTGTCGAGGCCGAGATCGTCGATCATCAGGATGCCGGCGGCCTCCAGCCGTGTCCGGATGAAGCCGGCGAGGTCGAACATCGCGTGGCCCTCGCGCGCCGACGGAATGAAGAACATCGCGTTCTCCGCGTCCGCCTCGATGAAGCGCGCCACGAACTCGTTGCCGACCTCGTAGCTCTCCTGCCGGATCAGCGGGCCGATCGCCGTGATGATGCCGCCGCGCGTGGCGCCGAGCTTTTCCATCGCTAGAATCGTCGCCTCCAGCACGCCGGTCAGCGCGCCCTTCCAGCCGGCATGGGCGCAGCCGATGACGCGCGCATTGGGATCGACGAACAGCACCGGCCCGCAATCGGCGGTGGAGACGCCGAGCGCGATGCCGGGCGTCTTGGTCACCAGCGCGTCGCCCTTCGGCCGCGGCCCGCTCGGCCACGGCGTCTCGGCAACCAGGACGTCGGGCGAATGGATCTGGTGCAGGCTGATGAAGCGTTCCGGCGCCACGCCGACATGCTCGGCCATGCGGCGGCGGTTCTCCGCGACGAGGGCCTGATCGTCGTTGGAGCCGAGCCCGCCATTCAGCGCGGCATAGATGCCGCCGGAGACACCGCCTTCGCGGGTGAAAAAGGAATGGCGCAGGCCGGGCACCGCCGACAGCAGCGACGAAGCGAGAGTCATCAGTTCCCTCCGGCCTGTTCGAGATCGCTGAGGCCGGCAAGGCCTGACAGCCGCGGCTCGGAGATGCCGAGCACCTTGAACATAGAGCCCATGCCGCTGCGCCCGGTGTCGGTCAGGCGCTTCAGCGCCACGGAAATGTCGGTGGCGACCTCAGGCGCCGCCTTCTGCATCAAGGCGGCCGCGCGGGTGTCGATGCCGACACGCTTGAGGAAATCGCCCTGCGTCACCGGCCCGTGCACGCGGGCGCCGACATCCTCGGCCGCGCGCGCCAGCGCCTGGAAATCGACATGGGCGGTGACGTCGGCCTGGCCCGGCGCCTTCAAGGGATCGGTGAAGGTGTGGCGCGCGATCGCCTGGAAGGTGTCGCCGGCATCGCTGCGCAAATGGCCGTAATCGATGATCAGCGCCGCACCGTCCTGGTCGCGCACGCGCGTGGCGAGCTTCATCATCTCACCGTCGGGACGCCATTCGAACACGGCGCCGACGGGCGCGGCGCGCACCAGGGGCGGCAGCAGCACGTCGAAGCGCGGCGTCGGCTCGGGGGCCGCGCCGAACTGAAGCTTGCCGTTGGGATCGATCTCGATCACGCGCTCGTGCCAACCATTCTCGTGGCGGACCATCTGGTGGATCGGCAGCACGTCGAAATATTCGTTGGCGAGGATGATGCTCGGGCCTTCGGGCACGTCGTCGATGCTGTCGTGCCAGGCGATGTGGCGCACGCCTGACAGCATCGCACTCTGCCGTTCGCGCAGGACGGGATTGACCTCGACCAGGTGGACATGAAGCGCCTGGTAGAGCGGCGGCAGCACGCGGAGCGCGCGCAGCGCATCCGCCATCATGGTGCCGCGGCCGGGGCCGAGCTCGATCAGCCGCAAGAATTGCGGCGAGCCCATCTGCTTCCATACCGAGGCGGTCCACAGTCCCAGCAGCTCGCCGAACATCTGGCTGACCTCGGGCGCGGTGGTGAAGTCGCCCTCACGCCCGAGCGGATCGCGCGAGACGTAATAGCCGTAGCGCGGGTGCATCAGGCACAGTTCCATGTACCGCCAGACCGGCATGGGGCCTGAGGATTTGATCAGCGCCTTGATCTCGTTCAACAGCGGCGAGTCGGTCACGGACGGCTTTCTCGAAATGAATTAACTGATAGCCCCGATGGGCCTCGGCGCACCGCGCCTGATAGCCAATACAATAAGTATGCCGCCAACAATAAGCATCGGGATCGACAACAGCATGCCCATGGTTAACCCGCCCCAGAGGTAGCCGAGCTGAGCGTCCGGCTCGCGAAACTGCTCGCCGGCAATCCGGGTCAGCCCGTAGATCAGGATGAAGGCGCCCAGCACCATGCCGGGCCGCTTCAAGGCGCCGAGGCGGATCATCACCGCGAGCACCGTGAACAGCAAAAGGCCCTCCATGCCGGCCTCATAGAGCTGGCTCGGATGGCGCGGCAGCTGCGTCGGGTCGTTGGGGAAGATCATCGCCCAGGGCAGGCTCGCATCGGTGGCGCGACCCCACAATTCGCCATTGATGAAATTGGCGATGCGCCCGAGCAGCAGCCCGACCGGCGCGACCGCGGTGGTGATGTCGCCGAGCGACAGGATCGGGATGCCATTGCGATAGGCGAACCACATCACCGCGACGACGCAGCCGAGGAAGCCGCCATGGAACGACATGCCGCCCTCCCACAGCCGGAAGATCGCGGCGGGGTGATCGATGAAGAAGGGCAGATTGTAGAACAGCACGTAGCCGGTGCGGCCGCCCAGGATGATGCCGAGCGTGACCCACAGGATGAAGTCGTCGATCTGCACCAGCGACATCGGCGCCGGCCCGCCCCACAGGCGCTCTTTCTTCAGGAGCGAGCGCGCATAGAGCCAGCCGAACACGATGCCGCAGATATAGGCCAGCGCATACCAGCGGATCGCGAACGGACCGATCTCGAGTGCGATCGGCTTGAAGGCGGGAAAGTCGATGAGCAGAAAGGGCATCACGCCTTCTATGTCTAGACGAGATTGCGGCGATAGAGCGCCAGCAGCCGCTCCCAATGCCGCTCGGCGGCGTCGCGGTCATAGACCGGCCGCTTGGGGAAGGCAAAACCGTGATGGGTGCCCGGATAGATCTCGACCTCGGCTTGGGCGCCGCTCATGCCCTGCTTGACCTTCTCGATGATCTCGGTCGGCGCATAGATGTCGGTCTCGGCGCAGGCGAAATAGAGTTCGGCCCTGGTCTTGGCCGCAGCGAGATGCGGGCTGTCGTCCCGGTCCGTCGCAAGCTGCGTGCCATAGACCGAGGCTGCAGCCTTGACGCGATCGGGGAAATGGGTGGCGGCGTTGATGGCGTAGCGGCCGCTCATGCAGTAGCCGACGGTGCCGACCATCTTCGTGTTCGCGGCGGCCTGGCCCTCCGCATAGGTGAGCAGCGCGCTTGTGTCGTCCATGATCATCGGGATCGTCAGCGAGCTCATCAGTGCGAACATGCGCTTGCGCTCCGGCGCGTTCGGGTCCGTCGGCAGCGCGCCGAGCTCCATCACGCCGGAGCGGTAATAGAGGTTCGGCAGCATCACGTAATAGCCTGATGTCGCGAGCCGGCGCGCCATGTCGCGCAGCTCTTCGCGGATCGCCGGCGCGTCCATGTAGAACAGGATGACCGGAAACGGCCCGCCGCGTTCGGGATGGGTGATGAAGGTTGCGGTATGGCCGTCCCTGGTGGGAATCGCGATCTGCTGGTCGATCATCTCGTGCGCCCTGTGATTCTTCTTATGCCGGGACGTTGAATACGATTGCAAGGAAACCGGGGCATGACAAGGATACCGCCGATCGGCCCTTGATCCGTTCCGCCCGGATTGCCATTGTCTTTTCGAGCGTTCGCGCAAAGTTTATCGGAGCTGCCAGGAGACCGAAATGACCCAGACCAACAACCGGTTTTTCGACGAGATCGGCCGCCTGATGAACGACGCCGCCGGTGCGGCCCAGGGCGTCAAGCGCGAGTTCGACACGGTGATGCGGACCCAGGCCGAAAAATTCCTGCGCGACATGGACCTGGTCAAGCGCGAGGAGTTCGAGGCGGTCAAGGACATGGCCCGCTTGGCGCGTGAGGAGAACGAGGCCCTGAAGGCGCGCATCACGGCGCTGGAGGCGAAGTTCGGGGGATAGGGCCGGCGTGAAGATCGGTGGGGGCTGCCTCCGCTCGTCATGGCCGGGCTTGACCCGGCCATCCATCCTCTTCGAAAGGTCCGTTTAGGTGATGGATGCCCGGGTCAAGCCCGGGCATGACAGGGGCCCATTCTCCTTGTCATTTCCGCGTCTTCCGGGTAAAAGCCCGCCACGTCCGCGGCCCCCGCACCCCTGGAGGCTTGCTGTGGACGATGCCATGGGCCGCGCTGCGGCCCATTAACTTTTGCAAAAACAAGGACTTAACGACATGGCGACGACCGTCAAGGAATTGAAGGCGACCGCACGTCCGAAGAGCGGCAAGGGGGCCGCCCGGGCTGAGCGTCGCGCCGGGAAAGTGCCCGGAGTGATCTATGGTGACAAGCAACCCCCGCTCCCGATCTCGGTTGACGATCGTGAACTGCGCCAGCGCATCCTCGCCGGCCGGTTCCTGACCACGCTGGTCGACATCGACCTCGACGGCAAGAAGCACCGCGTGATTCCGCGCGACTATCACCTCGATCCGGTCAAGGATTTCCCGATCCATGTCGACTTCATGCGGCTCGGCGAAGGTGCCACCATCCGCATCAGCGTTCCGCTGCACGTGGTGAAGGCGGAAGGTTCGCCCGGCGTGAAGCGCGGCGGCGCCGTCAACATCGTCGCGCATGCGATCGAGCTCGAATGCGGCGTCGAGAGCATCCCGCAGTTCATCGAGGCCGACGTCGGCTCGCTCGAAATCGGTCACTCCCTGCATCTGGCTGACATCAAGCTGCCGGCAGGCGTGAAGGCGCTGACCCGCGAGGACGCGACCCTCGTCACCATCGTGCCGCCGTCCGGCTACGCCGAAGAGCAGAAGGCTGCTGCTGCGGCCGCGGCTGGTGGTGCGGCTCCGGGCGCTGCGGCGGCTCCGGCGGCTGGTGCGGCTGCTCCGGCGGCCGGCGCGGCTGCTCCGGCAGCAGCTGCCAAGGCTCCCGCCGGCGGCGACAAGAAGAAGTAATCTCTCAAGGCTGGCGCGCGGTCCCTGATCGCGCGCCGAGCGAGGGGCGCGCCGCGTCATGCGACTCTTTGTTGGGCTCGGCAATCCCGGCGCGAAATACGCACGTAACCGGCACAATATCGGCTTCATGGCCGTCGACGAGATCGCGCGGCGTCATGGTTTCTCGCCATGGCGCCGCAGGTTTCAGGGCGAGACCTCGGAAGGCGCGCTCGGCACTGAGCGCGTGATCCTGCTCAAGCCGACGACCTACATGAATGAATCCGGCCGCAGCGTTCAGGAGGCGGCAGGCTTCTTCAAGATCGCCCCTGGCGACGTCACCGTGTTCCATGACGAGCTCGAACTGCCGCCGGGCAAGGTGCGCGTGAAGATCGGCGGCGGCATCGCCGGCCACAACGGTCTGCGTTCGATCTCGGCGCATATCGGCAACGACTACCGCCGTGTCAGGCTCGGCATCGGTCATCCCGGCGTCAAGGAACTGGTGCACGGCCACGTGCTGTCGGACTTCGCCAAGGCCGACAACGACTGGGTGGCGACGCTCTGCGGCGCGGTCGCCGAGCACGCCGCGCTGATCGCCAAGGGCACGGACGCGACCTTCGCCAACAGGGTGCATCTTGCTATGCAGGCGAAGGGATTTTTGACCAAGGACGACAACGGCAAGGAATAGCGCTCGTGGGATTTAAATGCGGGATCGTCGGGTTGCCCAATGTCGGCAAATCGACCTTGTTCAACGCGCTGACCGAGACGGCCGCGGCGCAAGCCGCGAACTATCCGTTCTGCACCATCGAGCCGAATGTCGGCGAGGTCGCCGTGCCCGATCCGCGGCTCGACAAGCTCGCGGCGATCGCCAAGTCCGGTCAGATCATTCCGACCCGGCTGACCTTCGTCGACATCGCGGGCCTGGTGCGCGGCGCCTCCAAGGGCGAGGGCCTCGGCAACCAGTTCCTCGCCAACATCCGCGAGGTCGACGCCATCGCGCATGTCGTGCGCTGCTTTGAAGATTCCGACATCACCCATGTCGAGGGCAAGATCGCCCCGCTCGCCGACATCGAGACCATCGAGACCGAGCTGATGCTCGCCGACCTCGACAGCCTCGAGAAGCGCGTCGACAACCTCAGCAAGAAGGCCAAGGGCAACGACAAGGACGCCAAGGAACAGCTCGACCTCGTCAACCGCACGCTGGTGCTGCTGCGCGAGGGCAAGCCCGCACGCCTCGTCGAGCGCAAGGCGGAGGAGGAGCGTGCCTTCGGGATGCTCGGCCTGCTCTCGTCCAAGCCCGTGCTCTATGTCTGCAATGTCGAGGAAGGCTCGGCCGCGACAGGCAATTCGTTCTCGAAGGCGGTGCAGGAGCAGGCTGCCAAGGAAGGCGCCGTCGCTGTCGTCATCTCCGCCAAGATCGAATCCGAGATCGCCACCATTTCGCGTGAAGAGCGCGCAGACTTCCTGGAGACGCTGGGTCTCGAAGAGGCCGGCCTCGACCGCCTGATCCGCGCCGGCTACACGCTGCTCGACCTCATCACCTATTTCACGGTGGGCCCGAAGGAAGCGCGTGCCTGGACCATCTATCGCGGCACCAAGGCGCCGGGCGCGGCCGGGGTGATCCACACCGACTTCGAGAAGGGCTTCATCCGCGCCGAGACGATCGCGTATGACGACTACGTCGCGCTCGGCGGCGAGGCCGGCGCCCGCGATGCCGGCAAGCTGCGGCTCGAAGGCAAGGAATACGTCGTCGCCGACGGCGACGTGATGCATTTCCGGTTCAATACGTAAGGTCTCGTTGTCATTCCGGGGCGCGCCTCTTGGCGCGAGCCCGGAATCCATTTGTCCGCGTACCCTGAGGCTTGATGGATTCCGGGCTTGCGCTACGCGCGCCCCGGAATGACGAGCCTCACTTCATCCCGCCGCCCTGGTCCCGGATCGCGCCGAGATGCTCGTTGATGCGGAAGACGATCAGGATCAGTTCCGCGACGATGCGCGAGAACACGATGCCGACGACGACGCTCGCGATCGACGACAGCAGCACCAGGAAGCCGCCGAACGGGCTGATCGCCATCGCGGCGAGCCCTGAGAAGATGCCGGAGAGGCCGAAAAGGCAGATCAGCGCGATCACCAGCCAGTAGAAGGTCTTGATGATCGTCGGCGTGATGAAGCGGTCCCACTGAAACAGGTCGCTGAATGAAAACATCGCTCTCCCCAGGACAAATCGGGCCTTGTCAAATCGGGCTTCGGCCCTCGGTTGATCCGACTCAAGGCCAGGATCGCCGCGTCGAATGTAGCACGAGCCATGCGGGCCGGCGGGTTGAGATTGCCGCAAAGTGCGGCCACAATCTGTCATTTCCGCCAGCAATCCCAAGATGACCCTGACCTTCGAAGATTTCCCGCCCGGCCGGTTTGGAACGTTCGGCCCGCGCCATGTCACCCGCGACGAGATCTTGGCCTTCGCCGCCGAGTTCGATCCGCAACCGATGCACCTGGACGAGAACGCCGCCAGCCAAAGCATGCTGCGCGGCCTGTCCGGCTCAGGCTGGCACCTCTGCTCGCTGATGATGCGGATGATGGCCGACGGCTTCATCACCCGTGCCGCCTCGCTCGGCTCGCCCGGCGTCGACGAGGTGCGCTGGCTGTCGCCGCTCAGGCCCGGCGACGACCTCATGCTTGACGTCGATGTGCTGGAGGCGCGCACGTCGAAGAGCCGCCCCGAGCTTGGCATCGTCAAGTTCAAATGCACCGTGCGCAACGCGACGGGACAGGCGCTGTGCGAGATGACCTCGCCGATCCTGATCAAGCGGCGCGAGGGGGCGGTCTGATGCGGTTCTTCGAGGACATCGAGATCGGCCATCGCCGCGAGATCGGCGCCTATACGTTCACGGCGGAGTCGATCAAGGTTTTCGCTGCAAAGTTCGACCCGCAGCGCTTTCACCTCGACGAGGAGGAGGGCAAGAACTCGCTGTTCGGCGGGCTTGCGGCCTCGGGCTGGCATGTTGGCTCGGCCTGCATGAGCCTGCTTGTCGCGGACGGCCAACGCCTGGCGCGGGAGGCCGCAGAGCGCGGCGAGGAGGTCGCGGTGTGGGGCCCGTCACCGGGCTTTCGCGACCTGCGCTGGATCAGGCCGGTGCTCGCCGGCGACACCGTCTCTTACGCCAATGTCGTCATCGACAAGCGCACCTCCGCCTCGCGCCCCGGCTGGGGCATTTTGACGGCCCGCACCACCGGCACCAACCAGCGCGGCGAAGAGGTCTACGCCATCACCGCCAGCGCCTTCGTGCCGATGCGGAAGACGGGTTAGATCAGTTCCAAGATGAACGGCTGAAAAGAGCGCGCAAGTGTTGCCCGCGCGCTATGGACGCTATTCCGGACGGCTGCCATAAGCCTGCGCAACATGGTTACCCGCGAAGCAGTTGGCGGAACCATCGAGTTGCTAACCAATTATGAACCTGTCGCTGTCTATTTGAACGAATAGGCAGAGGATAGGGGACGAGGACCATGGCTGACCGCGGCGCACTCAAGTTTGTTGGATTTATCTTTGCTACCGCGACGCTGGCCGTGATGCTGGTCGCCGGCATGGTGGTGAAGGGCTATGCCGATGGCGCCTACACCCTGGAAGCCTCGACCGTGGAAGCTGCCCGGTAAGACTTCGTTAACTTTCGGGGCCGGCGTCCGGCCTCCGCTCAGCGGCTATAGACGAACGCCAGCACCGCGATCGCAACCGCCAATAATCCAACGAAGCGCAGCATGATCGTGCCGAACTGGTTCGGCGCGGGGCGCAGCGGTATGGGGTCCGTGGTGTCGGGCCGAATGCTTTCCATCTGAAATATCCCCCGGGCCCGGCCGCAAGGCTGCGGGGGCTTGGCATTGGTCGCCGGGAAGGGGCGGAGGGTTCAAAGCCAAATCCTCCGCCGTCATGCCCCGGCTTGACCGGGGCATCCAGCACGCCGCGGCCTCTCGGCTCTTGCCTCACTGTCTCTGGAATACTGGATCACCCGCCTTCGCGGGTGATGACGCCTAGCGTGAGGAGCGTGCGCGCACCCATCACACCCCCAGAATCAAAACCGCCGCGCCCCTTTCGGAACGCGGCGGCCGGTGATGCCTGGTGCTGACCGATCAGCTGTTGCGCAGGCCGTCGGCGGCGCGCTTCCACTGCGCGACGTTGTCGGCGATCATCCGGGTCGACTTCATCGCGGCCTGGCTGAGCTGGGCGTAGCCGGAGATCTCGCGCTGGACGCGCTGGCCTTCGGCATGGAGCAGGTCGCGCAGGCTCTCGAGTTCGGAGATCAGGTTCTCGATCTCGGCGAGCGAGGTGCCGGCGACGCGCTGGATCAGCGAGTTGACGTTGGTGACGGTGGCCTCCGCGCTCGGATCGAGCGCCGGTGCGTCGGTGGTCGTCGCCGCCGGACGGCGCAGATAGGCGATGTCGTTGCGGACGAAGTCACGGATGCCGGCTTCGACTTCCGTCACCGCGGCGAGATTGCTGTCGACGACGGTCTCGGTCTCAGCGGCTTCGATCTTGTCCGGACGAATGGCGTTCATCGTTGTTCCCCTGTTCGCGTTGAGCGCAGCGCGAGTGTCCCCCGCACGACGATGTCTGTAAGGCAATCCGCATCAGGGCGTCGGATTTTGACCGTAACTGGGCCAAGATGCGGCAAGGGCGGACCATTCGGGGGTTTTGCCGTGGCGTATGGTTAGGAATGTCTGAACGACGGCTGCGGCGACGACAGACATGTCCCCTCATGGTGAGGAGCGCGCTCTTCGCGCGCGTAGCGGACGATGCTTCGCATCGCCGCGAGAACCATGCAGGCCCGGCTCTCGCAGCGGGGGCCTCGATCCTTCGAGACGCGCTCCTTTGGAGCGCTCCTCAGGATGAGGGGAGGGAGTGAGGCGCTGGGTTAGCGACTACCAGCTCTTCTTGAACCCCGCCGTCAGGCTCTTGTTGATCGCGCCCTGCGAGGTCTCGCCGACCGAGCCGGAGACGGTGACATTGTCGAACAGCTTTTGCTCGGCGCCGAACTTGCGCAGCCATTTGTCGTCGGTGGTCGACAGCGTCTGGCCTGCCGTGATGCTGGTGCCGGTATCGGTGAGGGTGACCTTGGCGGACTGATCGGTCTCGTAGTTGCGGGTGATGTGACCGCCGATGCCGGGGACCGCGGTCGTGCCCTGCTGGTTGACGCTGTAGCCGTTCTGGAGCGTCAGCGACGTGTCGCCCGACAGCGGCATCGATTTGGTGAGGGAGGCGCCGATCTTGCTCTGCTCGGCGCCGGGATCGACGCGGGCTTCCACCGCCGTCTTGTCCCAGATCGGGCCCGCGCCCGGCGCGGTCGCGGCCGCCCAGGCGCTGCCGGAGGATTGCGGCAGGCTGCCGCCATTGGCGGCCTTCTGCGCCAAGAGCTCGGACATGGTCCGCGGCTCGCTCGTCACCGTCATGTCGGCGCCGATGCGGGCGTCCCAGAACGAGGAGACCGACTGCTTCACCGTCACCGCCGAGGAGCCGTTGGCTTTGGCGTTCGACGACCAGTTCATCCCGTCATTGGCGGCGGCCTGCGCGCGCTTCTTGGCGGCGATGAGGTCGTTGAGCGTGCCGGCGTCGATCGCGAGCTGGCTCCAGTCGAGCTTGTCGACGTCGATGCCTTTGAGCACGTCGGGGTCGTTGACGTCGGGGGCTTCGGCTGCCTCGGCCTCGTCGTCGGGCGTGGCCGCGGGTGGGGAAAAGGGCGGAATGATCTGCGCCGAAACCGTCAGAACCGAGCCCAAAATGAACGCGGCCGCCAGCACCGGCAGCCTGGTCCAGCCGAAACCTGTCGAGAATTCCATCGTCCTGCCCGCGAACCCCAGCGCATGCTCCGATAATATATATCGGCCTTCCGCAATGACCATGCGCCATTCCACGCAAAGGATGCTGATCTATCGTTGCGAAATTGTGGCGGCTCGCCTCGCCCAGAGCATGATCCGGACCCGAAGGGCCGCGCCAGCGCAAAGTGTGCAGCGGTTTTCCCTCGCGACAAACGCGGAACGCGTTTGCGCGGAGATCATGCTCAAACAACTAGAATGGCGAACCAACGGGCCGCGCGAAAGGCGCGCGCCCGATGACGGGCTTCCGGCACGACGGCATCCGGCGGGGCTGGAGGCCAGGACGTCGCGCCACGCATCGTCATCGGTCCCGAAGAGCGGGGCCCGTTGGCGTCTCCCCTCAGCCGACGCTACTCATCTTCGGCAGATGAATGGCGCGGCCGAGTGCCTGCTCGACCAGGTCGAAGGTGTCGATCAGCACGCGCAAGCTGACGAGCTTGCCCGCCCTGAACTGGGCGAACTGCGCGACCCGCAAGGAAATCGGCTTGTTGGAATCCAGCGCCGTCAGCGAATAGCGCAGCATCGAGGCGGCGGAATCGACGCCGAGCATGATGCTCTCGCGGTCGAAGCGGCGGACCTGGAAATTGTCGGCGAGCTGGCGGATGACGTCGAGCACGGCGTCCTTGCCCTGGCGCGCGCCGAGGAACGGAAACATGTCGATCGGGCCGTAGAGCGCCCATTCGACGTCCTCGTCGATCAGGGCCTCGATATCCTCGAAATGCCGGTCGTTGATCGCGCGGTGCAATGCGCGCGAGAAACGCCAGAGGCTGTGCTCTGTCATTTTGGGCAGTCCTGAAGCTGGTTTGCGAAAAACGGAGAACAGCCCGATGCACCGGAAACGTGCCGCGGGGCCGTTCAACTCATTTGTATACGAACAAAATAGGAGATTTCGGCCGAAACGCAATTCACGTTTTCGCAATGCACAATTGACCGAGTTTTGTGAGATTTACAACAGAACCCCGTAATCTTCCGGTCCCTGCCGGGTGCGGGTTCCCGTTCGATCGCGATCGCATCGTCCCGCAGCGCCAGCAGGCGCCTTCAATGTCGTCCTGGCTTTCGCCAGGACGACACCGAGAAGACGGCAAGCAGGTGAGGTCGCGGTTGCCTCAGCCCCCGTCCACCCCCGCTCCCACGATCAGCGGCCCGATCTCGCGCTCCAGCACCTGCTGCACCAGATCGTAGGAATCGATGATCTCGCGGATCTGCGCCACCTGTCCGTTGCGGAAGGTGTAGAACACCGCGATGTCGAACTGCACGACGCGGTCGTTGCTGCGCTTCCTGAAATAGGCGTGCATGTAGGTGGCGACCTCGTCGCCCTCGGCGACGATGTGCGGCGCCTTGTAGCGGACTTCCGAATAGCGCGACCAGACCGTCTGCCAGAGTGTGCGCAATTCGGCCTTGCCGTGGCGCGGCACCATGTGCGGCAGGATGTCGATCGGCGCGTGGGTGAGGAAGTCGACGTCGTCGGTGCAGCACGACAGCGCGGCCTCGATGTCGCCGAGCGCGAAGGCGTCGAGCAGATGCACGACGCGCTGGCGATTGAGCTTCTCGACCGTCATTCCGCCCGTCCTCATTGGCCGCGTGGCGTTGCGCAACGCTAACGCGCGGTTTCGCGCAGCGGCAATCCGCAAAACCACAGGGGTGTTGCAGTCGATTTGACGCGCAAGCGCAATGCCAGGTTCATGGCTGCAATTACGGGTTGAGCGGCCGCGCGCCTGCTCGAATTCACGCTGCATTCGGCTGCCCGGCGCGAGGCGTGTGGACCAATGCGCAATGCCGTGGCCGCGCAGGCGCGTGGAACCGCGATGCGCCCGCGCCCGTTGAGACGCCGACACCGCATCCGGAGACATCGATCCATGAAATCCCCGCTTCTAGCCGTCGCCGCCGCCCTTCTCGTGCTCGGCGCTACCTCCACCGCCAACGCGAAGGGCTGCATCAAGGGCGCCGTCGTCGGCGGCGTCGCCGGCCACTATGCCGGCCATCACGGCGTTCTCGGCGCCGCCGCCGGCTGCCTCTACGGCCGGCATCATGCGAAGGAACAGGAAAGGCAGCGGCAACAGCAGAGCCAGGTGAACGGGCAGGGCAGGCTGTAGCGCCGCGGAAAATTTCGCTCCCCCCGCCTTTGATCGGGCGCGCTCCGATGGTAAGTTCCTATTCGCAAGCGCTAGGGTTGAATCGGGCGAGGGGCGATGGATTTCGGGAAGTTCTTGTGGGGTCTCGTTCTCGCAATCCTGTTTCTATATGCCCTCATCGCTTTCGTGGGAAACGCCTCCCGTTCGCAGGGCGTCAAATACAATTGGCTCGGCGTGCTGCTGTCGTTCTCGACGATTGGCCTCGCAATCTATTTCGTCTTCTTCCGCCAGCTTTGATGCCGCTTGCTCCTGCGCTGCTCCGATACGGTGCGTGAGCCATCTCACATCTCCCTTACGACGTTGTGGCTACCATCATCCGCATGTCATCACGGAGACATGCCATGGCCACCATCGCCGCCGCGAGAAAGTCCCTCCTCCACAACGCGCTCGAAGGCCTTGCGCTGACCGCGATCCTCCAGAGCTTCCCGACCTTCGCCGCCGCCGCCTTCCTGCTCAAGCTCTGCGGCGAACACGACCTCTCCGGCGACCCCGGCGTCGCCATCTTCGTCGCTATCGCCTCGCTGATGCACGCGCTGCTGGCCGTGACCCTCGGCCCGAGCTTCCCCGCTGTCTTCAAGACCGTCTACGAACCGAAATTCTTCGAAGCCCATCTGTCGCTGTCCGACAAGATCACGGCCTGGCGCACCCAGCCGGTCGCCTCGCTCCAGCTCGTGACCATCGTGCTGCTGCTGTCGGTGATGGCGGTGGTGACGGCGAGCGTGGGGTGAGGGGCATACCTCTCCCTCGTCATTCCGGGGCGCCGCAAAGCGGCGAGCCCGGAATCCATAGCCACGACTGGCGCGGGTGATACTGCGCCGCCTACCTCTTCTTCCACCCGCCGCGATGCCCAGGCGCGCCGCCGCTGGAGCGCGGGGTGGGCCCGAACTCCGGCCCCGACTGCCTTGAGTCGGTCGGCTGGATGATCCGGCTCGTGCTGCCGAACGGCTTTGCCGGCAGGCTCGGCTTCTCGCGGTAGGGTAGCGATTCCGGGCCATGCATCTCGTCGAGATGTGGCTTGTGCACCTTCGAGCCGCTGCCGCCGCCGCTGGCTTTCAGCGCCGAGCTCACGGTCTTCTTCTTCATGGCGCTGACGGGCAGGTTGGCGGCGTCGCCGTATTTCTTGGTGCCCGCGTAGGCGCCGGCCTTGCCCTGCACGGTGCGCTGTTTTGCGGTGGGGTCGTCCACGACCGCGAGCTCGGTGGCGCGCAGGCGCTTGACTTCATCGCGCAGGCGCGCGGCTTCCTCGAAGTTCAAATCGGCGGCGGCCTCGCGCATGCGCGTTTCGAGATCGGCCAGCACGGCTTCAAAGTTGTGGCCGATCGAGATGACGTCGTCGGTCATGTCGTGACCGCCGACCTCGACCAGCACGTGGTCGCGCTCGTAGACGGAGTTGAGGATGTCGCCGATCTGCTTCTTCACGCTCTCCGGCGTGATGCCGTTGGCGGTGTTGTACTCGACCTGCTTTTCGCGACGCCGGTTGGTTTCCGCGATGGCGCGCTCCATCGACCCCGTCATCTGGTCGGCATAGAGGATCACCTTGCCGTCGACGTTGCGGGCGGCGCGGCCGATGGTCTGAATCAAGGACGTTTCACTGCGCAAAAAGCCTTCCTTGTCGGCATCGAGAATGGCGACCAGCGCGCATTCGGGAATGTCGAGGCCTTCCCGCAAGAGGTTGATGCCGACCAGCGCGTCGAAGGCGCCGAGCCGCAAGTCGCGGATGATCTCGATGCGCTCGATGGTGTCGATGTCCGAGTGCATATAGCGGACGCGAATGCCCTGCTCGTGCAGATATTCGGTGAGGTCCTCCGCCATGCGCTTGGTCAGCACCGTGATCAGCGAGCGATAGCCGGCCTGCGCGGTGGCGCGCACCTCGCCGACGAGATCGTCGACCTGGGTGCGGGCAGGGCGGATGTCGACGGGTGGATCGATCAGCCCGGTCGGGCGAATGACCTGCTCGACGAACACGCCGCCGCTCTCGTTCAGCTCCCAGCCGCTCGGCGTCGCCGACACCGCGACGGTCTGCGGCCGCATCATGTCCCACTCCTCGAAGCGCAAGGGGCGGTTGTCCATGCAGGAGGGCAGGCGGAAGCCGTATTCGGCCAGCGTCGCCTTGCGGCGGAAGTCGCCGCGGAACATGGCGCCGATCTGCGGGACGGTGACGTGGCTTTCGTCGGCGAAGATCAGCGCGTTGTCGGGCACGTATTCGAACAGCGTCGGCGGCGGCTCGCCGGGGCGGCGCCCGGTGAGATAGCGCGAATAGTTCTCGATGCCGGCGCAGCTTCCCGTCGCCTCCATCATCTCGAGATCGAAGGTGGTGCGCTGCTCCAGCCGCTGCGCCTCCAAAAGGCGGCCCTGGTCGTGCAGCTGGTCGAGCCGTTGCTTCAATTCCGATTTGATCGACTTGATCGCCTGCACCAGCGTCGGGCGCGGCGTTACATAGTGCGAGTTGGCGTACATCTTGATGAATTCGAGCTCGTCCTGCTTGTGGCCGGTAAGCGGATCGAACTCCTCGATGGTCTCGATGGTGTCGCCGAACAGATTCACGCGCCAGGCGCGGTCCTCATAGTGCGCCGGGAAGATGTCGATGACGTCGCCGCGCACCCGGAAAGTGCCGCGGGTGAAGTCGGCCTGGGTGCGCTTGTACTGGAGCGCGACGAGGTCGGCGATGAGCTGGCGCTGGTCGATGCGCTCGCCCTTCTTCAGCGCGAAGGTCATCGCGGTGTAGGTCTCGACCGAGCCGATACCGTAGATGCAGGACACCGAGGCGACGATGATGACGTCGTCGCGTTCGAGCAGCGCGCGCGTCGCCGAATGGCGCATGCGGTCGATCTGCTCGTTGATGGAGGAATCCTTCTCGATATAGGTGTCGGTGCGCGGAACGTAGGCTTCCGGCTGGTAGTAGTCGTAATACGAGACGAAATACTCGACCGCGTTGTCGGGAAAGAAGTTCTTGAACTCGCCGTAGAGCTGGGCGGCCAGCGTCTTGTTCGGCGCCAGGATCAGCGCGGGGCGCTGCGTCGCCTCGATCACCTTGGCCATGGTGTAGGTCTTGCCGGAGCCGGTGACGCCGAGCAGCACCTGCGAGCGGTCGTTGCGCTCGATGCCCTCGACCAGCTCGGCGATCGCGGTCGGCTGGTCGCCGCGCGGCTCGTAGTGCGACTTGATCTCGAAGCGCACGCCGCCTTCGGACTTTTCCGGCCGCGGCGGCCGGTGCGGCGTCCATACCTTCATGGAGCCGTCGTCCTTGCGGAACTCCGGCCGGCCCTCGCGGATCAGCGACTCCAGCGCATCCGCGGTCGCCTTGACGCCCAGCGCCTCCATCTTGGAGCGCGGCGGCCGCGCCAGCGCCTCGGCATCGTCCTCCTCGGTGGGCAGACCAAGCTGCCGCGCCAGTTCCGGATCGAGCGTCGGGATCGTGGCCGCGGTGCCGTAATTGGCCTGCGGCGCCTCGTCCAGTCCCGCCGGGCGGTCGCTGGGGAAGTCCTTCGGCGTGGAGGCCCGCGCGCGATGCGCGGCGGCCTCGCCTCCGGCGCGGCGGTCGCGCGAATTGTCCGGCGGCGGCTGGAGGCCGGTGCCTGATCCAAGCCCGGCATCGCCGCGGTTGATGGCGGGATTGAGCAGCTCGGCCAGCGCCGGCCCGATCGGCTGCACGTCAGGGCGATGCGCCTTCGAGTTCGGGGCTTTGGATTTGGGGGATTTGCCGGATTTTTCGGAGAATGCAGGTTTCTTCGCCATGAGGCGAATATGGGACGAGTCCGCCCCTCAGGAAAGGGCGAATGCCCGTCCGTGCTCAAGCTGCTGACAGCAGGTTGGCAGCAGGCGCAGGATCACGCCACCGGCGGCGGGCCCTCGTCGTCCCCGGCCGCCCGGTGCGGCTTGAGGATGTCGAGGTGGATCCCGCCGCAACCGGTGCAGCGCATGGTCCAGTACTCGCACCCGGCGCGGCCGCCGATCACGCGGACCACAGCGAGATCGCCGTCGCATTCCGGACAATTCGACAGGACGGTGCGGTCGTAGATCCGAGGCCGTGTTGCGTCGTCGAATTCGATGACTGACATGACCGGTTCCCCTTTTGCGCGCTGTCCCTGACCGATCATTCGTCGTCGTTGTCGTCCGCCCGCCGGCGGAAGCGATCGATATGGTGCTTGGCGTCGGCGATCGCGGCGTCGCGATCGGGCCAGGCGAAGCCGACTTCCATGGCCGGAAACAGCACGCCGTCGATGGCAACCGGGCTGAAATCGGCGCGCCGGATGCGGGCGTGCCACAGTCCCTTGCCAGCTTCGAAGGATTCGATGTCAAAGCCGTCGTAGATGGTCGTCATTGGTAGTCCCCAGAGTGTCTAGTTCGAGTCTCTTGCTCGAGTGCCTTGTTGGAGGGTCAGGGGACCACGTTTGCGGATTTCAGGATGTGAAGCCGTTCACAATGGACGGGGTTTTTTGCCGGCGGAACCGCTGAATGTCAGTTCCGCGTGGTGGTGCGGCCGGTCCGCCTCACTGGGCGGGCGGCAGGTTCCGACGCCGCGCGCATGATCCAGCGGCGGAACGCGGCGAAATCGCGCTGCTCGGTCTGGAAGCTGCGATAGACCAGGTACCAGCGCATTCCCTTGGGCACCGAGAGGTCGAACGGCGCCACCAGGCGTCCGGCGGCGAGATCGTCGTCGATATAGGGCCGGATGCCCATGGCGATGCCGAGCCCGTCGGCGGCGGCCTGGAGTGCCTGGCCGTAGAACTGGAACTCGGGCCCGCGCGCATTGATCCGCGCGAGGTTGGCGGCCTTCAGCCAGATCGGCCAGTCCTCGGCTGAATGCGCGACGCGGATCAGGCTGGGTCCCCTGAGATCGGCCGGCCGCTTCAATGAGGCGGCGAGACGGGGCACGCAGACCGGCGTGAGGTCGCCGGCGAACAGCGGTTCGGCGACGAGCCCGGGCCAGTCGCCGGTGCCGAGCTTGATGCCGCAGCTCCAGTCCTCGCCGAACGGCACCGATGCGCCGCCGGTGGTGAAGCGCACCTCGATGTCGGGCTCCTCGTTGCGAAACTCCGACAGGCGCGGGATCAGCCAGCGCATCGCAAAGGTGTGGCCGACGCCGATGGTGAGCACGCGCACGCTGGAGGGCGCCGTCACCTGCGCGGTGAGGCTGGCCAGCGCATCGAAGATCGGCGTTAGCCCGCTCTGATAGGCGCGGCCCGCCTGCGTCAGCACCAGCCTGTTGGCCTTGCGCTCGAACAGCGCGACGCCGAGCCGCTCTTCGAGCAGATGCACCATGCGGCTGACGGCGGCCGCCGACACGTTGAGCTCGACGCCCGCCGCAGCAAAGCTGCCGGTCCGCGCCGCCGCCTCGAATGCCTTAATGCCGTTGAGAAACAGCAGCCGCCGCAAATGACCGACCCTCAGGAAAGCTGATGCCAGGGCAAGATAACTCAGTTTGCGCGAAGGGGGCAAGCGAGGCACGTTCCCCTTCGCCTCTCCCGCGTGCGGGGAGAGGCCGACACGCGAAGCGTGGCGGGTGAGGGGGAGCCTCCGCGAGTCCAACTGCTACCGTCCCCACGGAGGCTCCCCCTCACCCCACCCTCTCCCCGCAGGCGGGGAGAGGGAGTGAAGCAGCCTATGTCCCTGACCGTCCTACAGGAGATTCCCCACGTGACGCCCATCATGATCGCTGCCCTTGGATTGCTGATGGTCGCCACCGCGTTCCTGTCGGGGCTGTTCGGCATGGCGGGTGGGCTGATCCTGATCGGCGTGCTGCTGGCCCTGATGCCGCTGCCCACCGCGATGGTGCTGCATGCGATCACGCAGATGGCCTCGAACGGCTGGCGAGCGTTCCTGTGGCGCGCGCATATCCGCTGGCGGCCGGTCGCGAACTATATGGTCGGCGCTGCCATCGCGCTCGCGGCCTGGTCGCTCACCCGCTACGTGCCTGATAAGCCGACGGCGCTGCTGCTGCTCGGCATCACCCCGTTCATGGCGCGGCTGCTGCCGACGAACATCAAGCCGGACCCCGACAGGCTCTGGCAGGGCACCGTCTATGGCACGATCTGCATGGGCTTGATGCTGATGACCGGCGTGTCGGGCCCGCTGCTCGACACCTTCTTCCTCGGCGGCGATTTCGGCCGGCGCGAGAAGGTGGCGACGAAGGCGATGTGCCAGCTCGTCAGCCATTTCACCAAGCTGATCTATTTCGGCGGCATCATCGACCAGGCGGCGAGCCTCGATCCCGTGCTCGCCGGCGTCGCGATCGCAGCTTCCATGCTCGGCACCACGCTGGCGCGCCGCATTCTCGAAGCCATGACCGACCAGCAATTCATCGCCTGGTCGAACAAGCTGATTACCACCATCGCCTGCTACTACGTCGCCTATGGCGGCTGGCTCCTGGTTCGGACCCCGGTGCTGGCGGCCTTCGACAAGGGAGGTTTGCAATGAGCTGTAACGCCGATCCGCTGGTGCTGGACTTCGTCGAATGGGTCGCGCGCGAGCCGCGTGCCTATGCCGAGGTGGTTTCGACCTGGAGAACCTCGTGCCCGCGCCTCACCATCTGGGAAGACGCCGCCGACCGCGGCTACGTTGCGCGCGAGACGGTTGCCGGTCTCGGGCTGGTCATCGCGGTGACCGAGGATGGCGAAAGGTTTTTGCGAACTAACGGGCGGTAGTTTCTTCGCCTCTCCCCGCGCCCTCGCTGTCATCATCCGCGCAGGCGGATGATCCAGTAAACACCAGCAGCAATGTATCTCACGACCGCCGCGGCGTACTGGATGCCCCGCCGGAGCCTGTCATCGGGCTCGCCAAAGGCGAGACCCGGTGGCGGGGCATGACGACCGAGATTGTTGCGCGCATCTCTCTCCACATCGTCATTGCGAGCGCCAGCGAAGCAATCCAGAATGTCTCCGCGGCGGCAGTCTGGATTGCTTCGCTGCGTTTGCAATGACGGAGCACCAGCCATGTCGCTGAAACTGTTCGAACTCGTCGGCACCGACGCCGCGCGCCCCTTCAGCCCGTATTGCTGGCGCACGCGGATGGCGCTGGCGCACAAGGGCTTGGCGGCGGAATCGCTGCCCTGGCGCTTCACCGAAAAGAGCGCGATCGCGCCGCACGGCTCGGAGAAGGTCCCGGTGCTCCTGCACGATGACAAGCCCGTCGTCGATTCCTGGGCGATCGCGAACTATCTCGAAGACACCTTTCCGGATCGCCCGTCGCTGTTCGGCGGCGAGGGCGGCCGCGCCATGGCGCGCATGATCAACGCCTTCGGCGACATCGCCATCGTCGGCGGCATCTTTCCGCTGATCATCGCCGACATCCCGAAGAATCTCGCCGACGCCGATGCGGCCTATTTCCGCAGCTCGCGCGAAGCGCGCTTTGGCGGCAAGACGCTGGAAGAGATCATGACCAGCCGCGATGCCGGCGTGGTTGCCTTCCGCAAATCTCTCGAAGTCATGCGGCAGACGTTCAAGACGCAAGCCTATCTTGGCGGCAGCGCGCCGAACTACGCCGACTACATCGTGTTCGGCGGTTTTCAGTGGGCGCGGGTGGTGAGCCCGTTCAAGCTGCTGGAGGCGGACGATCCGGTCTATGCGTGGCGCGAGAAGCTGCTCGACGCGTTCGACGGCATGGCGCGGACATCGCCGGGGCACGCGGTGTAGGGCGTACTCCCGCCAGCGTCGTCCCGGCCTAGTGCGCAATTGCGCACGGGGGGCCGGGACCCATACCGCGTGACCTATCCGTTGCGAATGGTCGGAGTACCGAGCGACGAGTCTTCGCCAAAGATCTCCCTGTGGTTATGGGTCCCGGCCTTCGCCGGGACGACAGTGATAAAATGGCACGCTCTCGCGTCTAACCTGCCGCACTCGCCTCCGCCGCCGCCTTGCGCAGACACTCCCGGCACAGACAATCCTCGCCCTTCACCGGCATCGGTAGTCGCGCAGTTTCCTCCGCGCACCAGCAGGTGCCGGAGAGGTCGCAGCCGAACTCGGTGCCGCAGCGGGAACAGGCGAGGCGGCGCGGTTCCTGCATTGGGGATTCCTTCGGAATTGTCATGATTTGCGCAAAAGCTGTGTCGTCATTTTCATGTCGGGTTCATCTCCCGCTGCGGTATATTATCCGCCGCGCACAGACCAGGAAAGCGGTTGGCAATCCGCGAAGGACAAATCGATGGCCCGCGATTCGCAAGCCGCCCTCGTTGCGCTCAACCGTTTCGGCTTCGGCGCCCGCGGCGGGGCATCCGGCGATCTGATCAACGCGGCGTCCGATCCGCGCGGTTTCGTGAAGGCGGAACTGGCGCGCCCCAACGGCGTGCTGCTGGAGGCGCCCGGCCTGCAATCGACGCCGCAGCTCGGCCAGGCCGTGTTCGCCTATCAGGACGAGGTCAAGCAGGCGCGTGAGGCCGCCGCCAAGGCCGGGACGCCGCCCGAAACGCCGCCACAGCCGCCGGCCAATCAGAAGCCCGGACCGCGGCGCAATCTCTCGCTGAACACGGCTGCGACCGAGATCGCCGGCCAGATGACCGATGCGAAGCCGGCCGACACTGCGGCGAAGCCCGAGACCATGCAGCCGAACATGGCCGCACCGCCGGCCGCCAAGCCGGCGCCGCAGCCGCTCAACGTGATCCAGAAAACCTTTCGTGCCGAGGCGCTGGCGCGCTTGCAGCGTGCCACGCTGGTCGAGTGCGGCTTCACCGAGCGGCTGGTCGTGTTCTGGTCCAACCATTTCTGCATCTCCGCGAGCAAGGGCGAGCTGGCGCGGATCTGGGCCGGCGCGTTCGAGCGCGAGGCGATCCGCCCGCACGTGCTTGGGCGCTTCGCCGACATGCTCAAGGCGGTCGAGCAGCATCCGGCCATGCTGTTCTTCCTCGACAACCAGCAATCGCTCGGGCCGGACTCGCGCGCGGGGCAAAACCGCAAGCGCGGGCTGAACGAAAATCTCGCGCGCGAGATCATGGAGCTGCATACGCTCGGCGTCGGCGGCGGCTACACGCAGGAGGACGTCACCTCGCTTGCGCGCATCATCACGGGCTGGACCTTTGCCGGAAGGCAAGGCGGGCTCGGCACACCCGGCTCTTTCGCCTTCAACGTCAATGCGCACCAGCCCGGGCCGCAAGTGCTGCTCGGCAAGACCTATGAGCCGACGGGGCTGGCTCAGGGCGAGACGGCGCTCGCCGACATCGCCCGGCATCCGTCGACCGCGAATTTCATCGCGACCAAGCTCGTCCGGCATTTCGTCGCCGACGATCCCCCTCAGGCATTGGTCGCGCACCTGCGCGACGTCTTCGTCAAGACCGACGGCGATCTCAAGGCGATGGCGGCGGCGCTGGTCGATTCCGACGAGGCCTGGAAGGCGCCGCTGACCAAGATGCGCTCGCCTTACGACTTCGTGGTCGCGAGCGGCCGGCTGCTCGCACGTGTGCCGGAGGATCCCGGCGGCTATCTCAACAATCTCAATCTGCTCGGTCAGCCGCTGTGGTCGCCGGCCGGTCCCAACGGTTTCCCGGACACCACCGCCGCATGGGCGGCGCCCGAAGGCATGAAGCTGCGGCTCGACATCGCCGCGCAGATGGGCGCGCGGCTCGGCAACAACATCGACCCGCTCGACCTCTTGGAATTCGCAGCCGCAGACGCGGCCTCCATCGAAACGCGGCGAACCATCGAGCGCGCGGAATCGCGCCAGCAGGCGCTGGCGCTGCTGCTGATGTCGCCGGAAATGCAGAGGAGATGATGATGATCGACTGCGTCGAGAACCGCCTCCTCACCTCGCGCCGCGGCCTTCTGCTCGGCGGCGCCTCGTTCGCGGCCTGGGCCTATTTGCCGAAATTCGCGCGCGCGGCCGACGGTCGCGATCCCAGGCTGATCGTCGTGATCCTGCGCGGCGCGCTCGACGGGCTCTCGACCGTCGCGCCGGTCGGTGATCCCGATTATGCCGGCCTGCACGGATCGATCGCGCTCGCGTCGGATGGCGCGCATCCCGCGATCATGCTCGATTCCTTCTTCGCGCTGCATCCGGCGATGCCGGAGTTTGCGCGGATGTATCGCGACAAGCACGCCGCGGTGATCCACGCGGTGGCGACGCCCTATCGCGACCGCTCGCATTTCGACGGCCAGGACGTGCTCGAAAGCGGCTATGCCGGTCCGGGCCGCGTGCAGTCCGGCTGGCTCAACCGCGCGCTGGAAGCGCTGCCGCGCGGCGAGCGCGTCTCGAGCGGTCTTGCCGTTGGCCCGACCACGCCGCTGGTGCTGCGCGGCAACGCGCCGACCGTCGGCTGGGCGCCGGTTGCGCTGCCGCAGGCCGACGACGACACCGCGATGCGCCTCGTCGATCTCTACCGTCACCGCGATCCCGCGTTGGCGATGGCGCTGTCGCAGGGCCTCCAGCTCGACAAGGTCGCGAGCGGCGACGACATGAAGCCGAAGGGCGGCAATCAGGTCGCGCAGATGCGTCAGGTGGCGCGCGGCGCGGCAAAGCTGATGGCCGCCGACGATGGCCCACGCATCGCCGCGCTCGCCTTCGACGGCTGGGATACGCATGCCAATGAAGGCGGCCCGGTCGGCCGCCTCGCCTTCCTGCTCGGCGGGCTCGACGGCGCGCTCGCCGAATTCGAGGGCGGCCTCGGCGAGCGCTGGCGCGACACTGTCGTGGTCGTCGCAACCGAGTTCGGCCGCACCGCGCGCATCAACGGCACCGACGGCACCGATCACGGCACCGCCACCGTCGCGCTGCTCGCCGGCGGCGCGGTGAAGGGCGGCCGTGTCATCTCCGACTGGCCCGGCCTCAAGCTCGCCAACCTCTATGAGGCCCGCGACCTCAAGCCGACCACTGATCTGCGCTCGGTGATCAAGGGCGTGCTGCAAGGCCAGTTCGGTCTGTCGGACCGCGTGCTGGCCGAGACGGTGTTTCCGGACAGCGCAAGCGCAAGGCCGATGAAGGGGCTGGTGGCTTAGCCGTCATTCCGGGGCGCGGGTAGCGCGAACCCGGAATCCATACCTCCATACGTTCCGCCGCAAAATGGATTCCGGGCCCGCGCCTTGCGGCGCGTCCCGGAATGACGACATGATGAGCTGAACATCAGGAGACCATCCATGTACATCGCCATGAACCGCTTCCGCGTCGCCAAGGGCTCCGAGGCCGCCTTCGAGCAGGTCTGGCTCTCGCGCGACACGCATCTGGACAAGGTGCCGGGCTTCGTCGAATTCCATCTGCTGCGTGGGCCCGAGCTCGAGGACCACACCCTGTACGCCTCGCACACCGTGTGGGCGAACCACGCGGCGTTCGAGGCCTGGACCAAATCGGAGGCGTTTCGTGCCGCGCATCACAAGGCCGGCGACAACAAGCCGCTTTATCTCGGCCATCCGCAATTCGAAGGTTTCGAGGTGATGCAGACGGTCGGGCGCGGCGCCAAATAGCACCGCGCTTCAGAGGTCAGCCCAGCGTGATCTTGTCGATCTCGGCAAGATCATCAGTGCTGAGCTTCCAGGCGATCGCCTTGACGTTCTCCTCGATCTGCTCGACGCGGGTGGCGCCAGCGATCACGCTCGACACTTGCGGGCGTCCGGCGAGCCAGGAGAAGGCGAGTTCGAGCATGCTGTGTCCGCGCGCCTTGGCGAAGGCCTGGAGCTTCTCGACGATGTCCTCGTTGCGCGGCGTGACGTAGCGGTCGCGCAGCCGCGGCACCTTGCCGAAGCGGCTGTCATCAGGAGCGCTCTCGCCCTTCCGGTATTTGCCGGTCAGAAGTCCGCTTGCGAGCGGGAAGAACGGCAACAGGCCGAGCTTGTATTCCGTTGCTGCCGGCAGCAGATCCTTCTCGATGTCGCGCACCACCAGGGAATATTCGTCCTGGCAGGAGACGAAGCGGCTGACATTCATCGCGCGTGCGACGTACTCCGCCTCGGCGACCCGCCAGGCCGGAAAGTTCGAATTGCCGATGTAGCGGACCTTGCCCTGCCGGACGAGATCGTCGAGCGCGCGCAGGCTCTCCTCGATCGGCGTCAACGGGTCATAGTCGTGCTGCTGGTAGAGATCGATGTAATCGGTCTTCAGCCGCTTCAGGCTCGCTTCCACCGCGTTGATGATGTAGCGGCGCGAGGCGCCCTGCTTGGTCCCGTCCTCCGCCATCGGCTTGGAATACTTCGTCGCCAGCACGATGTCCTTGCGGCGGTCGCCCAGGACAGTGCCGAGCACGTTTTCCGAGCCGCCCATGTTCGAATAGATGTCGGCGGTGTCGAACAGCGTGATGCCGAGGTCGAGCGCGCGATGAATCACCTTGCGCGAGGTCTCGAGGTCGGTGCGCTGGCCGAAATTGTTGCAGCCGAGCCCGACCGCGGACACGCGAAGGCCGGAGGCGCCGAGATTACGAATTTCCATGAGAGATCCTGTCAGATGAGCAGCGGCGCATTGTGACCACCGTGCGCCGCAGCAGCAAGCTGCTCACCGCGCTGCTGCCATGCCGGCAGAGCGGACAAAAAAGTGCGGCCCCTGTCAGACGCGGCGACTGACGGGGACCGCTTGGGGGCGCTTGATCGGTGACGGGGGGCCTGATCAGACGCAGGCGGAGCCTAGTCCCGCTATGTAACGCACAGGTGACATCCGGAGTTATCCACAGGCTGCGCGCTAGAATTAAAACAGCTTGCGATAGACGATGAAGCCGGACCGCTCCGCGACCTTGTCGTACAGGCGCTGCGCCGTGACGTTGGTCTCGTGCGTCTGCCAGTAGACGCGCGGCGATCCCGCCAGTTTCGCCCGCTCGTATACGCCGTGGATCAGCGCCGAGGCGACGCCCTTGCCGCGTGCGGCCTCCAGCGTGAACAGGTCCTGCAAATAGCAGGACGGCTCGATCGCGGTGGTGCTGCGATGGAACAGGTAGTGCGTCAGCCCGAGCAGCCGGCCGTCGCTTTCGGCGACCAGCGCATGCACGGGTTCATAGGCGTCGAAGAAGCGCTGCCACGTCATCCGCGTGATCTCGGGCGCGAGCGCGGTCGGGCCCGAACGGCCGTAGAAGGCGTTATAGCCGTCCCACAGCGGCAGCCATTGATCGTAGTCCTGCTTGGTGACGGAGCGAACGGTGAGCGACATCTGGAAATTCCGCGATCGATGAAGTGCCCTTCATACGTGATGAAGGGCGCGTCGATCAATCGCGCTGTGACGCTATTCAGCGGCGCGCAAGTACCGGATCAGCTTGCGGCCGGTGGGGTCGCGCAGCGCGCGGTAGTAGTCGGCGCGCGAGGGCGCATCGGTGTGGCGTACGAGGTCGGTCACCGGGGTGTAGCTCAGCATGCGCCCGCCGTCGGGCAGCGCGGCGCAGACGAAGCGCAGCACTTCGCCACTGCGCAAGGCGATGTTGATCGGCGTGGCATCGCCGATCCGCACCATCTCCATGCGCTGCGCGATGAAGGTGGCGAGCTCGTCCTCCGGCAGTTCGAACGCGCCGGTGTCGCGGCCGTGATACATCAGCGCGACGAAGGGCGGCTTGCCGTCGGCGATGTCGTCCGGCACAGCAAAATAATCTCGGAACGCGCGGTTGATGAATTCGGCGCGCGTCTCGGCATCGAGCAGCACGATGCCGATATCGACCTGGTCGAGCGCGGCCGACAGCCGCGCGGCGGTGGCGTGGCTCTGACGCTCGGCGGCAAAGGTGCCGAGCAGCCGCTCGCGCATCAGGCCGGTGATCGCGGCAGTGCAGGCGGTCGTCACTGCGAGGAGGCCGAGCTGGACCAGATCCGCGGTCGCAAAGGGCATGGCGCGGTGGAAGAAGAGGAGCAGCGCCGCGCCGGTCACGGCGAGGGCCGCGCTGGTGATGGCGGAGGCGAAACCCGACAGCGCGCCGGCAAGCGCCACGATGCAGACGAACAACGGCGCGGGCGAGGGGACAGAGCGATCGAACAGGATCGCCAGCAGCAGGGTCGCCGCTGTCAGCACCGGACCGCAGATCGCACGCCATCCGAGTCGCATGGCCTGTCTCGTTCCTCCCTGAACGAGGTAAGGCGGCGATACTGACTGATGGGTGCACCGGTGCGGTGTGAATTCGTGCGAAGTGCTTAAGGGCGGCTTGCGGCGGTGCGCAAAGCTTTCGGATGATTTTAGACCAAGTGCGCGTGCCTGACGCGTTGCTGCGCCACGGGCGCATTCAGTGTCGAGGTGCCCGAGCTCTTGCGCATGCCGGTGAAAATCAACAGCGATGCCGCGACCAGGATGGCCGCAGTCAGGGTGATTGCAACGACTACCACAGGTGACTTCATCGATGTCCTGTCGCGATGCCGGTCGGCGCGGGTCACGCGGCGCCCTGAAGGCTGGTCCAGGATGAAACGGGAATCAGACCGGCAGGCCCATCGCCATGGTCGCCTTGGTCGACAGCACCGTCAGGGTGACGATCAGGCACAGCGAGAGCGCGGCGACGGCGAGCGAGGCCGCGACCGCGTTGGTCAGCCGGGAAGACGCAACGGTAGCGGGTTGGCCCTGAAAGCCTGCCGTGCCGGACGCCCGAGTCATGGGTCTAAATCCTTCAACGTGCGAGCGAATCACCCGCGACTTTCCAGAATTTCCCAGTTTCAACCGGCAACATTGCGGCGGCTGCCGCAACGAAAATGGCGGGATTGCGGCAAAGACGACCCTTATGCCCGCTATTTCACCACGAGCGGGCCCGCGACATCAGGCGCTGGCGGCGATGCTGGCGGGGTCGTCGACGTCGGCCGGCCGCCAGTCCATTGAGACGAAGCCGGGCGCAGCCTCCACGCGCTTCAGCCAGTCCCGGATCGCCGGGAAGGTCGAGAGGTCGAAGTCGCAGCGGTCGGCGAGATGGGTATAGCCGTACAGCGCGATGTCGGCGACCGTGAGCTGGCGCGCGGCAAAATAGGCGTTGGTCTTGAGATGGTTCTCCATCACCTGGAGCGCACCATAGCCGCGTTCCATCCAGTCCTCCAGCGAATGGGTCTGGAGGTCGCGGCCGCCCTTGACCAGCGACAGCCAGAAATAGGCGGCGCCGATGTTCGGCTCGAGCGCGTGCTGCTCGAAGAACATCCATTGCAGCGCCTCGGCGCGATCGATGCGGTTCTCAGGCGCGAGCGGCGTGCCGACGGCGACGTACCAGAGGATGGCGTTGGACTCGGCGAGATAGCGGTCGCCGCCGACATCGAGCAGCGGCACCTGGCCTGACGGGTTCTTGGACAGAAAGTCCGGCGTACGGCTCTCGCCGCGCAGAATGTCCACCTCGACCGCTTGGTAAGGCAAGTTCAACAGCGCCAGCGCAAGGCGGACCTTGTAGCTGTTGCCGGAGCGTTGCATCGAATAGAGCTTGTACATTCTGGGAGGTCTAAACCGAGGACGGGAAGGCGCGGCGCTTGTTGCCCCGAACCGCGGCTAAACAATGATGCCGATGCGAATCCGCCGCAAGAGCCAGCCTATAGAAAAACTCGAAAACCCTACCGCACTGCAACGCCACGGAAGATCATTTCCACACGACGATGCAAATCAGATCACGCTTGCGTCAACGTGGGCGACGCATTGCGCCGTGCATTCGTGTGAGATCGCTGAGCGATCCAATCGGGGGTAGGGCGTTGACGCCTCCGCAATCGTCATGGCCGGGCTTGACCCGGCCATCCACGCCTTGCCGCGCGGCACGAAGAACGTGGATGCCCGGGACATAGGCGAGCGCAAGCGACGCCGTCCTTCGGACGACTTTGCTCGGGCATGACGACGGTCTGATTTCATGACGGCCAACACGCAAAATTGCTCCGAGGACAGGCCTTGCCGGATATGAGGGATTCGGGCGGCAAAGTGACGGAATATTGCGGGAAATCGCGCGTCGAAACGCCGGAATCCGTAAACTTTTGCGAGATCGGGCCGAAGTTTCTTGCGGCGCAGCGGCACACGTTTTAGGATGGCTCCATTCCCACAATCAGAGTCGTGACGACCCATGGGTTCACGACGCTTGTCAGGAGATGACGATGTCCTTCCTTGCCGCTGCGCTCGACCGTGTGAAGCCGTCCGCGACCATCGCGGTCACGGATAAAGCACGTGCGCTGAAAGCGGCGGGCCGCAACGTCATCGGCCTCGGCGCCGGCGAGCCCGACTTCGACACGCCCGCCAACATCAAGCTGGCGGCGATCCACGCCATCGAGGCCGGCAAGACCAAGTACACCGCGGTCGACGGCATCCCCGAGCTGAAGGAAGCCATCATCGCGAAGTTTCAGCGCGAGAACGGCGTCGTCTACAAGCCGAACCAGATCATCGTCGGCACCGGCGGCAAGCAGGTGCTCTACAACGCGCTGATGGCGACCATCAATCCGGGCGACGAGGTGATCATCCCCGCGCCGTACTGGGTCAGCTATCCCGAGATGGTGGCGCTCGCCGGCGGCGAGCCGGTGCCGGTGGTCTGCACCGCGGCGACCGGCTTCAAGCTCGGGGCCGAAGCGCTCGAGCGCGCGATCACGCCGAAGACCAAATGGGTGATCCTGTGCTCGCCGTCGAACCCGACCGGCGCGGCCTACACCCGGGCCGAGCTGAAGGCGCTCACCGACGTGCTGGTCAAGCACCCGCATGTGTGGGTGATGACCGACGACATGTACGAGCACCTCGTCTATGACGACTTCCAGTTCACCACCGTCGCGCAGGTCGAGCCCAGCCTCTACGACCGCACGCTCACCGTGAACGGCGTGTCGAAGGCCTATTGCATGACCGGCTGGCGCATCGGCTATGCCGGCGGCCCGGCCCAGCTCATCAAGGCGATGTCGACCATCCAGTCGCAGTCGACCTCGAACCCGTGCTCGATCGCACAGTGGGCCTCGGTGGAGGCCCTGAACGGTCCGCAGGAGTTCATCCCCGCCAACAACAAGGTGTTCAAGGAGCGCCGCGACCTCGTCGTCTCCATGCTCAACCAGGCGAACGGCATCGAGTGCCCGCGCCCCGAAGGCGCGTTCTATGTCTATCCGTCCTGCGCCGGCACGATCGGCAAGAAAGCGCCGTCGGGCAATTTGATCTCCAACGACGAGCAGTTCGTCACCGAGCTGCTGGAGACCGAAGGCGTCGCCGTGGTGCAGGGCTCGGCCTTCGGCCTCGGCCCGGCGTTCCGCATCTCCTACGCGACCAAGACCTCGGATCTCGAAGACGCCTGCAAGCGCATCCAGCGCTTCTGCGGCAATTTGCGCTGAGCCAATCGCGACAATGATTGAAAAGGCCCGCTTCGCGCGGGCCTTTTTTTATTTGTGCGTCGATCGCGCTGAGTCGGATGGACATTTGCCCTGATTGATATGCTGCCATGCCCCTCACCCGGATCGACCGGACGATGCTTCGCATCGCCGAGGCGATCCGACCTCTCCCCGCAAAAGAGCGGGGAGAGGTTAGGGCGCTTGCGTCGTGAGGGACGCAATGCTCGCTCGCTCCCTTGCCCCGTTCTTACGGGAGAAGTGGGGTGAAGGGCTCTCTCCGCGCGTTCGGTTTCAGATGTGTCCGATCTGGCACCGCCAGGACTCTTGTGGCATAGACCATCGCGCGCCACGGGTAGGGTGTCCGCTCTGCTCGCATCACATTCATCGCCGGAGACATTCATGCGCCGCTCATTCCTCCTCGCCGGGCTCGCCGCCGCCAGCCTCGTTGCCTCCGTCGCAAACGGCGGCGCACAGCAGCAGCGGATGGTGCGGGTCGGCGTGCTCGAATGCCGCGGCGGTGCCAGCGTTGGCTTCATCGTGGGATCGGTGACCAATCTCGGCTGCGTCCTGCGTGCCGACGGTTTGCCGGAGGATCGCTACGTCGCGACCATCCGCAAAGTCGGTCTCGACATCGGCATCACCCAGGAGACCGCGCTTGCCTGGGGCGTGTTCGCGCCGGTGGACCGACTCGGACCGGGCGACCTCTCCGGCACCTATGCGGGCGCGCAAGGCAGTGCGTCGGTCGGCGTCGGCCTCGGCGGCAACGTGCTGGTCGGGGGCTCCAACAATTCGATCGCGCTCCAGCCGCTCAGCGTGCAGGGCCAGGTCGGCCTCAACGTCGCCGCCGGCCTCGAGAGCCTGGAACTCCGCCCCGGCCGCTAACAATTATGCGTGTGATCGCGCCGTTCCACCGGCGCGATCACGACGACGCACCGCAGCGACGTTTGACGCTTGCCAAATCTCGGGGACGGGCAGAGCATCCGCGTTTGCCGACCCAATCATGGGCCGAGCTCCACACCAAGGAGGCGGCGAATGGGACAAGACGTCAGAAGTCCCCGAGGTCCACGGTGCATTGCGCTGGTGGGCCCATTCCAAAGCGGTAAAACCACACTTCTTGAAGCGATATTGGCACGAACGGGCGCAATCCCGCGTGCCGGCAGCGTCGATGCCGGAACTTCCGTCGGCGACGCCACGCCCGAGGCCCGTCATCACAAGATGACCGTCGGCCTCACTGCCGCCACCACGAGTTTCATGGGCGACAGCTACACCTTCCTCGACTGTCCCGGTTCCGTCGAATTCGCCCACGACATGCGCGCCGCGTTGCCCGCGGTCGATGCCGTGGTCGTGGTCTGCGAAGCCGACGAGAAGAAGCTGCCCCAGCTTCAGATCATCCTGCGCGAGCTGGAGGAGCTGAAGATTCCGCGTTTCCTGTTCCTCAACAAGATCGACCGCGCCAACAAGCGCATCCGCGAGACGCTCGCAACGCTCCAGCCCGCTTCGCGCGTGCCGCTGGTGCTGCGCCAGATCCCGATCTGGAAGGACGAGTTGATCGAGGGCTTCGTCGATCTCGCGCTGGAGCGCGCCTTCATCTATCGCGAGCACAAGGCCTCCGAGGTGATCGCGCTCGAAGGCGGCGATCTCGACCGCGAGAAGGAGGCGCGCTTCTCGATGCTGGAGAAGCTCGCCGACCACGACGATGCGCTGATGGAACAGCTGCTGGAGGACATCCAGCCGCCGCGCGATGCCGTGTTCGACGATCTCGCCCGCGAATTGCGCGAAGGGCTGATCTGCCCGGTGCTGCTCGGCGCTGCCGGCCGCGAGAACGGCGTGCTGCGCCTGATGAAGGCGTTGCGCCACGAGGCGCCGGGTGTTGCGGAGACCGCCAAACGTCTTGGCGCCCCCGAGAGCAAGGACGCGCTCGGCTATGTCTTCAAGACGCTGCACTCGCAGCACGGCGGTAAGCTGTCGCTGACGCGGCTGCTCGCCGGCCATCTCGACGACGGTGCCACGCTGCAATCCTCCTCCGGCGGCGCAGGGCGCATCTCCGGCATCCTCGCCGTCAACGGCGCCTACGACACCAAGCGCGCCTCGGCGGAAGCCGGCGACACGGTCGCGCTCGCCAAGGTCGATCCGGTCAAGACCGGCGACATGGTCTCGAGCGGCAAGACCCAGCCGGCAGCGCTTGTCGCCGCAGAACCGACGTCGGCCGTGCTCGCGATCTCGGTTGCGGCCACCGACCGCAAGGACGACGTCAAGCTCGGCCAGGCGCTGATGCGGCTGCATGAGGAGGATCCCTCGCTCATGGTCGTGCAGAACGCAAAGACCCACGACACCGTGCTGTGGGGCCAGGGCGAGATGCATCTGCGCGTCGCCAGCGAACGTCTGCGCGATCGCTTCGGCGTCAAGGTTGCCTCGCATCCGCCCGCGATCGGTTATCAGGAGACCATCCGCAAGCCGATCACCCAGCGCGGCCGTCACAAGAAGCAGTCAGGCGGCCACGGCCAGTTCGGCGATGTCGTGCTCGACATCAAGCCGCTGCCGCGCGGCGACGGCTTCAAATTCGCTGAGAAGGTGGTGGGCGGCGCGGTGCCGCGCAACTACATCCCGGCGGTGGAAGAAGGCGTCGTCGACGGGCTCACGCGCGGTCCGCTCGGTTTCCCCGTCACCGACGTGCAGGTGACGCTGACCGACGGCTCCTATCACAGCGTCGATTCCTCCGATCTCGCCTTCCGTACCGCCGCGCGGGTCGGACTCAACGAAGGCCTGCCGCAATGCCAGCCGGTATTGCTGGAGCCGATCCACGTGGTCGAGATCGTCTGCCCGACGGATGCCACCGCCAAGATCAACGCGATCCTGTCGGCGCGGCGCGGCCAGATCCTCGGCTTCGACACCCGCGACGGCTGGAGCGGCTGGGACTGCGTCCGCGCCATGATGCCGGAAGCCGAGATCGGCGAGCTGATCGTCGAGCTGCGGTCAGCCACCGCCGGTGCCGGCAGCTTCACCCGTCAGTTCGACCACATGGCCGAAGTTACGGGCCGCGCCGCCGACCAGATCATCGCCGCGCATCAGCACGCGGCGTAAGTCGCCGCGCGTAGTAAGGGACGCACCGCTCTCTCACTCCCTCTCCCCGTTCTTGCGGGGAGAGGGGGGGCAGGGGCTGCGTCCGAGCGCACGGCGAAAGTTGGACTCACGCACCCTCCTCCTCTTCGTCATTGCGAGCGTAGCGAAGCAATCCAGACTGTCTCCGCGGAGGCGGTCTGGATTGCTTCGTCGCAAGAGCTCCTCGCAATGACGGAGGAGACTGCCGGGCAGCCCTTGCACTCGCCCCACAATGATGTATTTACATCATTGTACATATCTGAAATATCACTTATAAGCTCTGATACGTGAGGCCAAGGTGATCACGTCATTCCAGATGCGGGCAGCCCGCGCGCTGCTCGGCATCGACCAGAAAACCCTGGCCGAGCTCGCCGGCGTGTCGCTGCCGACCATCCAGCGGATGGAGGCCAGCACGGGCAATGTTCGCGGCGTGGTCGAGACCTTGATCAAGGTGGTCGAGGCGTTCGACCGGGCCGGCGTCGAACTGATCGGCGAGCAGGCGCGCAGCGACAGCGGCGGACGTGGTGTTCGCCTGCGGGAGCCCGGGCCGCCGCGTCGCGCCGGAGCATGATCGGGCGTTGATCGTGCTCGGGATCAGAATGACCTAGCGCATCGTCGCGCACGCGGGGGCGCGGGACGCACGATGCTTCGGAGCATTGTGGGGCATGAGCATCACGAGCGATCACGCAAGCCGGCTGCATCAGCTGCGTCAGCCGACCTTTGCCGAACTGTACCTGCCAAAGCTCGTCACCGTCTGGCGTGAGGGCTATGGCCTCGCGGATTTCCGCGCCGACGTCTTTGCTGGTCTCACGGTTGCGATCGTGGCGCTGCCGCTGTCGATGGCGATCGCGATCGCCTCAGGCGTGACGCCGGACCGCGGCCTCTACACCGCCGTTGTCGGCGGCTTCCTCGCGTCGCTGCTCGGCGGCAGCCGGTTCCAGATCGGCGGACCGGCCGGCGCCTTCATTGTGCTGGTTGCGGCGACCGCGGAGCGGCACGGCGTCGACGGTGTGATCCTCGCCACCATGATGGCGGGCCTGTTCCTGATCGCCGCGGGCCTCCTGCGCATCGGCACCTACATCAAGTTCATTCCCTATCCGGTCACGGTCGGCTTCACCGCCGGCATTGCCGTGATCATCTTCGCCAGCCAGCTCCGCGATCTCTCAGGGATCACGCTGGCGGGCAAGGAGCCCAGCGAATTCGTCCCGAAACTCGCAGCGCTGGTCGGAGGCCTGCCTACCCTCAACGCGTCGGCGCTTGCCGTCGCAATCGGCAGCATCGTTATCATCGCCGCCCTGCGGCGCTGGCGGCCGTCCTGGCCCGGTATCCTGATCGCGGTCGTGTTTGCTGCGGTCGTCAGCGCCGTGCTGTCGCTGCCGGTCGAGACCATCGGATCGCGCTTCGGCGGCATCCCGCGCGAACTGCCGTCGCCCGCGCTGCCCGCGTTCTCGCTTGCGAAGGTGCAGGCGGTGCTGCCGGATGCGATCGCCTTCGCGCTGCTGGCCGCGATCGAATCGCTGCTGTCCGCCGTGGTGGCCGACGGCATGACCGGACGCCGGCACCGCTCCAATTGCGAGCTGGTCGCGCAGGGCGTCGCCAATGTCGGCTCGGCACTGTTCGGCGGCATCTGCGTCACCGGCCTGATCGCGCGCACCGCGACCAACATCCGCGCCGGCGCGCGGGGGCCGCTCGCGGGCATGCTGCACTCCGTCTTCCTGCTGCTGTTCATGCTGATCGCAGCACCGCTCGCCAGCTACATCCCGCTGGCCGCGCTCGCCGCCGTGCTGGTCGTGGTGGCCTGGACCATGGCGGAGAAGCAGGAATTCGCGACGCTGCTGC
This sequence comes from Bradyrhizobium sp. CCBAU 11361, assembly GCF_028128935.1. Lineage (NCBI taxonomy): Bacteria > Pseudomonadati > Pseudomonadota > Alphaproteobacteria > Hyphomicrobiales > Nitrobacteraceae > Bradyrhizobium > Bradyrhizobium sp. CCBAU 11361. The sequence continues at coordinate 81,738 of NZ_LBJZ01000026.1, forward strand.
GCTCCTCCTGGGGCGACGCCGTCGTGTTGCTCGCGACCTTCCTGCTCACGATCTTCCGCGACCTGACCGAAGGCATTCTGGTCGGCTTCGCGCTCGGCGCGGTGCTGTTCATCCATCGCATGTCGGAGATGACGGGTATCGAGGAGCGCACGCCGCTGGTGGCCGCCGACCGTCCCGATGACGGCAATGGCGAACGCGTTCCCTACGATCCCGCGCTTGCGGTCGATCGCGACGTGCTGGTCTATCGCATCACCGGCGCGTTCTTCTTCGGCGCCGCGTCCGCGATCGGAGGCGTGCTCGACGGCATCGCCGACAAGCGCAAGGGTTTCGTGGTCGATTTCGCCGCGGTGCCGTTCCTGGATTCGACGGCGGCCAACGTGCTCGGCCGCGTCGCCGCCAAGGCCCACCGCCAGGGCATCAGGCTGTTCATCACCGGCGCCTCGCCCGCGGTCCGCCGCGCGCTGCTGACCCATGGCGTCACCCCGCCGCGCGCCCGCTATCGCGAGACCATCGAGCGCGCGGTCGCCGACATCAAGGGCGGCGCGGCAAAGCGCGCGGCCGCCCCGGATGGTGCCGCCGCGCACTAGTGGCGCTGGCGCGCTTGACAGAGCCCGCGGGACGCGAAATGGATCGCCTCGGATACGATCCGGGGAGAAGATGACCGTGACCAAGGCTCCCGCAGCCTGTCTGATCGGATGGCCGGCAGCGCATTCGCGCTCGCCGCTGATCCATCATTACTGGCTGCGCACGCTCGGGATCGCCGGCGGCTATGTCATCGAGGCGGTCCCGCCCGACGATCTCCGCGATTTCGTGCTGCGGCTGTCGCTGCGCGGCTTCGTCGGCGCCAACGTCACCATCCCGCACAAGGAGGGCGTGCTGGCACTGTCGACGCCCGATGCGCGCGCCAAGGCCGTCGGCGCCGCCAACACGCTGTGGTTCGAGGACGGCGAGCTGCACGCGACCAACACCGACGTCGAGGGCTTCATCAACAATCTCGATGCCAGCGCGCCGGGCTGGGACGTGGCCGAGGAGGCGCTGGTGCTCGGGGCCGGCGGCTCCGCGCGCGCGGTCGTGTTCGGCCTGCGCGAGCGCGGCATCAAGCGCATCCATCTCGCCAATCGCACCATCGCGCGGGCCGAGACGCTGGCGAAGGAGTTCGGGCCGAACGTGCAGCCCGTTACGTGGGACGGGATCAACGACGTGCTGCCGCGTGCAAAACTTCTCGTGAACACGACTTCGCTCGGCATGCACGGGCAGCCTTCGCTTGATGTTGATGTTGCACGCCTGCCGGAGGGGACCGTCGTCGCCGATCTCGTCTATGTCCCCCTGGTGACGCCGCTGCTCGCCGCAGCAAAGGCGCGCGGCCTCAAGACCGCCGACGGGCTCGGCATGCTGCTGCACCAGGCCGTGCGCGGCTTCGAGCTGTGGTTCGGCCGGCGGCCGCGGGTCACGGCCGAGCTACGCGCACTGGTCGAGGCCGATCTCACAAAGTCTTGAAAGAATAGCGCGCGGTCTTCGGAGTTCTCTATCCGTGGGGACAATCGGAGACAATCATGCCTGTTCAACGTGCAACTTTCACACGTCCGCTCATCGCCGTCGCGATGGTGGCCGCTTCCACCCTCTATGCCTTCGCGCAGAAGGCGTCGGTGCCGACGCGCGTGCGCGGCACGATCGAGCGCGTCGACGGCGACACCCTGCAGGTCAAGTCGCGCAGCGGCGAGGACGTCAAGCTCCACATCGCATCCGATGTGCGCGTGTCCGGCATCACCAAAATTTCACTCGCCGACATCAAGCCCGGCTCCTTCGTCGGCGCGACCACGGTGCCGGGACCTGACGGCGGCGACAACGCCGTCGAAGTGCATGTGTTTCCGGAGAGCATGCGCGGCACCGGCGAAGGCTCGCGCCCCTATGACCTCAAGCCCAACTCCAGCATGACCAACGCCACGGTGTCGGAGAGCGTGGTCGGCAATGACGGCCATACGCTGCTGGTCAAGTACAAGGACGGCGAGAAGAAGGTGTTCGTCCCCGACAACACGCCGGTGGTGACCTTCGTGCCCGGCGACAAGACCGACCTGAAGGCCGGCGCCAAGGTGATCGCCTTCATGAAGCAGTTGCCGGACGGCTCGTTCGAGACCAACCGCGTCAACGTCGGGCGCGATGGCCTCACGCCGCCGATGTGATCGTCACGGCCGGGAATAGCGGCGGTCACACGGGGTTGCCGTGTTTGACCGTCGCAACGCCCTGGAGGGGACAATCATGCCGAAGCTGAAAAACTGGATGCCGCGCGCCGTCGCGGCAGCCTTCGCGACCTTTATCGCTGTTTCCTCTGTCTCGGCGCAGCAGGCGCCGACAGTGCGCATCCGCGGCACCATCGCGAGCGTCGACGGCAACATGCTCGACATCAAGACGCGCGAGGGCAGCGACGTGAGGGTACGCATGACCGACAACGTCGCGGTGTTCGCCGTGGTGAAGACGGAGCTGTCGGAGATCAAGGAGGGCTCCTATATCGGCGTCACCGCCATGCCCGAGCCCGACGGCACCCAGAGGGCGATCGCCGTGCACATCTTCCCTGAGAACCAGCGCGGCGCGGCCGAAGGCTTTCGGCCCTGGGACGCGCGCGCCAACTCGACCATGACCAACGCGACGGTCTCGCAGACGATCAAGGGCACCGACGGTCAGAACATCACGGTGAAATACAAGGACGGCGAGAAGAAAGTCGTGGTGCCGCCGGACACCCCGATCGTCACCTTCGTCGCCAGCGACAGGTCCGAGATCAAGCCGGGCGCCAGGCTGATCATCTTCGGCGCGGCGAAGAAGGAGGACGGCTCGCTGGAGGCAAACCGCGTCAACGTCGGCAGGGACGGGATTACGCCGCCGATGTGACACGAAGTGTCATTCTGGGGCGCGCGAAGCGCGAACCCGGAATCTCGAGGTTCCCCGGTGCGCAACTGCGCACCTGAGGTCTGGTCCTTCGGACCATCCCGGAACGACGAACTAAAACTTGTAGGGTGGGCAAAGGCGCAACGCGCCGCGCCCACCGCTTCCCTGCATTTCACGAAGTTGGTGGGCACGCTTCGCTTTGCCCACCCTACGGCACTGCGCTTGTCCGGGACGACGATGTTGATTGTGGCGCGTTCTTCGCGCCTCAACGCCTCACACCGCAATGATGTGATCGTCGATCTCCTCGATCCTGTTGACGCCGCACAGGCCCATGGTCGTCAGCAGTTCCTTCTGGATGATGTCGATCGCTTTGGCGACGCCGGCCTGGCCGCCGGCGCCCAGGCCATAGGCGTAGGCGCGGCCGATCATGCAGGACTTTGCGCCGAGCGCGAGTGCGCGCATCACGTCCTGGCCGGAGCGGATGCCGCCGTCGAACATGATCTCCATCCTGTCACCGACGGCATCGACGATCTCGGGCAGCACCTCGATCGAGGACGGCGCGCCGTCGAGTTGCCGGCCGCCATGGTTGGAGACCACGATCGCCTGCGCGCCGGTCTTCGCGGCGAGCTCGGCGTCCTCGACGTCGAGAATGCCCTTCAGGATCAGCTTGCCCGGCCAGATGCTGCGGATCCAATCGATGTCGCTCCAGTTCAGCGAGGTGTCGAACTGCGAGTTGATCCAGGTCGACAGCGAGGTGATGTCGTCGCTGACCTTCAGATGACCGGCGAGATTGCCGAAGGTGCGGCGCTTGCCCTGCAGCACACCCGACACCCAGGCCGGCTTGGTGGCGAAATCGATCAGCTTCGAGAGCGACCATTCCGGCGGCACGGTCATGCCGTTCTTGATGTCCTGGTGGCGCTGGCCGATCACCTGGAGATCGACGGTCAGCACCAGCGCCGAGCATTTCGCCGCGATCGCGCGTTCGATCAGCGCCTTGATGAAGCCGCGGTCCTTCATCACGTAGAGCTGGAACCAGAACGGCTTCTCGACGCTGGCGGCGATGTCCTCGATCGAGCAGATCGACATCGTCGACTGCGTGAACGGGATGCCGGCGGCCTGCGCGGCGCGGCAGGCGTGGATCTCGCCGTCGCCATGCTGCATGCCCAGGAGGCCCACCGGCGCGAGCACCAGCGGCATGGTCGAGGGCTCGCCGAGGATCGTCGTCGAGGTGTCGCGCTTGGAGACGTCGACCAGGATGCGCTGGCGGAACTTGATCGCCTGCATGTCCTCGCGGTTGGCGCGCAGCGTTTCCTCGGCATAGGAGCCGCGGTCGCAATAGTCGAAGAACGCCTTCGGCACGCGGCGCTTATGCAGCGCGCGAAGATCGTCGATACAGGTGATGTGCTTCATGAACGTGTCCCCGGCCCGTCTCGTATCCGAAAGTCTTGCATCGGAAGATCGAGGCGTCATCTAGCATGGTTGGATGCACAGCCAAATCGTTTGAGAGGAGGGTGCCATGACAAGGCCGCACGCCGCACCGACACCGGAAGAGATCAAGGAGAAGAAGGACCTCGAGGACGCCCTGGAAGAGGGCCTCGAAGAGACCTTCCCGGGCTCGGATCCCGTCAACGTCACCCAGCCGGCGCCGAGCCGCGCTGACGGCCATGTGAAGCGCTCCAAATAGGGGCGGGTTCCGCCCCGTTCCGGTTCCCTAACGGGAAATATAGTGTTAACAATCGGTTAGTGGGGCGAAGTCCGCCCCTATCCCGTAATGATTAATCACATTTTTTGAAGCCAAGTTAGCCGCGATGGCCTTATAAGACCTCAGCAAATCAGGGATGCGGGGCCCGTTCGGGCACTTCGTGGTTGTAGAGGGGATTCCCTGGTTGTTGCGTGGGGGACGATATGAGCCGCAAATATTTCGGGACGGACGGGATTAGGGGCCGCGCCAACGGACTGATCACGCCGGAGCTCGCGCTCAAGGTCGGCCAGGCCGCAGGCCTTGCGTTTCAGCGCGGTGACCACCGCCACCGGGTCGTGATCGGCAAGGACACCCGCCTGTCCGGCTACATGATCGAATACGCGATGGTCGCCGGCTTCACCTCGGTCGGCATGGACGTGCTGCTGGTCGGCCCGATGCCGACGCCGGCGGTCGCGATGCTGACCAAGTCGATGCGCGCCGATCTCGGCGTGATGATCTCGGCCTCGCACAACCTGTTCGAGGACAACGGCATCAAGCTGTTCGGCCCCCAGGGCTTCAAGCTCTCCGACGACGTCGAGAGGCAGATCGAGCAGCTGCTCGACGAGCCCATCGAGAAGCGGCTGGCACAAAGTGCCAGCTTGGGCCGCGCCCGCCGTATCGACGGCGTGCATGACCGCTACATCGAATTCGCCAAGCGCACGCTGCCGCGCGATCTGTCGCTCGACGGGCTGCGCGTCGTGGTCGATTGCGCCAACGGTGCCGCCTACAAGGTGGTGCCGGAAGCGCTGTGGGAGCTGGGCGCCGACGTGGTGCCGATCGGCGTCGAGCCCGACGGCTTCAACATCAACAAGGAATGCGGCTCCACCTCGCCGGAAGCGCTGTCGAAGAAGGTGCGCGAGATGCGTGCCGACATCGGCATTGCGCTGGACGGCGACGCCGATCGCGTCATCCTGGTCGACGAGCGCGGCCACATCGTCGACGGCGACCAGCTGCTCGCGGTGATCGCGCAGAGCTGGAAGGAAGACGGCCGGCTGTCGCGGCCGGGCATCGTCGCCACCGTGATGTCCAATCTCGGGCTCGAGCGCTTCCTGAAGGGGCAGGGGCTCGATCTCGTGCGCACGCCGGTCGGCGACCGCTACGTGCTCGAGCAGATGCTGAGCGGCGGCTACAATCTCGGCGGCGAGCAGTCCGGCCACATCATCCTGTCCGACTACGCCACCACCGGCGACGGCTTCGTTGCTGCCTTGCAGGTGCTGGCCGTGGTGCAGAAGTCGCGCCGGCCGGTGTCGGAAGTCTGCCACCGCTTCGATCCGCTGCCGCAGATCCTCAAGAACGTTCGCCACAAGGGCGGCAAGCCGCTCGACGATTCCGACGTCAAGTCGGCGATCTCCGACGGCGAGAAGCGCCTCAACGGCCACGGCCGCCTGCTGATCCGCTCCTCCGGCACCGAGCCCGTGATCCGCGTCATGGGCGAGGGCGAGGATCGCATCTTGGTCGAGGATGTCGTCGACACCATCGTCTCGGCGCTGGGACAGGCGGCGGCCTGAGCTCGTAGCCATCCTTCGAGACGCCCGCCTTTGGCGGGCCCTCAGGATGAATTCTTGTTTCTCGGCGAAATCTGAAACCCTCATGGTGAGGAGCCCGCCCAAAGCGGGCGTCTCGAACCATGCAGGCCGCGCTGCTTCGCAGTGAAACCGGCCGCGGAGCGCATCCCAGCTATCGACGTTTGGCGGTGGTTCCACCGCCGCTTGCATCGTAGTTAGGCAGTGCGGCGGTTCGCCGCGCCTGCCGGGATCGTTCCATTGAACAAGCCTGTCGTCGTATCTGCGGAAACGCTGACCGAGCCCGTCGTCGTCGGCGACGTGGCGCCCGCCGCCGCCAGGGCGGCGGGGCCGGCCTATGTCGTGCTCGCCGGCATCAGCTTCTCGCACTTCCTCAACGACACCATGCAGTCGCTGATCGCCTCGGTGTACCCGATCCTGAAAGACACCTACGCGCTCGACTTCGCGCAGATCGGCATGATCACGCTGGCCTTCCAGTTCACGGCTTCGCTGCTTCAGCCGGTGGTCGGGCACTACACCGACAAGAAGGCGCAGCCTTATTCGCTGGCGATCGGCATGGCCTCGACCTTCTTCGGCCTCCTGCTGCTCAGCGCCGCGCACCAATATCTCGTTATCCTCCTCGCCGCTGCGCTGGTCGGTCTCGGCTCGGCGGTGTTTCATCCCGAATCCGCGCGCATCGCGCGGCTCGCCTCCGGCGGCCGCTACGGCTTTGCGCAATCGGTGTTCCAGCTCGGCGGCAGTTTCGGCACGTCGATGGGCCCGGTGCTGGCGGCGCTGATCGTGGTGCCGTTCGGGCAGGGCAGCATCGCCTGGTTCTCCTCGATCGCGTTCCTTGCCATCGTCGTTCTCTGGCGCATCGGCCGCTGGTACGCGCCGCAGATCAAGGCGAAGAAGACGGCGGCGGTTCAAGCCCATCCTGATGCGCCGAGCTCGCGCCGCGTCGCGGTCGCGCTCGCCGTGCTGGTGGCGCTGCTGTTCTCAAAACAGCTCTACGTCTCGAGCCTGTCTAGCTACTACATCTTCTATCTGATCGACCGCTTCGGCGTGTCGACGCAGGCCGCCCAGATCTATCTCTTCGTCTTCCTTGCCGCGAACGCGGTCGGCGCGTTTCTCGGTGGTCCGCTCGGGGATCGCTTCGGGCGCAAGATCGTGATCTGGATCTCGATTCTGGGCGCGCTGCCGTTCACGCTGGCGCTGCCCTATGCCGGGCTCTACGCCAGCGCCGTGCTCAGCGTCATCATCGGCCTGATCATCTCTTCGACGACGTCGTCGATCATCGTGTTCGCGCAGGAACTGGTGCCGCACCGCTTCGGCATGATCTCCGGCGTGTTCTTCGGCGTCGCCTTCGGCATCGGCGGCCTCGGCGCGGCCGTGCTCGGCAAGCTCGCCGACCACACCTCGATCGAGTTCGTCTATCAGGTCTGCGCTTATCTGCCGGCGATCGGGCTGCTCGCGGTGTTCCTGCCCGAGCTGCCGCGGCAGACGCGTTAACGGATCCTGTTTCGCTGCATTGCGGCTTCATACATTGTTAGCAATTGGGACGCGTGGCGCTGCATTTTTGCAACGCTACCGCCGCATCCCGCGTGTGCAGTCACAAAAAATCAACCTTAAAAATTAGGGTTAAGTGGCGCTTAAACATTTGCTGCCATCGTCCGCCTGTGAGTTTCCAGAACGTGAGGCGGCTGCATTTTTTGCCTCACCGGCCATAAGGACGAAGCCAAATGCGTAGCGTTAAGTCTCTCCTTGCCGCGGGTGCGGCAACCCTGATCTCGTCGATGGCGTTCGCCGCCGATATGCCGATCGCGGCGCCCCCTCCCATGTACGCGCCGCCGGCCCCTGCGGCTGACTTCGGCGGCTGGTATCTGCGCGGCGACATCGGCTTCAGCAATCAGAAGGTGAAGCAGCTCAACCCGAGCTTCGTCGATCCCGGCATCAGCATTGCGTCCACCCAGGGGCTCGGCTTCGACACGGCCGGCATCTTCGGCCTCGGCGCCGGTTACAGGTTCAACAGCTGGTTCCGCGCCGACGTGACCGGTGAATATCGCGGCAACGCCAATCTGCATGGTCTCCAGATCATCAATTTCAACGGCGCTCCGGCCTTTACCGACGAGTATCATGGCAGCAAGTCGGAATGGCTGGTGCTCGCCAACGCCTACGTCGATCTCGGCACCTGGTGGTGCATCACCCCGTTCATCGGTGCCGGCGTGGGTGCTTCGCGCAACACCATTTCAAACTTCCAGGACATCAACACGCCGAACGGCGGTGTTGCTTTTGCACCGAACACCTCGAAATGGAACCTCGCGTGGGCCGCGCATGCCGGTCTCGCCTACAAGGTCAATCCGAGCCTCACGCTCGAACTGGCCTATCGCTATGTGGACCTCGGAGACGCAGTCACCGGTACGCTCACCGACTTCACCGGCCTCAACCGCGGCCGCACCATGCAGTTCAAGGACATCACCTCGCATGACCTGAAGTTCGGCGTGCGCTGGGACCTCAGCAGCCCGCCGGTCTACGCGCCGCCGCTCGTCACCAAGGGCTGATCGGCAAGCCGATCGGTTAGGACTTCTTAACGGCGCGGGACCCTCCCGCGCCGTTTTGCTTTGCGTATTTTTCATTGCTCGTGGCGACAAGGGCTCCGACGCAACCATTGGTTAAGGTTAACGAGCCATGATCATGGCGAAAGTTCGAGTTCGATGGAGCGTTCCGATGCGTAGGCTTTTGTTGGCGGCGGCGATGTTGGGGACGGTGTCTGCCGCGCAAGCGGCCGATATGCCGGATCTGCCGTTCCTGCGCGGCAGCTTCACGGACGGTCTGTCGAGATCCAACGTCAACTGGCAAGGCTACTATGTCGGCGGTCAGGGCGAGTACGGCGCGATCACGTCGAAGATCTCCTCCACCATCAACAGCGACATCCAGTCGACCTTCGTCACACCGGGCCCGGCCTACAATTGGCAACCGCTCGCGTTCGCGCACAGCAACAGCGCCGGCTATGGCGCGTTTGCCGGCTATAATGGGCAATGGGACGACGTCGTGCTCGGCGTCGAGGCCAACTACATTCATGGTGGTTTCAAGTCGACATCGAACTCGGTCGGACAGACGTTCAACAACCTCAACGCGGTCATTGCCACCACCGCGACATCCGCAGTCGTCGGCGTGTCTGACTTCGGATCGCTGCGCGCGCGAGCCGGCTATGCCTGGGGATGCTTCCTGCCTTACGCCTTTATCGGTGGCGGGGTCGGCAGCCAGACCGTCGATCGCTACGCCTCGGCGTCTCCGTCGTCGGTGCAGCCTGCGACGACCTTCGCGAGCAAGAGCAAGCTGGTCTACGGTTATTCCGGCGGCCTCGGCTTCGACGCCATGCTGGTCGGCGGCCTGTTCGTCCGTGTCGAATACGAATATTTGCGGGTGACGTCGGACATCGAGTCGAACGTCAATAGCGTCCGCGCCGGGCTCGGATACAAGTTCTGAGCGCCGCGCATGGCGCCGATTGACAGGCCCTGCGAGCCCTGATGCTCTGTCGCCAGACAGTGGGGGCGGCAGCGATGCAGATCTACGGCGATACCAATTCCGGCAATTGTCTCAAGGTGAAGTGGGTTTGCGACAAGCTCGCATTGCCCTACGACTGGATCGAGATCGACACCCGCAAGGGTGAGACGCGCACGCCGCAATTCCTTGCCATGAACGGCGCCGGCCAGGTGCCGACCGTCGCCTTCGACGATGGCCGTACGCTGGCGCAATCCAATGCCATCATTCGCTATCTCGCCCGCGACAGCGCGCTGATTCCGCGCGACGCCTTTGTTGCTGCCAAGATGGATGAATGGTTGTTCTGGGAGCAGTACAGCCACGAGCCCTATATCGCGGTGTGCCGCTTCCAGCTCGTCTATCTCGGCAAGGACGCCTCCGAGCTCGACCCCGAAAAGGTCAAGCGCGGCTATGCGGCGCTCGACCGCATGGAGCAGCATCTCTCCGGCAGCCGCTTCTTTGCGGGCGAAGCGGTCTCGCTCGCCGACGTCTCGCTGCTCGCCTATACCCGCGTTGCGCATGAAGGCGGCTTCGATCTCGGCCGTCATGCGGCCGTTCGCCGCTGGATCGGCGAGACCGAGGCCTTTCTCGGCCTTCCGCCGGCGCGTTGAGTCCGGAGTACCTCATGAACGCCGGAACCGTTTCCATTCGTCGCGCGCGCCGCGAGGATGTCGCCGCGATCGTGGCGATGCTCGCCGACGATCATCTCGGGCGCGCCCGTGAGCGGGTGGAGGATCCGCTGCCCCCGGCCTATTACGAAGCGTTCGAGCGGGTCGAGCGCGATCCAAATCTCACGCTGGTGGTTGCCGAGAGCGAGGGCAGGGTGGTCGGCTGCCTGCAACTTGCTGTGCTGTCAGGCATCAGCTCGCAAGGCGGCACCCGTGGTCTGCTCGAAGACGTGCGCGTTGCCACTGATTGTCGCAGCCGCGGCATCGGCGAGCAATTGGTGCAATGGGCCATCGCGGAAGCGAAAGCGCGCGGCTGCAATCTGGTCGAACTGTTGACGCATCAGACGCGAGTGGACGCGCAGCGCTTCTACAAGCGGCTCGGATTCACAGCTAGTCATGTCGGCATGACTGTCCGCTTTTGAGGCAGTAAGAGCGTTTTCGAGCGAAGTGGATACCGGTTCGCGTAAAGAAAACGCGTCAACACAAAAATCAAGAGTCCCATTCCGATTGTATCGGAATGGGGCTCCGGCCGCGCACCTTGCGCAATCAGCAAATTCGGATCGCGCATTCGTTCATGTTAAGAGCCGGTAAACTACCCAGCCGTCGTTCACGTTGAGGTGGGAACGATCGGTGCTACGGCAGCGTCAGACACCGAGCTCGGTCGGTTCGGGGATTTCGATGACAAGCTATTCGATGATCAAGGTCGGCAACGGCTATGTTGTGCAGGCCAACGACAAGTGCATTTTGAAGGTCGGCAGCCGACGCAAGGCCGCGCAATTGATCAGCGAGGCCACGGACTTGCTGAACGCGCTCGCCACGGTCGAATCCCCCGATATCGCGCCGGAAGCGCCATCACTCGCGCGTGAGGTCCCGGAACTTCCTTGACGACTCTTCCCGTTTCCCGTATCAGCCGCGGCGGGACACCTCCCCCCAACGGGAGGCTTACTATCTGGAAGGGTAGATTATGACTGTAGCGAAGCCCGCTTCGCGGCCCAACGTGCCGCATTTTTCTTCCGGCCCCTGCGCCAAGCGCCCCGGCTGGAACGCCCAAAATCTCAAGGACGCAGCGCTCGGCCGTTCGCATCGCGCGAAGGTCGGCAAGACCAAGCTCAAGCTCGCGATCGATCTGACGCGCGAAGTGCTTGAAGTGCCCGCCGATTATCGCATCGGCATCGTGCCGGCCTCCGATACCGGCGCGGTCGAGATGGCGCTGTGGTCGCTGCTCGGTGCACGGCCCGTCACCACGCTCGCCTGGGAATCCTTCGGCGAGGGCTGGGTCAGCGACATCGTCAAGGAATTGAAGCTCAAGGACGTCACCAAGCTCAATGCGGCCTACGGTGAAATCCCCGATCTCTCCAAGGTCGATCCGAAGTCGGACGTCGTCTTCACCTGGAACGGCACCACCTCAGGCGTGCGCGTGCCGAACGCCGACTGGATCAGCGCGACCCGCGAAGGCCTGACCATTTGCGACGCCACCTCGGCGGCATTCGCGCAACCCCTCGACTGGGCCAAGCTCGACGTCGTCACCTTCTCCTGGCAGAAGGCGCTCGGCGGCGAGGCCGCGCACGGCATGCTGATCCTCTCCCCGCGCGCAGTGGAGCGGCTCGAGACCTACAAGCCGGCCTGGCCGCTGCCGAAGATCTTCCGCATGACCAAGGGCGGCAAGATCAACGAAGGCATCTTCGTCGGCGAGACCATCAACACGCCGTCGATGCTCTGCGTCGAGGACTATCTCGATGCGCTGAACTGGGCCAAGTCGATCGGCGGCCTCAAGGCGCTGATCGCGCGCGCCGACGCCAACACCAAGGTGCTGGCCGACTGGAAGGCGAAGACGCCGTGGATCGACTTCCTGGCCAAGGACGCTTCGATCCGCTCCAACACCTCGGTGTGCCTGAAGTTCACCGATCCCGCGCTCACCGCGCTCTCGGACGACGCGCAGGCCGACTTCAGCAAGAAGCTGGTCGCGCTGGTCGAGAAGGAAGGCGCCGGCTACGACTTCGCCTATTACCGCGATGCGCCGGCCGGCCTGCGCATCTGGTGCGGCGCCACCGTCGAGGCTAAGGACGTCGAGCTGCTGACCCAGTGGATCGACTGGGCCTTCGCCGAGACCAAGGCGCAGCTCGCCAAGGCGGCGTAACGCGCTCTAACTCATTCTCGTCATGGCCGGGCTTGACCCGGCCATCCATCGATTAAGAGAGATGGACCCGCGGGTCAGGCCCGCGGGTGACGTTCCGTAAATGCAGCTCGCACCACGGATCATCCCCATGACCAAGCCCAAAGTTCTCATTTCCGACGCGCTCTCGCCCGCTGCCGTCCAGATCTTCAAGGATCGCGGTGTCGAGGTCGACTTCCAGCCCAATCTCGGCAAGGACAAGGACAAGCTCGCCGAGATCATCGGCAATTACGACGGCCTTGCGATCCGCTCCGCGACCAAGGCGACCGCCAAGATCCTCGAGAAGGCGACCAACCTCAAGGTGATCGGCCGCGCCGGCATCGGCGTCGACAACGTCGAGATCCCCGCCGCCACGGCCAAGGGCATCATCGTGATGAACACGCCGTTCGGCAATTCGATCACGACCGCCGAGCACGCCATCACCCTGATGCTGGCGCTCGCCCGCGAGATCCCGCAGGCCGACGCCTCGACCCAGGCCGGCAAGTGGGAGAAGAACCGCTTCATGGGCGTCGAGATCACCGGCAAGGTGCTCGGCGTCGTCGGCTGCGGCAACATCGGCTCGATCGTCGCCGACCGCGCGCTCGGCCTGCGCATGAAGGTGGTCGCGTTCGATCCGTTCCTGTCGCCGGAGCGCGCCAAGGACATCGGCGTCGAGAAGGTCGATCTCGATGACCTGCTCAAGCGCGCCGACTTCATCACGCTGCACACTCCGCTCACCGAGAAGACGAAGAACATCATTGATGCTGCCGCAATCGCCAAGATGAAGAAGGGCGTGCGCCTGATCAACTGCGCCCGCGGCGGCCTCGTCGACGAGCAGGCGGTGGTCGATGCGCTGAATTCCAAGCACATCGCCGGCGCCGCCTTCGACGTCTTCGTCGAGGAGCCCGCGAATGCCAACGTGCTGTTCGGCCATCCCAACGTGATCTGCACGCCGCATCTCGGCGCCTCCACCACCGAAGCGCAGGAGAACGTCGCGCTCCAGGTCGCCGAGCAGATGTCGGACTATCTGCTCACCGGCGCGATCTCGAACGCGGTCAACTTCCCCTCGATCACGGCGGAAGAAGCGCCGAAGCTGAAGCCGTTCGTCGCGCTCGCCGAGAAGCTCGGCTCGTTTGCCGGCCAGCTCACCGAGAGCGGCATCCTCAAGGTCGAGATCACCTATGAGGGCCATGTCGCCGAGATGAAGATCAAGGCGATCACCTCCGCCGTGCTGTCGGGCCTGCTGCGGCCGATGCTGGGCGAGGTCAACGTCGTGTCCGCGCCCGTCGTCGCCAAGGAGCGCGGCATGGTGGTGGACGAGATCGTGCGCGCCGCGCAGAGCGACTATGAGAGCCTGATCACCGTCACGGTCGCGACCGAACGCCAGGAGCGCTCGGTCTCCGGCACCGTGTACCATGACGGCAAGCCGCGATTGGTTGACGTCAAGGGCATCCGCGTCGATGCCGAGTTCGGCAAGTCGATGATCTACGTCACCAACGAGGACAAGCCAGGCTTCATCGGCGCGTTCGCGAGCCTGCTCGGCGACGCCAAGCTCAACATCGCGACCTTCCATCTCGGCCGCGTCAAGCTGGGCGGCGACGCCATCGCGCTGGTCGAGGTCGACGGCGCGGTGCCGGCCGACGTGCTCGCCAAGGTGCTGGCCCTGCCGCAGGTCAAGCAGGCCAAGGCGCTGACGTTCTGAGACACCGTCATTCCGGGGCACGCGAAGCGTGAACCCGGAATCTCGAGATTCCGGGTTCGGCTCTTCGAGCCGCCCCGGAATGACGCTTATCATATATTCCGACCCGCGGAACAACGCCGCCTCCCTCACCGGAGGCGGCGTTTTTATTTCTCCCGCAGCCTGCCGACTTTGTGTACCAATGGCGACCAGGACGCTCCGTTCAAAATCGTTCGACAAGGGAGAAAACAATGCGTGAAGCCGTCATCGTTTCCTATGCGCGCACGGGCCTCGCGAAATCGGGCCGCGGCGGGTTCAACATCACGCCGCCGATGTCGCTCGCGGCCCATGCCATCCACCACGCGGTCGATCGCGCCGGCGTCGAGAAGGACTATGTCGAGGACTGCTACCTCGGCAATTGCGCCCACGGCGCGCCGAACATCGGCCGCCAGGCCGCGCTGCTCGCCGGCCTGCCGAAGACCACCGCCGGCGTCTCGGTCAACCGCTTCTGCTCCTCCGGGCTCCAGACCATCGCGATGGCCGCCAACTCGATCCGCTCCGACGGCGCCGACTGCATCGTCGCCGGCGGCGTCGAGAGCATCTCGATGCCGGGCGGCGGCACGCCGAAGGAATCGATCGATCCGGAGCTGCTCAAGGTCGCCCCTGACATCTTCATGGCGATGATCGACACCGCCGACATCGTCGCCGAGCGCTACAAGCTCAGCCGCGAATACCAGGACGAGTTCTCGCTGGAATCGCAGCGCCGCATGGCCGCGGCCCAGCAAGCGAACAAGTTCAAGGACGAGATCGTCCCGATGAAGACGAAGATGAAGGTCGTCGACAAGCAGACCAAGGCCGAGAGCATCGTCGACTACGTCGTCGATCGCGACGAGTGCAACCGGCCCGAGACCACGTTGGAGGGCCTTGCCAAGCTCGAGCCCGTGAAGGGGCCCGGCAAGTTCGTCACCGCCGGCAATGCCAGCCAGCTCTCGGACGGCGCCGCCGCCGTGGTGCTGATGGAAGCCAAGGACGCCGAGAAGCGCGGCCTCAAGCCGCTCGGCCGCTTCGTCGCCTGGGCGACCGCCGGCTGCGAGCCCGACGAGATGGGCATCGGACCGGTGTTCGCGATTCCGAAGCTGCTCAAGCGCACCGGCCTCAAGATCGACGACATCGATCTGTGGGAGCTCAACGAGGCGTTCGCCAGCCAGTGCCTGTATTGCCGCGACCAGCTCGGCATCGATCCCGCCAAGTACAACGTCAACGGCGGCTCGATCGCGATCGGCCATCCCTTCGGCATGACCGGCGCACGTCTCACCGGCCACCTGCTCCAGGAAGGCGCGCGCCGCAAGGCGAAGTGGGGCGTGGTGACGATGTGCATCGGCGGCGGCCAGGGCGGCGCCGGCCTGTTCGAGATCTACAGCTGATCCAGGGCACATGAATGTGAAAGGCACGGCGCCGCAAGCGCCGTGCCTTTTTCGTTGCAGATCGATCGTCTCGAAACTATATGTCCTCTGTCGGAAAAGGCAGACTTGGTCTGGTAAGCCCAAGTCCTTTCGGTAACGAAAGCTCTGGTCTTTGGCCTTGTGCACGAGATCCCCGCGACGAACATCGGACGCCATCAAGGCGCCCAATCGTTCGTCCGTGTGATTCTCAAGCCCAGGGAACGCTCCGGTCGAACATCGACCACAGGAGCGTCTCATGCACGATCAATCCTCCATTCCATACGACGTCGTCATTGCCGGTGCCGGTCCCGTCGGCCTGTTTCTCGCGTGCGAGTTGCGGCTCGCCGGTCTCCAGGTTCTGGTGCTGGAGCAATCGCAAGATCCGCATTCGGCCCTGAAGCAACTCCCGTTCGGCCTGCGCGGTCTTTCGATCCCCACACTCGAGGCCTTTCACCGGCGTGGCCTGCTGGAAGAGATCGTGGCCGCGCAGCAGCTTGCCTCAGGCGCGATCAAGAGCGCAGCCCACTGGATGCAGCAGACGCGACGGCCCGCGGGGCATTTCGCCGGCATCCAGTTCTATCAGGACGACGTCGATGTCGCGAAGTGGTCCTGGCGTCTGCCGACGTCGGCCGATGCCAACCTCGCGGTCGACATGGAAACGCTCGAATCCGTTCTGGTTGCGCGCGCATGCAGCATGGGCGTCGAGATCCGGCGCGGTTTTGGTGTGAATGCCATTGTCGCCGCGAGCGAAGACGTGACAGTGCAGGCGGCCGGCGAGACCTTCCGGGCACGCTGGCTTGTCGGATGCGACGGCGCCCGCAGCACGGTCCGCAAAACCGGCGGCTTTGACTTCGTCGGCACCGACCCCGAGTTCACGGGCTATTCCATCGATGTCGAGCTGGCCGATCCGGACAGGCTTCGCCAGGGTCGCAACTACACGCCCGCCGGCATGTATACCTATGCGCAGCCCGGGACGATCGCGATGGTCGATTTCGACGGCGGAGCTTTCCACCGGACCGGGCCGATCACGCGCGAGCATGTGCAGAACGTCTTGCGTCGCGTCTCCTGCACCGACGTCACCGTCACGGCGCTTCGGCTCGCCGCCACCTGGACGGATCGGGCCCATCAGGCAACCACGTATCGCAAGGGGCGTGTGCTCCTGGCGGGCGACGCTGCCCACATCCATTCGCCGCTGGGCGGCCAGGGCCTCAATCTCGGTCTCGGCGATGCGATGAACCTGGGCTGGAAACTGGCGGCGACGATCTGCGGCGACGCACCGGCCGATCTCCTCGACAGCTATTCGCGCGAGCGGCATCCTGTGGGCGCGCAAATCCTCGACTGGTCGCGCGCGCAGGTCGCGATCATGCGGCCGACACCGAGCGCCCGCGCGCTCCAAGCCATCATTGGCGATCTGATCGAGACGCGGGATGGTGCGACCTATTTCGCCGAGCGCGTGCGCGGCGTTTCGCTCCGCTACGATCTCGGTGGCAGCCATCCGCTCGTCGGCCGGAGTGCTCCCGATCTCGAATTGCTTGACGGGGCGACCGTCGGACAACGCCTCAGGACGGCGAAGGGAATATTGCTGGACTTCGGCGCCGGTGCACCACTTCGGCTGCTTGCAAGCCGCTGGGGCGACCGGATTACATATGTCGCCGATGACGCGAAGGACCGGCTGGGCCTGAGTGCAGCGTTGGTGCGCCCCGACGGCTTCGTCGCGTGGGCCTGCGACGGTACGCCCGACCATGAAGAGGTCGCTGACGCCGCGTCCCGATGGTTCGGCCAATCCATGGAGGCGCGAGGATTTCCCTGAGCACCGCGCCAATGTCTCCTCATCGTCATGGCCGGGCATAGCCGTCCGAAGGACGGCATCGCTTTCGCTCGCCTATGACCCGGCCATCCACGCCTTACTTGTTGCACGAAGAACGTGGATGCCCGGGACAAGCCCGGGCATGACGGCATGTCGTGAGCCCTAAGCCCGCGCCACCACTGGCGCGAACACCACTTCGATCAGCGTGCCCTGGCCTGCGCTCTTGATGTTGAAGCGGGCGCGGTTGGCTTCGACCAGCGCCTTGGTCAGCGACAGGCTCAGCGCCGAATTGTCCTCGGCATCGCCCGGCGGCGGGGTGCGGAACGGCTCCATCGCGGCCGCGACCTCGCGCTCGCTAAGGCCATGGCCGGTGTCGCGGATGCGAAGGGCGATCTCGCCGCGATCGGTGAGCGCGGTCGAGACGATGACCTGGCCGCCGGCGCTGGCGAGCCGGATCGAGTTCGAGATCAGGTTCATGGTGATCTGCCGCATCGCGCGCGCGTCCACCGTCACCTGCGGCAGCGCATGGGCGAGCGAGGTGCGGATGATGATGCGTTCGCGGTTGGCCTGCGGCTGCATCACCACGACGCAGGCCTCGACCAGATCGTTGAGGTTGAGGTTGGCGAAGTCGAGGTCGAGCTTGCCGGTCTCGATCCGCGACAGCTCCGAGAGGTCGTCGATGATCGCGATGACGCGCTCGCCGGAGGCGCGGATGTCCTTCATGTATTCGCCGTAGCGCTCGTTGCCGAGCGCGCCGAAGCGTTCGGAGATCATCACCTCGGCAAAGCCGATGATGGCGTTGAGCGGCGTGCGGATCTCGTGGCTGATCCGCGCCAGCATGTCGGCCTTGGCGTTGGCCGCGCCGTCGACGAGACGGCGGGCCTGCGTCAGCTCGCTCTCGCCCTTCTTGCTCTGCGAGAGGTCGCGGAACACGGCGAAGAAGTTCGGGCCGTCGGGCCTGGTGCGGCCCATGATCATCGCAAGCGGAATGACGCCGCCCTTCTTCTCGCGCCCCAGCACCTCGCGGCCGTGGTCGAGCAGGCTCGAAATGTCCTGGCTCTTGACGCTTTCGAGATAGTCGGCGACGACCTGCTGGCTCTCCGGCGCGAACAGCGTCACGAGGTTCTGCTCGAGCAGCGCTTCGCCGTCGTAGCCGAACAGCGCCTCGGCGCTGCGGTTGCAGACGTGGATGTTGCCTTCGGCATCGAACATCACGATGCCCTCGGCCGTGGTGTCGAGGATCGCGGCGAGATCCTCGGCGTCGGCATCGCCGGCCTGGGATTCTAGCTCGGAGGCGTAGGGGAAGGACTCTGCTACAAGAGGCTCGGCGACAACAGGCGCGGCGGCAACGGGCTCGGCGACAACGGGCGCTGCCACAACGGGTGCAGGATTGGGCAGCGCGCAGATCAGCGCATGCGCGCTCTCGCCGTCCCAGTCGATGGTGTGCAGATGGGCTTCAGTCGTCGGCAGCGGCTCCTCGCCATTGGCGAGCGTCGCGCTGATCGTCACCGGCGTGCCGCCATGCGAGGTGCTGCTGGCGGCCGACACGCCCGGCTCGACATAGAGCGCATCGAGGCCGCCGGCATGCTCCAGCGCGCTCACGCTGGCATGGCCCATGCGCGCGAGGAACGCCGGGTTGGCGTAGAGCAGGCGGTCGAGGCGATAGATCAAAATGCCCGTCGGCAGCAGGTCGAGCAGCGCGCGGTCGCGCATGCTGTGGCCGCGCGCCGGCGGCGCCGGCTCGGTCAGCCATTCGGCCGGCGTGTGCGGCGCATCCGGCGCCTCGATCGGCGGTTCGGGGGCGGTCTCCGCCGCAGGTTCAGTCGCGCTGGCTGAGATCGTCTCCCGCTCGCGTTCGAGGCGCTCGGACAATTGCCGGGCGAGCTCGTTGAACGCGCTGTTCTCGATCGGCGTCAGCGTCGGCGATCTCTGATCACCAGGTGATCTGGCATCGCCGGGCGGGCGGAACGGCACGACGTTGGGGGGCGTTTCCACTGGCGTTTCCGGATCGGTTGGTTGTGAAGTCGCGTCGGGTGCGGGCAGTTCAGCTTCAGGTGGAGGCTCAGGCGTGGGCTCGGGCGGCTCGGCTGGCGGAGGCGGCGCCTCTGCTACGGGCTCCGGCTCCGGCTCAGGCTCGACGATGTCGGCGGGCAGGCGGTGCTGCGCGTGCGGTTCCGCGAACTGCTCGAAGCGCCGGAGCGCATCGAGCCGGTTGAGGCCGTCGAGATCGCGGCAGACGCCAAAGCCCTTGAAGCCGGCGAAATTGCGCGCGTGGTCGTAGACCGGCAGGCCCGCGAGCTCGACCGGCAGATGCTCGCCGCCATCGGCCGGCCAGTTCACGGTGATCCCGGCCCAGGTGTCGTGGCTGGCCAGCGCCTGCGCCACGCGCCCCTCCGGGTCGAGCGAGAATTGCTCGGCGATCTCGCGCCAGGGGCGGCCGAAGCCGGCGGCCGTGTGCGCGCCCATCAGGCGGGTGAACTCGCTGGTTGCGAGCACAAAGCGGCCCTCTGCATCCACCTGCCAGAGGAAGCGCAGCGGATGCTGATGCGGCGCGGGCGTCTGTGCGGGACCCGACGGCGGCTCGACCATGCCTGATGTGATCGGCGCGGCCTGAGGCGACACAATGGCTGAGAGCTGGTTTTCAACCGGAGTTTTGGGCGCGGCGTCGGCCGGTTCTTGAGCCGGTTCTTGGGCCACTTCGTCTACGGCTTGCTGGACTGCTGCGATCTCCGGCGCCGCCTCGCGCGCGGGCAGCTCGGCGATCGTCGCCGCTGGCGCGGGCGTCTCGACCGGCTCGGCGAAGGCGTCGAAGAATGCGATGGCGGCCGGCGCGTCGCGCGACGGCGACGGCGCGCTTGGCGCCTCCGCGGCTTGCTGCGTGGATTGAGCCGGCGCCGCGGGCGTGGCATCAGGCGTGCTCTCGGGTGCAGATGCCGCCGGCGCGGCATCGCTCGCCTCTGCCGCTTGCGCCGCGGCCGGCTCGATCAGCGCGACCAGGCCGATATCAGCCCCGAGCCCAACCCGTTGCAGCACCATCTGGCCGATGCCGATCGGCGTCTCGGCGCGGCCGCTGCGAAGCGCATCGCTGCGGGCCTGTTCGAGCCCGGCTTCGCCGAGATCGCGGAAGCCGAGCAGGGCGCGGGCGGCTTCGCTGGCGCCGACGAACATTCCGTCGGGCGCGAACGCCGCCATCGGCATCCCGGCGCCCGCGACGAGGCGATGCAGGCGCTCCACCAGCGGCATGGTGCGCACCGATGGATCCACCGCGGTGACGAGCACGGCCTGGCCGCCATCGGCGAAGCTCAGCCGCGTGCAGGCGCAGGTCATCAGCATGCCGAGCCGGGCGCCGAAGCCGCGCAGCCGTTCGAGCCTGACAGTGCCGTTCGCCGGCAGCTGGCGGGCGAGCCGGGCGACCTGGCGGCGATGGCTGTCAGCCGGGCCGAAAACCTTGTCCGCCAGCGCTGCGGCATGGGCCGCGCCGAAGAACTTTGCGCCGACCGGATTGGCCCACAGCACGCGCGTGCCGTCGACCGACCAGAGCCACGCGGGCAGCGGGGACGTCGCATGCACGGCCAGCCGGGGATCGCCCACGCCTCGCAACTGGAAATCCGAATGACTCATCCAACCGGCTTTAGGTACTCGCTGACACGCGTCTGGCCTTAAGGCTGCCGGGAATGACAGCCTTAAGAAAGGGTTAGTATCGCGCGCAGGCGCGGGCAGGTCCACGGCCCCAGCCTACGGGGAAGGCCCTAAAGCCGCGATAACCTTAATCCGGCCAGACCCGCAAGCCGCGGAGGCGCTGCATCCGCAGGATTCGCGGGGAAGCCCGATCGTCAGCCGCGCGGCGATGGATGCGGCCCGGCCGAAGCACGCGAGCCCCTCCGTCATTCCGGGGCGCGCCATTTGGCGCGAGCCCGGAATCCATGTCCCTGCGATCTCCGCGGCCTGATGGATTCCGGGCTCCCTCGCTCCGCTCCGGCCCCGGAATGACGACCTCAACCACGGGTTCCCTCAGGCAGGAACCTCATCCTCTCCGGGATTAAATTTTCCCTGCGCACCCCGGATCGCATTGCGCTGCACAAAGTTGACATGTTACGCAGCGATACTGCTGGGCGTTGGACGAGCCATCTTTTTCGTTACGCGTATCCAGTCTTCGTACCCGCCAACAGAAGGGCCCCGGTTGGCCGGCGGGCGCGCCAGAAGGCTCACTCCATTTTTCCATGACCGTGAGGGACCAAAATGACAGGTGCGACTGATCCATTCTCCGCCTCCATCATCCCGTTCGAGGTGCCGGAGCAGATGCGTGCGTTCGCCGAAAAGGGCGTTTCGCAGGCCCGCGAGAGCTATGCCAAGTTCAAGGACGCGGCCGAAAGCCATAACGGCACCATCGAGGCCGTGTTCTCGTCCGCCAGCAAGGGCGCGAACGAGTACACCGCCAAGCTGATGGAGTTCATGAAGGCCAACACCACCGCCCATCTGGACTTCACCCAGGAGCTGCTCGGCGTGACGTCGCCGTCGGATGCGTTCGCGCTGTGGAGCAGCCATGGCAAAAAGCAGCTCGAGACCTTCCAGGCCCAGGCCAAGGAGCTCGCCGAGATCGCCCAGCGCGCCGCAACCGCCGCCGCCGAGCCGATCAAGGCCAGCGCCTCGAAGCTCTACCCGCCCGCCGCCTGAGCGGATCGGGCCGGTTTGATTGGGGCCTGATCCGGACCCGAAGGGCCGGGCGCGAAGTGCGCAGCGGTCTTCGGATAAGATCATGCCCAAATAATAAGAAACCCGGGCCCAGGCCCGGGTTTTCCTTTGGAAATAACGTCGTTTGGGGGTGGATTCCGCCCGTTTGCGGCCTTGCCAAAAACGGCCGTTGCACCTAGTTTCCGCCCCGTCCAGCCCCCCTTGGTTCTCGGCCCGTTCAGGGCGCCCCCGGGCGGCTCGCAAGGATGCAGTTGTAGCTCAGTTGGTTAGAGCGCCTGTCTGTGGAACAGGAGGTCGGTGGTTCGAGCCCACCCAACTGTACCAATAAAAACAAATACTTACAGAAATCATCGAAGGCTTGCGGATTGTTGTAGCTACCAGATAGCTACCACGAGAGCGCTAGTGTGCCAGGCACGTGAATTTCGGTCGCGCTGAAGCGGGCGCAATGCACGTTGCCCAGATGCCGCTTAGTCCGGCCTGTGGGTTGCGGTCGGTGTGAATGAAAATGAAGGGACTCACACCGGCATCGTCTCGGATCCGCCGGTCGATCGTTGACACCAATGCTCTCAAACTCAGGCACTTAGGTAGCCATCGGCCGGATTCGTTGAATAACGGTCGAATAAGACGCTGGTGAACAGCGGCGAACGCTTGAGGAATGCCGCAGAGCCGAGCACGATGCCATTCGCCCAGCGGCTCACCTGCACGATTGACAATGCATGCGAAGTGACCGGCTCGGGACGCACGAAGCTTTACGAGTTGATAGGAGCTTGGCATATCGTCACGACAACGATCGGCTACGCTTGGGCGTCTACACCGGTCGCAGCCTCTCTTGGCTCCAGTCGGATCTTACCTATAACCTTGTTCCGTCAGGAAACATCGCGCTCGGGTTCACCTACAAGCACGGCAACGATCAGGATACGGGCGTCTTCGCCAGCTCATATCGCGTCGGATTGACTGGAAAGCTCTGATTCGCGCACGCGCCATCGTGTTTTGCTCACAGCCCGCGGCCGGCTGCTGTTCCTAACGTAAGGACTCGATTAAAGGAGAAAGGCAAGATCCGGGGGGCGGCGCGAGGTCGATGGTGGAGGCGGCAACCCACCGGTCGAGTTTCCGTCGGCTCCTGCCGGGCACCCCCGTCAAGGACAATGGCCGAGGCGGCGTTTCGTGGAGCGAAATTGTATGGTCGCTGAATGAGGCTCGACTACATACCTCGCATTCTTCATCTCGAAGCCGCGGTCATTTCCCAAGAAGACCTACTCGCTCAGCACCAGGTCATCATCGTTCTCGCCGAGCCCGGAGCGGGAAAGACGGAGCTCTTGCAGAGCCTTGCCGAGAGGCTCGGAGTTCAATCGTGCCGGGCCAGCCTTTTTCGTCACCGGCGTATCCAGACGCCGGCAGCCGCGGTGGTCGTGGATGCGGTCGACGAGGTCGCTAGAATTGACGTTGCCGCCATTGATCTCATCATCGAGAAAGCAAGAGAGACGCAAGCGACGACGGTCGTGTTCTCATCGCGTTCAAGCGAATGGGACAGGGCGAGAACGAAACTGGTCAAGGACTGCTTCGGACAGAACCCCGCGGTCGTGCGTCTCCAGCCGTTTTCCACCGAGGAGCAACGGCTCCTATTCGAATCCTATCGCCCCGGAGAGGAATTTTCCCGATTTGAAAGTGAAGCGGCACGGTTTGAATTGACCCCGCTTCTGGGAAACCCGCAATTCTTAAGGCTCTTTGCAGACGCCTATGTCCAAGGCGGCAGACGCTTTACGTCCAAGCATCAGATCTTCATCGATGCGATTGAGAAGCTGGCTTCTGAACTCAATACATCGCCATGGCAACGAGATCGCCCCTCGACGAAGGCTATTGTCTCGGCGGCGAGCGAAATCTTTGCGAAGCTGTTGCTCAGTGGTGGCAGCGGGATCTCGATCGCCGACGAAGGCGACGTCGATTACCCTTATCTTCAGTCTCTGAGTGAGCCCGCTCCCGCATTGAGTTTCGTTCCCAACACTCGTCTCTTCAAGCCCGCGATGGAGCCG
Organism: Bradyrhizobium sp. CCBAU 11361; assembly: GCF_028128935.1. Lineage (NCBI taxonomy): Bacteria > Pseudomonadati > Pseudomonadota > Alphaproteobacteria > Hyphomicrobiales > Nitrobacteraceae > Bradyrhizobium > Bradyrhizobium sp. CCBAU 11361. The sequence continues at coordinate 105,873 of NZ_LBJZ01000026.1, forward strand.
GATCGACATGAACCCGTGCATCGCATCGTGGCCGAGTATTGCGCGGCCCAGCATTTGGCAGCCCGAGTAGGGGATCCGGCGGCGCAGCTCTCGGTGAGGCGCCTGCTGTCAGTGATGGCTCCAAATTCCGTGGTTCGTGACGAGCTGCGCGGGGTACTGGGTTGGATGGCTGCCCTTGGAAATCTCCCTGTTCAAGAGATATGTGTCCGGACCGACCCATATGCGGTCCTGTCAAACGGAGATCCATCCCAACTTGCGGCATCCTCCAAGCGGTTGCTGCTTGCCGAGCTGAAAAAGCTATCGGAAATCGACCCATATTTCCGCCGTAGCGACGCCTGGCGGCGTTTCAGTGTGGCCGGCTTCTTTGATCGTGCCATGGTCTCCGAATTGGAGGAGGTCCTCACCGGCAGAGACGTCAATCCAGAACTACGCAATCTAATCTTGGAGCTTCTGCACGGATCAGATGTAGCTTCGTTGCTGACCGCGCAACTGGAAGCTCTGGTACTGGACAGCAGCATTGATATCTACACGCGGCTCCGTACTCAGCAGGTTCTTTCGGGCCTCGGCACCGCTGCGCCGTCTGCGACAGTAAATTCACTGCTCGCCAAAGGCGATGCCGGCTCGCTGCGAATTGTTCTGGAGATCGCTGGCGAGCTCGGATCGGGTGCAATCGGCATGGAGGCACTCCGTGACCTTCTGGAGTGTGTCGGGAAGAGCGAGAACCGTGGTCGAGTTCCGCGTTCCAGAGATCGGGATGCCAATCTCAATCTGTCATATCTGACCAAACAGGTCATTACTTCGCTTGACGCTAGGTCGGTCATTTGGCTGCTGAACGAACTGACCCGCAATCTGCGCTGCAGTTGCGGGAAATCGCAACCGTACGAATGCGAGTGCTTGCCCGGGCCAAGCAAGACTGTCGGTTGGCTTCTTGATCGTTATTTCGAAATCGAGGCTGGTCCGCACGATCCCGCAAGGATCTGGGCATGGACAAGGCATTTGATCTTTTCGGGGCAGAGCGTTCCTCGAGAGAGTGCCGCTGTGCGCGCTTTGATGGAAGACGACAAGCTACGCCACGCCATCCATCGCTTGGCATTTTCGGAGTCCACCGACCTCGACGGGGTGTGGGAAACCCGCATTAGGCTGATGAGTGGGTTCGGTCACGCGGGGTTGGGCATAAAGCTGATGGACTTCCTCGAGCTGAGCGAGCACGCCTTGTCGACCGACAATGCGGCGCTTTGGCAAGGGTTCTATCTTGCGCACAATTTTTATGCGCTGCAGAGAGGTCCCGATGCGCACCGCGCCATTCTAAAGCGGCAAGCCCGAACTAGTCCGCTGCTGTTGGCCGTGTGGTCGAAGCTTGAGCGACGCAACCGCGAGAACCTGCGGAAGGAGCGCCGACTGAGACTGCGTCGTCAGAACCGCTGGCAGCTTCGGGAAGAAGCGCAAAAGAAAGATCGGCGGCAGTTCTATCGCGACAACAAGGCGCTGATTGAAGCCGGTCAGCACTTTGGCGCGCTTCGTGAGCTGGCAGCATATTATCTGCTCAAACCGGACGATCGTGACGAGATACCCGACGACCCGCAGATGGCTGAGCGGGCATTGCTCAATTGCTTCCCATTGCTTGATGCGTACGTGCCGACCCTCTCTGCGAGGTCCGGCAACGACCGCCCCGATATCGTTCTAGTTCTTCATGCTGCCTGCATGGTGATCTACCGGGGACAGGGAAATCTGGATGGCGTAGATCGAAAGATCTTACGGGCGGTGAAGACCGACATCGGTGGTTATTCCGGCGTTTCCAATGAGGAGGCAGCCGCGTTTGAAGCCGAAATCGACAAACTAATCCTGCAATCGGTCGCCGATGCTGAGGCATTCGCTCGTGAATTCATAGAACCAAGCCTTACTGCGCAGACGGATCTGGGAACGAACGTCGGCTGGCTTCGGTACAAGACAGCGTTCAAGCCGCTTCAAAGGACACTGGCGCTGCAGTGGCTCGAGCGCTATCCGAACATGCCGCGCCAGGCTCGAGATAGCCTTTTTGATATGTCCGCCGAGCACGCGGACCGCAACGAACTGATCAGATTGATTGTGGCTCGTTGCGATGAGGTGTTGCAAGCGGCTCCCAACAGCCAGCCTGAGGACCGCGAATTCTGGCTGCTGAGAGCGCTCTTCTTTCTCAACGATCCGCCTTCGGGGATCTGGGAATTACTTGAGAGCAGCGGCGACACGATCTTTGGTATCGAGTCTCGTGCAGGTCGTCTGAGCAGCGGTGAAACTGCCGGCTGGCCGAAGCTTTCCGCCGAAAAGGTATACAAGATCCTCAACATCTATGTGGAGGTGTGGCCGAAAGTCTTTCTTCCCAGCTCGTGGGGGACCGGATCTCCGCGTCCCGAAACGGCTTATCGCTTTCTTAGAGATGTAATCTTCGCCATCAACGGGGATGAGCCTGCCCGAGCAGTGGCAGTCCTCGACAGGATCCTCTCCAATACACGCCTCACTGACTTCCATACGGACGCGAGGAGCCTAAAGGCGGCGGCGCTCCGTAAGCTGGCACTCCGGGATTTCAATCCGCCCTCACCGGAAGCGGTCGCAAACATGCTCGACAATAACCGGATTGCGACGGTGGAGGACTTGCGCGCATTTCTGCTGGAAGAGCTCGAAGCTTATCAGGTCTGGCTACGGAACGCCGAGACCAACCCGCTGGACGTATTTTATGAAAGCGGCGTACGGCTCAATGAGAACGACTCGCGCAACCGCATTGTCGAGCATCTTCACGGTAGATTGGTCAGTCGCAATTTGTCGGTGACCATTGAACACCACATGGCGCACGCTTATCGATGCGACATTACTGCTGCGGCTATGGTCGAGGCCCGGCGGCGTCTTCTGGTGATTGAGGTAAAGGGGCAGTGGCACACCGAGCTCTTTACCGCGGCTTCAGCTCAACTCCATGAGCGCTACAGCGTCCATCCCGATGCGGCCCTGCAAGGTATCTACTTGGTGCTTTGGTTTGGACCGGATGAGACGGTCGCTGGCCGACGGGAGCCATCGATATCAACACCGGAAACGTTGCGCGATCAGATACGGCATAGGATGCCTGTCGAATTGCGTGATTTCGTCGACGTCTTCGTTATTGATCTGTCTCGGCCTCGGTAATAGGGAGGATTGTTCAAGCGTCGCCCAGCAGGTTCCTCATCGGCTCGGCTGCTGTCGGAATCCACGAAGCAATACGTGAGGCGATGCTGCAGAAGCAACGCGCGAAGGCCGCTTGCGCCTTGACGACGTTAGCGGTCTGCCCGAGCTCACCGGTGTGCACGATGCTGCCGCGGGCATAATAGACTTCGCGTACGCTCTGCTTGTATTCGGCCACTCCGGGAAAGCCGCGCAGGCAGATGCCAACGCGTCGGATGATGCGTTCGGCGACACCTTGTTGATAACTGTCCGTGAGCAAAGTCTCGAACGCGACAGCGATCGCGACGATGGCTTCGGATTCGTTTGCATGTGAGCCGAACGACTGTCGAAACCAATCGAGGGCGGTCACGAGCCGCTTGTAAAACCGCGCCTGGGCCTTGGATTTGCTCGTAAGGTTGACGTGCTGAAAATAGCCTCGCTCGACCGTCGTCAGCGCGGCCACGATCTGAGATTCGAAACGCTTCATTCGCGAGGTCGCCATTACCTCGGTCGATATCGTTGCCGCGACGTCCGATAGCCTGACAAGATCGAGAGGAGAGACGTTCATGGGGACCCGCCTGGTCGAGATCTTTCCGTTCGGCAAGCCTTCGCCGATCAGGTAATGACGGATATCGAGCGTTTGAAAGTTGTTGACGTGCAAAGATGAACGAAATTTGTCGACCGGTCCCTGTGCTTCGAGCGAGAGCGCGTGAAGCATCAGCAGTGCCGAAGCAGCCGATCGGATTTTGAGCCTGTAGACAAATTGGTTTTCGTACATATCGCCGGTGTGAGACGTGAGTCTTACCAGCAGAAGAGGATTGCTTCTGAGCCAGGTGGCGCTGTGAGCAAAGTGTTCGATGTCGTCCCAGTCTATTCTTCCTCGGATACCGAGGGCGCGCGCCATCTCATCGAGGCGGCGGTAACCGGCCTTGACTGAGTTGACCTGTGTGCTCGCTGCGAACCCTGCTGTTCGGAAGACGATATAGTCTTTCAAAGTCGGATCGGACTGGAACAGTCCGGGCATTTTCATGCCGAAGCTGGTCAAGGGGTAAAGGACAAATCCGGGCGTCTCCGCTCCGGCGGTTGCCAGGTTGGTCAGCACGCGGGCCGCGGCGCCAGGGCCCCCTTGTTTGGCGGCGCTGAATACGAATTCATCCAGGAGGGATCGGCCGACGTATATTTCTTTCGACCACAGCGCCCGCGCCGTAGCAGCGCGGATGTTCAAAATGTGGTGCTCGATAGCCTGCCGGTCGTCTTCGCTTAGTTTGGTCTCATCGAGCACAAGATCTTCGACGGACTCTAGGCGGTTTAGTTGATTGTGTTTTGCTGCGAGAAAGTCCTCGGGATTGTTTGATCGATTTACCTTGAGGTACCGAAACAGTCGCAATTTTAGGTGCTGCCACGAATCCCCCCGCCAGATCGAACGATTTGATGCTTAACCGGCGTCTGGAATCTGTGCCACGAGTGCGCGAACGGTGTCGAGGCACGTCTCCTGCTCATGCTCCCAGCCAGGTTGGATGTCGAGCTCTGCAAGATCGGCCTTGAGGTAATCGACACGGATGCCATTGACACGCTGGAGAAGGTCGTTCTTCTTCGAAGTGACTGCGCCTAGGTTTGCGGTGAGGGTGTCGCCGTAATTGTTCTTGATGACCGCGATATCGAAGATGTCGCGCGGCTTCAGCATCGTTGAACGATGGTACATCTTCTTGAGCGCGATCTCCGCTGGCGGCTCGATCATGATCGTTGGCTTCCATCCCGCTCGAATTGACGTCAGGTCGATTTCCTTTTCAACGGGATCAAGGTCCGAGAGAGTCCCGCTGACGATGAAGTCAATCTCTCCCTCGGGATATCTGAGTTTGAGATAGTGCGCGGCCTTGTCCCAATCGGTGCAATTCCATACGTCTGTGGTGTCTGGCGACAGCGAGGCAAGATATTGCGGGTCATCGATGAACGCATCGATGTCCCGGCTCAGTCGATGGTTGGTGTATATCATCAGGGCTGTGCCGCCGCCCAGGACCCAATCGGGGACCGGCTGTCCCTGCTGCTTGAGATCCGCGAGCCCGTCGAGGGTTCGGCCAAGGAGTTTACGCCAGCCGCTCAAGTGCGTTCTCCAATGCAGGGTTGCTTTCGCCGGTGGCCGACTTCATCGATCGATAAGAGCCCGCCAAATCTTGAATGGGAATATCGTGGCGCCGAGCAAACTCCAAGATGAGCTCTGGCCGCACTTCCGTGAAGAACGTCGCGACATGTGCGATCCAGTTTTGCCAGTCCCGCGAGGTGATACGAGCCACAAGGTCGGTCGAACTCATCGTTCGGCGATACGGAGCGTTCGTGGTGCCGAGAACGAGTTGATCGATATCACTTGATCTGAAGGCGCGACTGGAAGAGGGCTCGCTGCTCGTCCCAGCTTTTGTCGCAGGACCTGTCGGTTTGTCTGTGTCGACCCCAAGCGCATCCGCCAAGCCGCGACGGCGATCCTCGATGCGCTTCAGTGTCATGACATCGTTGACGAGGACACGTCGATGCCTTCCGACCAGCCGGAAAGGAAGCTTGCCCGAGTCCATCCGTTGGTAAACCAGCGGCCGAGAGATGCCGAGAATTTCGGCCGCCTTCTCGGCTGAGATCTCCGGGTCTGATCTTAGAAGGAGAACCTCACCCGTTTCAGCCAGCGCTGTGAGAATGCTTCTCATCGCACGTAGCAGGGATGGCGGCAGTTCTGACGCGAGTATCTGGCCGTCAGCCTGGGTAACGAACACACCGCCATGCTCAAGCGTCACGGCGTGCTCCAGGAGGTTAGCTCCCTTACGCGCCTTGTCCTGGTCACTACTTTCTATTTTCAGGCGGGTCAGATCTTCGGCCATAACGGCCTCCATCTGTAATAATTGAAATCAATGTAATATCTGTAAAGTCTCTTAACAATCCGTAAATTCGCTACGTTTGCTGTCGGATTCACGAATTTAGCAGGTCATCGACTGCCGCCAGCAATTGCATAAATTGCATTCTTCGCTTCGGGGCGAGGCCCTCCAATTTTGTCGCGATCGTCGCCAGGGATGTCGGCGAAGGGGGCGGAGCGGGTGCCTCGGTGGGCGCGGTGAGCCAAGATTCCAGCTTTGCCGCTGTCTTCTTTGCGAGTTTTATCTTTCGGTTCAATACCTTACTTAGATGAGGCTGCGACAATTCGCACACCTTCGCCACGGTCGACTGGCTCGCCCCAATCTCGCGCATTCTGGCTTCGATATGGGTCAGCAAATCGTCCGGGAGCATTGACCAATTCTATGTAATGCATGATATTGCTTATTCATTGCATAAGAGATTGTCGCATGCAACGCGTCATTGGGAAGTTTGGCGATCGGTTCAACTTCTTGGATCTGCCGGATCCGGAGGCACATCTGCTTGGTGACCTACGCTGGGGCTCATTCGAGCACCCTCTCACGCCGGCGTTTTGGGTTGCCCAGGCATGGATGACGGGAACGCCGTCCGCAGGCAGCTTCCAGCTTGGACGCACGCTTGAGGAAGAGGTGACGTATTGCGTCCTTGGTGGTTACGGCATCCCGGCCGAAGTGGGTGTCGCTGCCGCGGAGAAGGTGTGCCGCGCACTTCCGCAGCTAGCGACCGCTGACGATCAATGCTCGATGCTCCGCGAGCTTCTGTCAAATCCGCTCCAGATTGGTGGCCGCAGCGTGAAATATCGCTTCGCAGCGCAACGTGCGGCGTACCTGGCGCGTGCGCTTTCGATGCTGACCGCCTTGGATGAGTCTGAGTTGTCGGATGTTGCGCTTCGAAACTCGCTTCTCAAGCTACCTGGCGTCGGCCTCAAGACGGCATCGTGGATTGTCCGCAATCGTCGCGCGAGCAACGACGTTGCGATCCTGGATATTCACATCGTCAGGGCTTGCAAGATCATGGGGGTATTTCCACGCGCCGCCGATCCGGCGCGGCGCTATTTCGAATTGGAAGAACGATTTCTTGCGTTCTGTCGAGCCACTGGTTCGGCCGCATCAAGCATGGACGCTGTCATGTGGAGTACCATGAGAGCGCTAGGCCAAAAGTTTATGCAACAACTGGTTGACGGCGTGATGTGCGTAGGAAACTCTTCGGACAGAAATTATTCGGAGGGGGCAAATGACGGGGTCGAGTGGCTCGCGCGATAGCGATGGCGATAGCTTCAGTGGAGGGAGCGGGGGAAGCAGCGATCAGTGCACGCGAAGCCGGCGTGGGCCGATAAACAGCCCAAAATCCGCGGTGCTGTCCGCACTCGGTGTCGGCTCTGTCCTGGGGGTCGAGGTGAGGCGGCCCGGCCCTTCGCCAATCTTGACCGTCGTTGATGCCGCCGGCACCCCCGCCGGTTCGCTAACATTCGTAGGCTATCTTGAGCTCATCGATTGTATCGAGAACCGCAATTTCAAGTATAAGGCGACCATCACGAACATTGCGGGTGGATCCTACGAGGTCCGAGTCGATCCGGTATGACGCGGGATCTTACGATCGTTGGCGGCATCTACCTCGAGCGATGCATTCAGCCATTATGGGATGCCGTCTACGGCTCTGCCGGCCGCGCGGCGCACGCCGCTCGTGACCTGATTCCAGGGCACATAACCCTGCACTCTTATGTTGGGCCTGCGATCAAACCACAGGCAGAACATTTGGCTGAAGATTGCGGCGCAACGCTGGTGCCGTCTCCCGCGGAGCATGGCGTAAGTTTCAGCTACCTTCATCCCATGTCCGTTCCGATCATTCGGCCTTCGCTCGAGCGAATAAGGACGCATGCGGCGATACCCGTGAAGGGCGACGTCGTCCTGCGTTTCGGAATGCTTGAGGGCGATGCGGTAGTTGACGCCGATGTCGCTGTCTACGATCCGCAATCCGCGTTCGGTGCGCCATCGTTCGATGCCAATGGATCTCGCGCTCGTCGCCTAGCGGTCGTGATGAATCGCCATGAGGCTGAGCATGTCACCGGTCACGCCGATCCGGTCGTCGCTGCAAGCAGTCTGATCGCCAGCGGCTCGGCCGAAGTCGTCATTGTGAAGATGGGGGGCAGTGGGGCAACCGTGACAACTCGCAGCGGCGTGACCGTGGTCCCAGCCTACCGCTCGACGCGCGTTTGGAAGATCGGATCTGGCGATGTCTTTTCCGCGACATTTGCCGCACTGTGGGGGTGTCACGACATGGACCCCACGCAGGCGGCCGATCTCGCCTCGCGCGCGGTCGCCCTCTACTGTGACACGCGAACGCTGCCTGTTCCGAGTATCGCCGATTTGCAGGCTCTGACTTACGAGCCTGTTGTGCCAACGAAGGGCACGGTCTACCTCGCTGCGCCATTCTTCGATCTTGCTCAAAGGTGGCTTGTTGAGGAATCGCGCGATCAACTTCGTGCCTTGGGCGCGTCTGTCTTTTCGCCGCTTCACGAAGTTGGTCCTGGACCAGCGTCGATCGTCGGACCGGCGGACATTGCTGGACTCGAACGTTCCGACGCGGTCTTCGCGATCCTGAATGGACTTGATGCGGGAACGATATTTGAGGTCGGCTACGCCGTGAAGAAAGGAATCCCCGTCGTTTGTTTTGCCCAGAACGTCAGCAGTGAAAGTCTCAAGATGATTGAGGGGACGAACTGCGAAGTGATCGATGAGTTTGTTTCGGCGCTGTATCGCACGATTTGGAGGCTGCCCAAGGCATGAAGGCCGTTCTGATGTCTGGAGGCATGGACTCCATCAGTATCGCTTGGTGGAAGCGGCCAGAGATCGCTATTTTTGTCGACTACGGGCAAAAGCCAGCGGCGGCGGAACGCGATGCGGGGCTTGCGGCGTGTCGAGCGATGAACATTCGCTACGAGCAAGTGAAGGCCGATTGCAGCGCACTCGGATCTGGCGACATGGCCGGCACGGCTCCCAGCCCTCATGCCCCTGTCTCGGAGTGGTGGCCATTTCGAAACCAGCTGATCCTTACGCTTGCGGGTGCTGCGGCATTGCGTCTCGGCGCCACCGAGTTGCTGATTGGCACGTTGAGGACTGACGGTCAGCACGCCGACGGTTTGCCGGCTTTTGTTGAGAGAATTTCCGACCTGATGGCGATGCAAGAGGGCGGCCTGATTGTGAGCGCGCCGGCAATCGCACTTTCCGCGCCCGAACTGGTCGTCGCGTCGGGCATAGACAAGCAAACCTTGGCTTGGGCGCACTCCTGTCATACTGGCGAACTGGCGTGTGGGCAGTGTCGCGGTTGCGTCAAGCACTATGAGACTTGGAAGGCACTGGGTTGGGATGCGCACTGACGAACCAAAACCACGCAACATGCCGTTAGTGTGGTCACCCTACCACTTCGCGGTCGTCACCTCGGAAGTGCTGACGCGTCCCGATTCTTGCTCGTCACGGAGCTTTGCGGATGTGATCGCGAAGCGACGCTCAGCCGTCGGCGATCCGGTTGATTTGAACTCCGTCGCCGAATTGCTCTGGTACGCGGTTGGCTGGAAGGGCTATGCCTCATGCGGACGGGCCGGCTTGCCGATTGCCTGGGCTACGAGTCCTTCATCTGGAGGGCTTCAGTCGGTCAATGTCGTTTGCATCGCGGACGATGGTTCGGCACCGAGATTGTATGATCCGGTCAATCATGCCTTTCTCACTCTGCGAGCCGACGATGAGCTCGTGCATACTGAGAATCGTCAATCCGTTTTGTCAGTCACGGGCCTGCAAAGCGGATGCACGCTGCGCTTCATCAGTGATCGCTCGAAAATCTCGGCTGCCTACGACAACGTCGATTCTCTCGTGTTTCGCGACGGGGGAGCCGCCTTGGCAACCATCTGTCTATGTGCCGAATGGCTCCGTCTTGCGGCGTGTCCACTGGGATTTCTCGGGAGCGCGATGTTACCCCTGCTCGGCCTGCCGCAGGATCGTTTCCAAGCCGTTGGAGGCGTCCAGATATCACGTCCAAGAGACGCGAACGGCTGACAGATCGGGCGTCCGAACGGAATGCAACTCGACTGCCCCTTTCTTGTGCTAGCCGCCCGATTGCAGGCGCGCAGGCCGTCGCGCTTTCCTCAAGAGGTCGGCGACGTGGCTCGTCAATCCGACATCCCCTCGGATCAGCAGGCCGATATGTGCCGGGAGTTGTGCGAGCAGTCTTCGTAGTTCTTCCAGCCCGCTGGATACGTCGAAGACTTCCCACTGATCCGCATCGCCAGGCACCAGCGTGGAAGCTGAGCTGTCCGTTGCGCCCTTGTGCAATTGCACGATCCAGACCCGCGAGCCGTCATGCACCCACTCAAATCTGACCGGCCCTAGCTTCGCTTGCGCGAAGCGGTATGTCTCCTGGATGTCGCGAAGCACGGCGTCTGGCAAACGTTCCGGCAAGCGTTTGCCCACCATGAATCTATCGCCCTCGCCAGAAGCTCCCTCGATGACGATCTGTTGGTCTGCATCCATGATCGCCGCCCCGGCAAATGCGGCGGGTACGGCTTGTTGACATAAGACAGCCGAGATTGCTTCGCCCGTCGGGTCTTCCTCGGCCAGAAGGCGAAAAGGATCGATCCAGCCTTTCGCCGTGGTGAACTTGCCGGGCTCTTGCTCACGCGGGCAGGTTCGGATCCACACCTCGTTCGATGGCGTCGGCTGACCGAACGCGAACGGCGCAATGCGCCGAGAGATGCACGTTGTTCGCGGAACGGGAAGTCCAATGAGATTGGCGATAAGCAGGCCGAATGTCTTGTCACCGATGAGCCGGCTGAAACGATTGGGCCATTTCAGCGCCGCCATCGCTGGCGCGCTATCTGAAGCCTCGTACTCCCACATCAGCGTATGGCCGCGGCGCCAGCCTCGCGGTTTTGGATGGATGCTGAACTCCAGTCTTCCGCGGCCGGCGTCGACCGTCGCTAGCGGAAAGCCGTAAACCGTTTCGAGCAGCGAAAGCCCCCAATCCAGAGGCAGGGAAGCCGTGCCTCCTTTTTCCACGCAGCGAGGTGTGTCGTCGGGGGCAAATTCGATGACGCCCCCCTGGATAACGCCCGAGACGCCGCCGTCCGAGACGTCGACGGTTTCATTGGCAATGACGTAGAGGCCTTCGGTGGACATCTTCCGGACCAGCGCTTCTATCTCCGCGGGGTCCACCAGACCGTAATGGAAGTCGCGGCTCCTCGGGCTGTCCGGCGTGAAGCTCCGTAGATTGATGGTTCCTTCCGGACACCGCTCGAGAAGGCAGCGCAAGCTTTCGGCGACACCGGAGAAGGTGTGATTGGCATCAAAGCCGGCAACGCGGCTGAACTCCTGCTTGGGCTCATCGGACCCTGGGGAGTAACTAACGAACTGCGCGACGTTTCCGACCCGGGCAAGCTCGTCGAGAGACTTGTCTTTCCTGAACAGCATCAACCGGGTCCTTGTACGTGAAGCCTTTCGGGCCCGCTCCAGCGGGAATGGGACGTGCAAGCCCGCTGCTTCCGGGGAACGTTACCGCCTACTACCAGCCAAGCGAGTTGGCCCTGTGCACCGCGCGACCTCCTAGGAGCCCCTACAGCGAGTTTTCCCACTTTTTAGTGCCGCTAGCCAGCCGTGAGGGCAAGCCTTGAGGCGACCAAATATGTGGACGGCACTCGGGTTCGGCCGCTCCGTACGGCTCGCGTACAGACGTTCCAATTCGGGCCAACGTCCTGCTGAGGCCCTTGGATTTCTTGGCAAAAAGTGATGTTACGGCCCACCCAATAGCGGAAAATTAAGCGTGGCGGACCAAACTGAGTGGACCTTCTGCTGCGGTCTAGCGTAGTGTCATACAAAGAGGGACCGAATCATGACCGCCTACGCCGCTGTACTCGAGGCTCGATATATAGCTGAGAAACGGGTCGCTATCCTAAGGCGGGTATTGCTGAAGAAGGGCGCTTCCGGAAAGCTAGCGGGTCCTGTGTCCGCTTCGCCAAATACGAAGCGGGTCAAGTTTGGCCGCAAGAAAAAGGCCTAGCCTTTACTCAGAAAACGACTGGAAGCGCGAGGTCGACGAGGGCGGTGATACCGATCCTTGGCGCCTGCCTGTCGGCCGGGACTACGGAAGAATTGTCCACAGCGCGAGCTTCAGGCGGCTTCAGGGCAAGACACAGGTCTTCCCTGGTCACGAGTCTGACTTTTTCCGAAATCGTCTGACGCATTCTCTCGAGGTCGCTCAGATTGCGAGCGGCATTGCCGAGCGACTTAATCACGTTGATCCTTACTTCAGTGAGAAAAAGCTGGATCTGCGGCTCTGCGAGGCAGCGGCACTTCTGCACGACATCGGTCATCCGCCTTTCGGTCATAACGGCGAACGCGCGCTCGACGACCTGATGCGTGACGCCGGAGGGTTTGAGGGAAACGCGCAAACGCTGCGGATCATATCGCGGCTGGAGAAGAAGGTTCGCAGAGCCGCGGATTTCAAGGGAGACGATCGTGCGGGGTTGAATCTGACTTACCGCCTGATGGCTGCCGTTCTCAAATATGATCGGGTCATACCGGCGCGCCGAGCCAAAAACAAAAAGCTCGTGAAGGGATATTACGAATCCGAGGCGGATGTTGTCCGCAGGATCAAGTCGCATACGGCGGGAAACGTAGGCGGTCGCGCGTTCAAGACGATCGAGTGCGCAATCATGGACCTGGCAGACGACATCGCATACTCGACCTACGACCTCGAAGACTCGATGAAGGCCGGCTTTCTTACTCCGGCTTCGATTCTTGCGTCCAGGGAGGACCTGCTTTCAAAGGTGGCAAAGAAGACCTCTGAAGAGTTGGAGCGTTCGATCACGCCAGACGACATCCTGGAGGTCTTCAGCGATATATTTGCAGTCATCGTTCCCGAAGACTCGGAGAACTCACTGCTGTCTTTCGTCGAAACGTTCCAGACCTCACAGGAATTGAGCGAGTCTGGCTATCTCAGGACCAAGCTGTCTTCGGCCTTGGTCCACGAGGCCATCAATTCGGTTGAGGTGGAACTCGACCCCAAATATCCGATGCTCAGCAAGGCATACCTCAATGACAGGGCGCGTCTGAGGGTCGAGATTCTGAAACAGTACACGTTTGAGAGCACGATTTACTCATCGAGGGTCAAGCTGCCCGAATTTCGCGGGTACGAGGTCGTGAAGAGCATTTTCGAGGCGCTGGCGAGCGAAAGAGGCTTCCTCATGATGCCCGACGATGTGCGAGAGCACTATCGCAGCGCGTCGAACAAGGCGCAGCAACTCCGCATCATTTGCGATTTCGTTGCTGGCATGACCGACCGATACGCGACCGAGTTTTTCGATCGGCTGCATTCCAACGCCGGTCACAGCATGTTCAAGCCCGTTTGAAACGAGTCGGTGCCGTTTTCGTTGATCAGGCCAGGATTCATTCGTCCAGGTGGTCAGAACCAACTGCTCGGATCCATGGCACGAAGAACTTTGCGGAATTCGGAGTTGCTGCCTCCCGCGACCTGATTGAAGACGGAATTATCTCCGCCCCAGATCTGGCCGGGATTGTTGATCATGCTGTTTGAGCCACCGAGTAACTGGCGCGGATTGTTGATCACAGAGTTGGGGCCGCCGGTGACCTCGCCGACGGCGCGGATGGCCTTCACAATCTCATTGTTGGGGCCCGGGCCTTTCGTAAGATCGTTGAATGCATTCGTCAGGGTCAGGACGATCGTATTGTTCTGGCCGAAGCAACTGGTGCCGATCCCGCCTTTGAAGCATTTCGTGAGTTCGTTAATGGTGAGTTGGGTGGCGGTGCAGCCGGCAAAGCCAATCGGATTTCCGCCGGTTTCGACCGCGCATTCCGCCGCGATCCGCCATTCTTCATTCATCGCGGGGCCCGCGGCGCAAAGGGCGAATGAGGTGGCTCCGGAACTGGTCGTGGCACAACTGACGACTCTGGCGGCGTCCGGCGGCAAGACCGCGCCGGCGGCGCAGCCCGCCAACTGAGCCTTATCGCCGTTGGCGTTTGATACGCAGGACAGGACCTGGCTTGTCTTGGGGTCCAGGACACCGTCAGCGCAATTTGCAATGAGCGAACTGGCGCTCCGGCCGGATGAGATGCAGGTCAGAACGTGCTGGGCGGTTCGTACTTCTGGCTTGTCGCCGAGCAGGCAAAGCGCGACGTCGGTCGACGATTTGCTGCCATCTCCAACGCAGGCCGCCGCACGAGCGGCATCGCCGCCGACAGCTGTGGCGGCGCAATTTGTCCAAGTCCCCTTGCCACCCGAATTCATGCAATCGAAAAGCTGCTTGGCCTTTGCAAAATTGGGTGAAAGGTTGCCGAGACAATCGGCAGAACCGGATGTGGTATTAGTCTTTGTCAGACAGTCAGCCATCTTCTTTTGGGCGTCGGGCAGGTCTGCGGCGACGCAACCTGCTGCGGATGCGTAGCCGCCGGCCTGCTTCACGCAGTCTCGGATCTTTTCTGCCTTGGCCTTGATCTCGGCGCTGGGATTGCAGGCAAGGACACTCTCGGCCGAGGGCGTTCCCCGGATGGCACAACCGACCTGAAGCGCGAGGTTGGGATCGTTGACCTTATCCGTAAAGCAGAGCAGCCGCTCGCCTTCGGTCTTTTTGCTAAAACAGTCGAGCAACGCCTTCTTGTCGGCGCTGATGGTCGGCATGACGCAATCAGTGAAAGCGCTTTGAGAATTGGCCGCGGCGTTGCATCGCTCGATGTCGGCCTTGGCCGGCATTGCGGGAATGTCTGCCTCCGACAACATGAGGGGGCTCGCGCGGCTCAGACCACGAGCGGCAAGAGCGGAATCAAGCGCCGCTCGTCCGCTGACAGTATCGGCGTATACGGGGCACTGTTGACCGAGTGCACAGCGCAGCAACGCCTTAGGAGTGATCCACACGCCGGAGCAGAGAAACATCTGCTCGACGGTGACGGTCCTGTCATGTGACGCACGCTCATTGTAGCACGAGAGTACTTTTTTCGCGGTTGCCACCTGGTCAAGTGAGCGCCGGTTCAGACCCGCAACCTTGCGATCGGGTTGACGCACGTCGGGTTCATCCAGCGGTCCCGATGCAACTGGCTTCCAATCTCCGATATCGATGTTGTCGGGTATTTTCCAGACGACCGGAGTCAAAGTGATGGCAACAGCACGGGCGAGAGCGGCCGTCTGAGCTGCCCGAGCTTGACTGACGTAGGACGCCAAGACAATTTTCCAATTGTGCTGATCATTGTTGGGAGGGTAGAGCGCGAACGCTTCGAACGGAAACGAGCTTCGCAGGCGCTCAAATTGGGTGCGGGCTTCCGGTTCGGTCGTGCCGCTTGCCACGATCGTGAAGTAGGATCTCGCGGCCGTCATTTGCTGCGGACGGTCGTTGAGACGACTCAGTGTGGCGGTTTTGGTTGCTGCCAATTGTGCGAACCGATCACGATATTGATCCATCAGACAGGAGCGCGCCACCAATGCGTCCTTTGGCATGAGAAAGCCCATATCTGGAATGGCGCACTTTGCCTCGAGACCGCCGGCCCAGCGATTATGCTCGCGTGTCAGCGACGACCGTTCCGGTCCTGTCAGGCCTTCCAGTTGCGCGGCGTACAGCCTGCTTTCTTCCTCTTTGAGAGCTGCGATTTCAGCGTCGAAGCAGCTGAACATCGCGATGGGCCTCATCAGGCCATCGCAGCTCTGGGCCGAAGCCGATTTGCCAAATATCGAGATCGCAACAAGAAAAATACAAACAAAATAACCTGCGCGCATCGGTCATCCTCCGAGTTTCACGCAGCTTGTATGAAACATCGAAAGCAACCAAAAGTAAAGTGCCTCACTTGCAAGCTCTGCAACTCGAAAGTGGGGGCGGGCTCGCTTTGTCATCGGCATGCCTCTCACATCTGTCTGTTGTGAGGGCTGAGCTCGGCACGCACGAACATCGGCGAGGTCGTATGACGATGCGATCGGGCGTGATGCCGTTTCGGATGTTGATCAGGGGCATGTCGACCGACACGACCACCCAATCCGAGTAGCCTTCATCGCCGCCCTCGATCATATGGATCTCGTACCCCGCTTCCCAACTTCAAACATGAGGCTCCTCGCCGGAATCTGGTGATTCGTTCGGAAGGAAAACCTGCCACTCCCGCCGCGAGTGGTGGAGCGATAGTTCGCGTTTCCCGCGCTGTTCATAGGCCAATCAAAGTAGGCATCCCGGACAGTTACGTCCTATCTAAGTGGCCGGACATATGATTGCCGATTGTCCTCGGCGGCGCGGATCTCTTGATCAATATCCTCTTCGCTCATCCCGACTTCTTGCTGCCAACCGCCATCCGGCATCTGCCGAACCATGATTACTCTTGCGTCCCAGAGAACGGTGGGCACCATCAAATAGCAGCGAACGTCGCTGAGCCCGTCCTGAATTCGTCGCCGAAGACGATGGGCGCCGTCGATCAAATGCACTCCGTCGCCAGCAACGATGAAAAGGACCGGCTCGTCGCGGCGGGTGACGCTCATGGTGTCGACCACCGATTGATCAAAGTCGTAGGACGCAATGTTCTGCTTCACCCCCTCATTGATGGAGGTGATCTGCGGGCGGCCACCTTCGCGCTCGATTTCGTCCCAACACTTCGAGATGTTGATCATGCCCCAGCGGTCGTGGATGTGACACTCGTCGCCACGCATGCTTCCAAGGAAGGCGCATTGGCCGGTGGGCGAATCGAAACAGTAACCGCGATTTCCCTTGACCGGCTTATAGCTGGGTAGGGCGGCGAGCTCCGCTTTCGAAACGATTCTTCTGGGCTCCTACAGCACCTTCGCGCGCGGTTTGTTGACGTCGTGAACCTGTAGAGTATCGGGCGGCCGCCGGCTGAAGCGGCCTCCGCTCCAACTTTGAATTGGATAGACATTAAGCGTGAATTTTCGGATCCAAATTTCCGTGGTCCCTTTGCATCAATGGAGTAACCTGTTTTCGCCTTTGGGGGGCGTGGGGATGGCGCACTACGGAGCTTACCTTTTGGATCAGCACCACCACGTTATAAGCGTGGCCAATTTGCAGTGTGCCGACGAGCAGGAAGCACGAGAACGTGCTCAGCAGCTAGTTGATGTCAACGGCATTGAGCTATGGCAACTTGATGACCGTATTGCGGTGTTTGAGGCCGCCATAACCCGAACCTCGCATGGCGGTACAGGGAAGCGTTCAGCGGGCGCAACCGCCTACAATGAAGCCTAAGTAAAGCTGCGACCTAAAGAGCCGCAGGACCCGGTCGAGCGCGAGGATGGCGGCTTGGGCTTGTGGTGATGCTGTAGAAATTGCAAATATGAAAACACCGGCGGCCGACCTACTCGACCTTGATTATTCGCTCCCTGGCGGCCCGCAGGCTGCGGAGGTAGTAGCCTTCTGCCTGAACGGCTGACTTGATTTCGCCGCTGACCTTGAGAACTCGTTTTCTGCTCTTGCGCCACTTATGTGCAGAGTAAAGCACGGGTACGGCAGAGCCTGTACCTAGAACGAGCAAGTTGCGCTTGTCATTGCGATAGACATCAAACACCTTCCCCCCTGATCATACTCAACTAAGAATGGAATATGTTTGGTCGTCTCAATGGACGAGCTTAGTATCTCGAATGGCTGTGCGGGTGTAAATCTGCCCCCGACTTTTGCTTCACCCCGGATTTGGAACGAATCAAGCGAGCCCGGACCATCGCCAAATTGGGCGCGCTAGGCAGTTACTTCAGCGATGAAGTGAACGGCACGAGACAGTAGGATCAGCTTGTAACCCTCCCGTACGGAGCGGAGATGCCCTGGAGCCCCAACAGCAATGATCAGGCGGATGTGATCCAGGGAAGATAGAACGAACTAACCACCGAGGAGATTTAGTGACGGACAAATTCTAGAGAGGGTGTCCAGCCTCAGGGTTGGTCTCATCGGGAGTAACGCACATGGCAGGTCCTCCAACCCAAAAAGACATCGAGCGCCGAGCGTATCATCTGTGGCAGCAAGCCGGAATGCCAAAGGAGAGGGATCAAGAGTTCTATTTGGAAGCAGAACGATAGCTAAGATTAAAGTAGAAACGGGCCATTCGTTCGCTCGCTTCGTTGCCCCACGGGAGTAATGATAGTATTGGGCAATTAGGCAGAAGTTCTCTGATGTAGGCCTCATGATGCCGAAAATCTGCGAATGATTGGCGAAATGCGAAGCGCTTTCGTGCGTGGGCTTTGGAACGGATTGAGCCCGCACGAATTTCTGCCGACGCCGAGAACGCCTCGTTCTATGGTCCAGAGATGCAGTGCTATTTGTTCTGCTCGTCTGCGCTGCCCGGCTGCGCTGGCCGCAGAAACTTCTGCAAAGCGGATGCTGCGTCCCATCGGCTGGCGAAGGCTGTCTGCCAAATCGTCACCACGTTTCATGGCACAGAGCGAGATGCGGTATCGATCGGATTCCACGGGGCGCGACAACACGGCGGACCCAAGCTGATTGAGCAGAAAGACTGCGGATCACAACCATCAAACGCTGCTAAGCGTCTTGGTTGCAATGCTAAAGTGCCTCGCCGACCGGCTGGGGGACAACGTGGTTAAGGCAATTCGCAATACCGTCATGGCACTTACTTTTGTCGGCGTCGCAGGCAGCAACATGTTTTGGAATTTCATGAATGATTATATCGCCTGCGGCCTTGCGCTGGCGGCTTCAGTCACCGCCGGCCTTTGCGTTGAGCGCGTCTTCATCGAGCGGTCCCGTCGCGAGATGATCCGCCTCCACGGCGCGGACTGGCATTCGGCAGAGGACCAACAGCCCGGCGCATGAACGCCACTCCTCGCACGCTCGTGATCTTCATCATTGGATTCTTCGCATTCGATCCGAGGGGCCTGCCCTGATGACCAAGCCGGCCCATCCATTCCGGATCCCTCGCATCGAGCGCTTGGTGGAGCTGCTCGAGGCAGACTACAGAATGACAGTTGATCCGAATACCAGTGAGAGCAACACGAAATCGGAGGCGTCCGATCCGGAGGTGCTTGATTGCCAAGCGCTACCCGGTCCTGATCCAGGAGGATGCGAGCAGGCGCCTTCGTTGCGAGCGAACCCTACGGCATGGAGGGCTCGACCAAGGCGGTCGGCACGCCCGAGGAAGCGATAACGATCTGGAACGGCGACCGCCACAAGCTGACCCCGACGTAATCGAGGTACGCAATGATCAAGAGGCCGCGCTTGGCTGCAGCTGGTTTGTGCAGCAGCCCCAGGAATGGATTCGGAAACGTTGCGCGTGTTCGGCTTCATCAACCGCGAGCACATCGAGCACAAATTCAACATCTCGACGCCGCACGGCTCGAGCGACCTGCAGTTGTTTCAGCGGCGGCGTTCGGGCGTGATATATTTCAGCGCTTCCGCCAAGCGCTACCAGCCGGTGATCGAGATTGCCTCCGGCATCGAGCCGGTGCAGCTGAGAAGGAGAGACGACTGTCCAGGCGCCGCGTTCGTCGAGATAGTTGGCCGTCAGGTCGATGTGGACCGACTGCAAGTGATCCTTGGTCTTGGGCATGAGGACCAGGCGGTATTGTTCAAAGGTGATAAGCGCTTCCTCCTTGGGCCACGTGACCTGGTGATCCACGCCGATCTGGAGAGGTGGGAGCCGTTGCGGACGCAGAGTTTCCGGCAACGCTCCTGCTCGGCTTCCTCAGGGGCGTACTCTGAGGCGTCGCCGTCAAGCGGCGCGAAAAAGCGCGCGGCCAGCTCACACCCCGAGCCAGCCGGCGAAAGTACTCTTGAGTAAACGACATTTCGCGCAATGCCGGCCCGCCCATCCGGTTGCGGTCAGGATCGAAATCCACTTCGCGCCCCATTAAGGAGCGAGACAGCTTCCTTTGGTACAAAACCAGCGCGCCGCTCTTCTCCATTGCGCTGGTAGACTAGCCGTTGAAGTAAGACCACAAGTCGTGTGCATGAGAGAGGAGCTCGGTGGTAAAAATCTGTGATCCGATCATATGCCAGTTCGGCGCGTCAATCCTGTCATCGACTGCTAGATCGACTCGTTGTCATCAGTGATGGGCTTGATACTTCCTGCACCAGGTTTCAAGCATTTCGAACCGCGCTAGCTATTGAATATTCCCTGGAGCGCAGTAGATGTGCCGCGAAGCGCGACAGCAGGTCGCCCATCCGTGGAGTGTCCGTATCGCCGACCGTCTTTCACTCGCTATCAGCATGAAGCTAGCTCCTGATAACGATGAATCTTTGTTTCCCGTCATTCGTTCCGGCTGCTAACGCAATGGTGGGATGCGCAACGGCGGGAGCTCGAGCCTTTGAGCGCAATACGCGCCCGCGAACTGCTCACTTCCGGTTACGCGATTGGAGTGCATCGCCTGCTGAAGAACGAATTTGCGATCCGGGTCGGGTCCCGCCGTCATTTCATTCCGGCGTCGCTATCACTGCCCCTCTGCGGGTGCCTTCTTATCCGACATGCCGCAAGACTTGGTAGCAGCGTCGCCCATGGGCGGCGGGCGTGCGGCGTTCAATGCGGTAATGCAAGGGAATAATCCACGTTACGCCGACAGGAGGCGAGAATGCGCAATAGCTTCCACAATCCCCACGACGGTTCAGTGGAGCGCACTTAATCTTCCGCCCTCCGTTGCACGCGCACCGGTACTCGCTTTGCGGGCGCGTGCTCTCTACTCGCAGATTCAGCGCAGAAGCTATCGTTACACTGGCTTGTGCGAAAGCCATGGCACGCGCCAGTGCCAACCGCCGCACCGTTCGTCATAGTTGAGCAGGCCGGCGGCGACATTGCAGCCGACGAGCGGCGGCAAGCTCACGCCGGGGCAGTGAGTTGTCAAACCATCGGAGATGCCGTCGCATCGCTCGCAAACCTTGAAGCTGAAATCCCGGCTGAAATAATGGCCAGGGAAACTTACTACCTTTCCCATACCTCTACGCAACCTCATCGTTGACATCATTGAATTGCGATTGCGTCGGATCGCCCAGATCTGCGAGAGCGAGAAGGCGCAGATCGCCTGCAGAAGCCGCAGGTCATGCCGCAAACTTCAACGCCGGGCCTGGCTTCGTGCGCTTAACGCCGGTGTCTGTTAGTCGGCCCGCTCCACCATTCTTTGGTTCGAAAATGGGCCGTGCGGACGTTCCGCACGGCCAAGTCAGGGAGGAAACGCCCCAAAGGGCGACTGAAGGAAGCATCGGGATGAGTAGATCGCTCACTCACCGAGAACCCCAAGCTTGCGCGAACGCCGTCTAATCGCGCAAGCCAGCGGCTCGAATACGCGTTTCCTCGCGCTGGTTGGCGGCGATTTTCGCGCGTGACTCGCATGTTTTGTGCGCAAATGACGCTTCAGCCGCAGCTACTGCGTCAGCCGCTCGACCTGAACCGTGGTGGCCACACTACAAAGGTTTTTTTCGCTCGATGGCGGCTACAACAACAGTGGGATCGAATTCGCGCGGTCCGGTGGCGTTGGAATTAGCGGCGCGCGAGGGGGGCGTCTGGGCCAGGAACGCCCTTTGGTTTGCGGTTGTGTCATCGACATCGACGACAAGGGTGATGAGTGGTTTGAAGGCCCGCACATTTACGTGGGCGAGTTCGATCCACTGCGAGGTCCATTTCGTGACTACCGACGAGTGAGGCTCTGTACTATCGGGCAATGGTCGGCGCGGCATGCGGAAGCGAACCCGAAAGCGAGAGTGAAGAAATTTCCTCGCGATGAAGGGCTCGCTCGGTGAAGGACAATCGCTCCAATGTGGATTTTTCGATCACTGATACCCATACTAGTGCCTTCTCGATGCTCAAAATAGCTACCTCTTCATCGCGATATTCCAATCGATATCGAATCCCGCAGCCTGCAATTCACGGCTCAGGGCCTGTTTCCACGCCCCGCCGGCATCGAATGGTTCATAGACAACGCCTCCAAAGTCGGACGGCACTTCAATATCGCCGCGCTTGAGCGCACAGACACGTGCTCGTCCGAGGCGGCCTATGAAATACCCCAATTCGAGCAAGACGTTCTGACGCGCGCGGGGTTGAAGATCATCGCTGTTCTTCATGCCGCCAATGTCATCTGGCGTCAGCAAAATGACGGCAAAGCCGACTTCGCCGTGCGCTTCAATCTTCTCAATAATGGTGCGGCCTTGGTTGGCCTGTTCGTGCAGAATGATCGCCTCGAACCCGAGCTGTTCAAGAAACCGGGCGACGGACTCGCGCGCGCCCTCATCATGGCCGTGGACGATGAAGACCTTGCGTGCTGCCGGACCGGAGCGGAGCGGTAGCAGAGTGGCTTCTGTCGTACCTGTGACCGTCTTCACGTGCTCGATGTAGTCCCGGGCAAACGGAACGATCATCTGCGCGGCCATGTTCTGCACGTTGGCCGTCAGCTTGTTCCCGGCATAATAAAACGTGTGTGAGAAATCCATGGCCACATCAGGGGTCTCGGCGAATCTGTCGATCAGGAGAATGACCAGACCGAGCTCTCTCTGCGGATCGCTCGGCCATTCCAACGCAGCAGTGCCGACCATGCCGCCTTGTGTCGCTTCTCCTGACTTAATCCAGCCATCAAGATCGAGATCCGTCACCAAGGCGCTCGAAATCGGTTCGAGCGTCTCCGAATGAATTAGGCGCGACAGCTTCTTGATGTGCCGGTCGAACGTATTGAATTCGGCCGAGCGCAGGTCGTTCACGGTGTTTTCGATCTGCCTCAAAATGCCTTGGTCCACATTTCCGCCCACCGTCTTGTCTCCGTCGGTTGGTCTCGCCGCTGCTGCACGCGCTAGAATGTCTTCTTCATATTTCTGCTTGAGCTCAGCCACGAGGTTATCGACCATGGCGCTGCTCCGAAAGCCGCTCACCTTTTGGTCAATCGCCAGTTTCATGTCGGCGATCGCGCGCTCGACGCTTGTTTGATCGTGGGCATCAAAGTTGACGGTCGCAAGCCTGCCGTCGAGCGCTTCGGCGACCTGGCTGAGAAGCGTCATCTCGCGCTGAAGATCATCCAGTCCCTTGATCTTGAACCCCATGGGTGCTCCTGCGAATCACGTCGCAGCATGACCTAATCCCGATATTGAAGGGAGACATCAGCAACTGAGTAAGTGAAGGTTTGGTGTCCGTAAGTGATTGTTCGAGATAGAGAATTGCGAGGGTGATAATGCATTTACGAAAAATGTGCGTCTACTTGGGTTTCGATTTGAGATTTAGGGTCACCTTGTTGCAGGCGCAACGCAGAGACTCGGGGATTGGTTTGGGCGATGCGTAAAGCCACGAGCCACAGTCATCGCAGCGAAAGCATTCGAGCAGGCTCTTGAAGGCGGCGATGACGGGTTCAAAATCCTTTTTGCCGAAATTGGCCCATTCGT
Source organism: Bradyrhizobium sp. CCBAU 11361 (assembly GCF_028128935.1). Lineage (NCBI taxonomy): Bacteria > Pseudomonadati > Pseudomonadota > Alphaproteobacteria > Hyphomicrobiales > Nitrobacteraceae > Bradyrhizobium > Bradyrhizobium sp. CCBAU 11361. The sequence goes on from NZ_LBJZ01000026.1 coordinate 129,259, forward strand.
TGTAATGAACCGCCTTGTTGACGGCCCACTGTTCAACGCTGCGTGCGCCGTTTGACTCGGATAGCGCCGTCTTGCGGCTAAGAGCCTCCTCCTTTGCCGCGATATTACCCCAGGATTGGGCGGCATCCCCAGCTTTGCCGCAGAGTTCTTTCATGCGCACCAGAACGCTCGGGAGTAGTTCACCAAGCTCGTAATTTCCGTCACTTCGGAACGCAGGCCGCGCCGCCAGCTGGTCTGCCAGGTGCCGAGACGCATATTCAAGATGATGACGCAATCCATGAGCGGCGGTTTCAACCTTGCCGCGCGAAAGTGCGGCCGCGATTTCGTCCCAGATTTCTTCATTTGATTCGACAAGCGGACCTGTATCAACGGTCCAGCTGTGAAATGCGAGCGATGTCTTGGTGGTAACCAGGCCTGCCGAGCGCATCTGCTCCGCCCAAAGGCGGTCGTGGGTCGTAATGATGAACTGGGTATTGGGGAAATATGATTTAAGCAGCTTGCAGAATTGATAACGATGTCCGGAATCGACGGACATGACCACGTCGTCAAGCAATGCAAGCGTGAAGCGATCTCCGAAAAGACGCTTCATGAGCGCCAGATAGAGGCATACGCCCATCCCGTCCTGATGGCCTTCACTGTGATAGGCCCCCGGCGGAAACAGGCCGCGTTCGTAAAAATTGACGTTAAAATCCAGCTTGCCCTCGCTTGGGCTGAGCTTCGCCGTGAATTTCACTTCGTCGTCTTCGTTGACCGCCTTATAGTAGGTGCTGAAGTCCTTTTCGACGCTGTCATAGAGCGCATTGAGTTCGGTCTCCATGACATCGCAGTAGGCGTCATACGCGGTTTTGCCGAGCTTGGCTGCTTTCTGGGCTGCGGTGCCTTTACGCATAGCCTCGCGATAATCATCGAGGCGCAACTGTGCCGTCGTAAGAAAAGTATGCGCGTCTACATGGGTTGTCTGGTCGGGTTTCGCGTCCACGGCGGCCCTGATAGCAACGAGCATTGTTGCGAGCTGCCCCGGTAGACCATGCCAGCCGCGTTCAAGCCGCGATTTCATGCCGGCAAGGCCCTGCAGGTCGGAGAGGCCGCCTTTGAAGGTCTCAATATCTTGCGCCCAGCCATCAAGCAGCAAGCGGGTGGCATCATTGTGCTCGGCTGCGATTTTGACAACTGGTGCAATGAGCCCGCCCAGCCGTGTGCTGTATTGTGCGAGCGTCGAACCAGCGCCGAGCATCTCGGCCTGAAGCTTGGCGGCTTCTCCAGATTTCGACAGCTTCGTTTCCAGATGCTTGCGCAGGTGATCTTCATTATCCCAGGAGTGATCACAGAGTGGACACTCGGCGCCGTCTAACAGTTCAAGGCCCTTCTCGATCAGAGCGCGGCGCTGAAATGCATCCAGAAGCGATGGGTCGGCTTCAAGGCGGGAGATGGCTGCTAAAATGACTGTGGCGGGTTCTGCGCCGGCAGGCCCAATCTTCTCCAGGGCGCCAGAAAGGGCGTCAAGATCGCGCAATTGGGATGCCTTGTTGAACTCTGGCAGTTTATCGCCGCCGGAAAGTCCCGCATCGAGCTTAGTATTCGCTGCAAGGGTCGCGATCTCCGGCAGCCCAAGAGCCTTTCGCCGCGCATTGACCGCGCTGAGGAGGTCAGGCGCGCGGAATTCCGCAATCTGTAGATGCCGCTGCAGCGTGTCCCGACTGGTATCGACCTGTGTCGACGCCAGCTTTTGCGCGGATTGAAGTCTGTTGGCTGCGGTGTTCAGGGCCGCGCGCGTCTGGCCGATCTCATCAAGCTTCAAGATCGCCTGAATCTCTTCTGACCGTTTGGTGGGTTCGATCAAGATGAAGCGTAGGATGTCCCGGCGCGACAGTGTAATTTCGGGATGTCCGGCGATTTCGTCGAAGGCCGCCCGGATATCAGGTTCGTCGGGATTGATCGTCGGCTTTTTTGGAGCGGAAACTTTACGCGTGATGGTCGCCGCTTTCCCAAGTTCCTGGAAATGGACGGTCAGGCTGACGAAGGCCGCATCAGGAAATTTGGTCTTGTCGACATGAGGCCCATGCTCGGCCACGGATAGGCCCTTGGTGCCGGCACCGGTCAGACGACTCATCTTGCCTGTGAGCGCGAACTCGATTGCATCGATCACGCCGCTCTTACCAGATCCATTGGGGCCGGAGACCGAGAACGTATCCTTGCCGAACGTGATATCCAGCTTGCGGATGCCACGTACCTCTTCGATATGGGCGCTCTCGAGCTTAATCATTCGATGTCGCCGGCATCATCAGACGCGAACACCTTGGCGAAATCGTCGGCCTTTGGCTTCTTATCGGCCGCCAAGAGAACGGTAATCTGCTCGATCTTTTTTGAATCGAAGTCCGCGTCCTCGGCCAATTTGGCGAGAAACTTCTCTGCAATCGTCTTCTGCAACGTGCTCATAAGCCAATCTCGGCGATTCGCAGATCTTACCTGCTATTGAAAAGATATCTTAGTCAAGTTCTGCCGCGATTCGATGATGCGCGGATCCTCGCAGGTACTGTCACAATACCACAGTGGTCGTTAAGGATGGCTCACGGCGACCGGTTTGCCGCAACGATTCAGATTGTCGCGCTGCTCGACGATGCGGATAATGCATACATGCCGACGTAGATCATCTTGCGCTCAGGGCACGGGGGCGTCACCTGATCGTCGTCTTCGTCGGTCACGCCGCGGGCCCGATTGGATCTTCCTTGACGCCGCGGGCGACGATCCGGAGCGACCCATCCGGAAGCGGCCGCTGCAGCTTGAGTGCCTCGTCGCTAGTTGCGGTCATCCAGGTCTCGACCTCGTCCGGCGTGGTCAGGATCACGGGCATCGCCTTGGGGTGGATGGCGCCGACCTCGGCGTTGGGCTCCGTCGTCAGGAACGCGAAGATGTCATTGGTGGTTTCGCCTTCCTTGACCTTCCCGACCGACGTCCAGTTGGTCCAGATGCCGGCGAAGCAGGCGAGGGGTCGGGTCTCGTCGAGCGCGAACCAGATATCGCCGCCCTCGGCCTTGTTGAACTCGCTGAAGGAGTTGAACGGCACCACGCAGCGGTTCTCGGCTCCCAGCCATCTCGTCCAGTGCTTGCTCTTCACGTTGCGGATGTTCGTCGTGCCGCCGTCCGGCTCCATCCGTAGCAGCTCCTTGAAATCGACGGTTTTGCCTTTGGCCTGCAGCTTCTCGGCTCGTCTCTTGGTGGCGTCCATCAGCGCCTTTGATGACGATGGCATGCCCCACCGCGCCTTGGCGAGTTCGCGGCCCTCGGCACCGTTGCGCACGATTGGCGCCTGGTAGTCCGGAAAAAACCCCTGGCATCGGCGCCAGATTGCCGACGTATCGTTTCACGACGCGGAACAACGCACTGATCGCGGCTTGGTTGGTCGTGATCGAGTAGAGATTGCAGATGTGGACGGCCCCCCACTTGTCAGGATGGTAGCAGACTTTTGACCTGATCGCTTGCTATCAGATGTCCGGCCTGTTTGCGCGGACAAAGTCCGCTGGCCAAGATGGTGTTCGCTACGCACGCTCCAAGCACATAGGCGACCTTGATGATGCCAGTGTAATCTACGGAAGCTCGCGCGTATCGACCGATCGGTCCTTCCATCTACTGCGTCCTGCAAGTTCGTGGGCTATCCGCCGAGCAACTCGCTCGCGGTGCCGATTTCAGATCAGACGGGCATGGCGGCTACCGGTCGGTTGTATACTCCGCCCGATATCATCAATCGCCAAGCGATACGGGCGAACTTGTTGGCCAAGGCCACCGCCACCAATTTCGGCGGCTTTCGCTCCAGTAGCGATGCAAGCCAGGGTGTCGGCTTATGACGGCCCTTTCGAATGTGCCTTAGCAGCGCGGTCGCGCCGACAATCAACGTCGATCGGAGCATTGAGTCTCCGGCCTTTGTGATTCCGCCATATCTTTGCCGGCCGCCCGTCGAATGATCCTTGGGTGTCAGTCCGAGCCAAGCGGCAAAGTCGCGGCCTGACCTGAACGTCTCCGGCGGCGGCGCCTTCATGCTTAGCATGGACGACCCAATCGGACCGACGCCGGGAATCGTCGCGATCCGCCTGCTGACATCATCGTCGCGGTGCCACCTCATCAGCTTGGCTTCGATCTTTGCCAGGCGGGCTTCGACCGTGGCATATTCCTCTGCTTGGAGTCGGAAGAGATCCTTTGCCATTTCCGGTAAGCTATCATCCTCGAGCACCCGCTTGATAAGTTGCGCGACATTCTGCCGACCGGCGGGGCCGACGATGCCAAACTCAGCCGCATAGCTCCTGAAAGCATTGGAAAGCTGCGACTTCACGCTGACCAGGCGTTCCCGCACAGTCATTAACATGCAGGCCGCTTGGCGTTCCTTCGATTTGACCGGTACAAACCGCATACTCGGCCGGGTGACCGCCTCGCACAGCGCTTCGGCATCGGCCGCGTCGTTCTTGCCGCGCTTAAAGGTCGATACCGATACCTTCATCGAGGTGACCAAGGAGGAGCTCGAGAACGTCGCGCTGGAATCGACGCGAACCATCGAGATCGACGAGTTCGTCGACCGCAGCGAGATCGATCCGCGATATCTCATTCGCCCCTACTACCTGCGTCCTGACGGTAAAGTCGGGCACGATGCCTTCGCCGTCATTCGGGAAACCATCCGCGAGATGAACAAGGTCGCAATCGGTCGTGTGGTGCTGACCAATCGCGAGCACATCATTGCGCTCGAGCCGCTCGATAAAGGGTTGATGGGAACGCTGTTGCGCTATCCCTACGAAGTCCGTTCCGCGGATGAGTATTTCGATGATATCCAGGACGTCAAAGTCACCAAGGACATGCTTGATCTCGCCAAACACATCGTCAACCAGAAGGCGGGCCACTTCGAGCCGGACAAGTTTGAAGACCAGTATGAAACCGCCCTCATCGATCTCATCAACCAGAAGCGCGCCGGCAAGCCCATCACCGCGAAAGCACGTCCGCGCGGTGAGAACGTGGTCGATCTGATGGACGCGCTGCGCAAGAGCATCGGAGGAGGCGCGGCGGCAGCGACAGAGGCGCCGAAGAAGCCAGCCAAGAAGGCGCGCAAGGCGGCGGCCGGGCAAAAGGAAATGCTGATGCCAATTACCGGCAAGAAACCGGCCAAGGAGGCTGCAGCAAAGAAGCCGGCGGTCAAACCGCAGCGGAAGTCGGCTTAAGCTTGTCGTGAAGCATCCGGTGACGCCGGACGGTCGTTATTTCGTCGTCCGCAGCAAGCTCTGGCGGATGGCGAACCCGGATCTCGACCAAGCCGAGCGTACAGATCTCGTTAGTCGGCTCAAGGCAGCTCGCCGGGCGGTGCGTGAAGCCAAGAAGGCAGCTGACCGCGAGGCGGAAGCCGCCGCGCACGAGATCGTGGACAAGGTCACGCAAGCGCTCGGCGAGCGCGGTCCGGTTAGGTGGGATGACGGTATGCCGGATTACAACCGGTATATGGCGAAGAACACTCCATGTGCTGACTGGTATGCGGGCCTTGCTCGCGTCGACCACGGAGGACGGTGAATTGCCGAAAGCCGCAATCTTCGACTTGGACGGTACGCTTCTGGATTCGGTGGATCTCCACGCGATCGCATGGCAGGAAGCTCTGCTCAAGTTCGGCCACGAGGTGAGCTTCGAGCAGGTGAGAGGCCAGATCGGCAAGGGCGGAGACAAACTGATTCCCGTCTTCCTGTCCGACGGTGAACAGAAAGACCACGGCAAAGAACTGGAAGAGTGGCGCGGCAATCGTTTCAAGACCGAGTATCTGCCCCTTGTGCGTCCCTTCTCGGCCGTCCCGGACCTGTTGAGGCGCGTGCGCGAGGCGGGACTTCAGGTCGCTGTTGCTTCCTCGGCCAAGAAGGATGAAGTCGACAAGTATCTCGATATCGCAGGCATCACCCATCTGGTCGATCTAAAAACTTCTTCCGACGACGTGGAAGAATCCAAACCCGCACCGGACATCTTCGAGATCGTTCTCAAGAAGCTCAAGCTCGAGGGCGCCGACGCCGTCGCTATCGGCGACACGCCGTACGATGCGGAAGCGGCGGGGAAGGCGGGAGTTCGTACGGTGGGCGTACTCTGCGGAGGCTTCACGGAGGACGAATTGCGGAAAGCTGGGTGCGCCGAGGTGTATCCGGGACCTGCTGCGCTTCTGGCCTGTTTCGAACGTTCTTTGTTGCGCAAGTAGCCAGTCGCCGCTCCTCAGATCTTCCGCCGTTGCTTAATACTCGGTCTGCGCCGCAAAATAGGAGCGATATGGCAGCGTTGACAAAGATTACCAAGCGATGGACGTTGAGCGCGGGCATTTTGGCCTACCGGAAGGGCGCTCGCGGGCTCGAGGTCCTGCTCGTTCACCCCGGCGGTCCGTTCTGGCGCAACAAGGACGAGGGCGCCTGGTCGATTCCGAAGGGCGAAATCGATGCCGCGGATGCTCCAGAGCAGGTCGCGCGGCGCGAGTTTGCCGAGGAACTCGGCACCAGCGCTTCGATTGGTCCACTCCAGCCGCTGGGGGAGATCCGGCAGCGAGGAGGGAAGCGCGTCATCGCATTCGCAGGCGAAGGCCATTTTGACCCGACTGCGCTGACCAGCAATACCTTCGATATCGAATGGCCGCCCCGAAGCGGTCGACGGCAGAGCTTTCCCGAAGTAGACCGCGCGGAATGGTTCGATATCGAGTTCGCACGGACCAAGATGCTGTCCGCTCAGGTAGAACTTCTCGATCGTCTTTTGGCGATCGCGGCTGAGGGCTACGGAAAATGATGTTCAGGATTGGAATCATTTCGGACACGCACGGCCTGTTGAGGCCCGATGCGGAACGAGGCCTGACGGGCGTCGATCACATCATTCATGCCGGCGACATCGGGCACCCCGAGATCGTCGACGCGCTTCGCCGGATCGCGCCTGTCACCGCCATCCGTGGAAACGTGGATAGTGGCGAGTCGCGAATACCCCGACACGAACCTTGTGCGCTTGGCGAGAAAGTCGATCTACGTTCTGCACGACCTGAAGATGCTGCAGGCCGACCCCGGCGCCGGTATCGACGTCATCGTCTCCGGGCATTCCCACGTGCCAAAGATCCACACGGTCGGTGGCGTTCTCTATCTGAATCCCGGCAGTGCGGGACCCCGACGCTTTAAGTTGCCAGTCACGCTTGCGACGCTCGAAGTCACGCCTGAGGGCATGCGACCGGAAATCCACGACCTTGGAGGGGACTGAACACACGACCGCGGAGGGAATTCACAGCGGAGGAGGTGAAGGCGTCAATTCGTTTTGCCGGTTACTTCCGAACGGAATCGCTATTTGCGCGAACGTTCTCGCTCGCGCACGACATCCTTCGCCCGCTTGTCGGACCTGAGCCCGAGGTAGACGGGCTGGCGCAGTTCGCGCTTGCTTGTCCACTCCGCAAATTTGACCTCGGCGACCAGCGAAGGCCTGACCCAGGTCGTGGCGGCCTCGTCCTTCACTTTGGCAGGAAAGGGTGACTTAGGGGTCGTCAGCTTCACGAGCTTGGCATGGAGGTCTTCCAGGGCCTTGTGGCTAAAGCCAGTGCCGACATGTCCGATGTAGCGCCATGCGTCATCTTCCCTCACGGCGAGGACCAGGGCGCCGAAGAACGGCCGAGTGCGCCTTGGCGCCGTGAAGCCGGCGATCACCACTTCCTGGCGCTTTGCCGTCTTGATCTTCAGCCAATCCGGGGTTCGGTTTCCGGACGCATACGCGCTGTCGGCGCGCTTCGCCATGATGCCTTCGAGACCCTTCCGCTGGGCCTCGGCGAAGAATTTCGTGCCGTTCGCTTTGCGGTGATGGCTGAAGGCGATCAGCTTGTCGCGCGGCAGTATAGTTCAGTCGCTTCTTACGCTCGAGGAGAGGCTGCTTGCGCAAATCCACTCCGTTCTCAAACATAAGATCGAAAGCGCAATACAAGAGCTTCGCTTCATGGCGCAGCGCGTTTTGAAGCAGCTGGAAATGCGAGACGCCGTCCTTTCCGATCGCGACGAGCTCGCCGTCGATCACGGCGTCGCCCTTCACGCCCTCCAGCGCTTTGGCGACCTCGATATAGCTACGGCTGATGATCTTGCCGTTGCGGCTGTAGAGCGCAACCTTACCCCGCCGGATTTCCGCGATCATGCGGAAGCCGTCGTACTTGTCCTCGAAAACCCAGTCGGGGTCGTCGAACGGCGCGTCGGTAAGAGTAGCGAGCATCGGCTGCAGGCGCTTGGGCAGGGTCGACGTCCGGCTCATTCGAGGCCAATCCTTAAGAGCGCGTTGCGAAATGCATGGACGTCCTTCAAGGATGAGGGAACGCTTCGAGGCCGCGTGGTGTTCCGCACGTGCCGCGGCACGGCGAGCTGGACGATTTCGGTAAGGGCGGATCAGGCCGATGGCCAGAAAATTGAAGACCTATCAGACCTCGCTGGGCTTTTTCGATCAGGCGATCGCCGCGCCATCCATGAAGGCGGCTCTGGAGGCGTGGGGCGCCGACAGCAATCTCTTCCACCAGGGCGCGGCAAAGGAGAGCCACGATCCGGACGTCGTCGCCGCGACCATGGCAAAGCCCGGCGTCGTTCTCAGGCGTCCGGTTGGAACCGACCGACCCTTCAGCGAGCATGCCGAACTGCCCACCGATCTTGGCGGTACCGGGCCAACGAAAGCCGCCCGCAAGTCGAAAGGTCCTGGGCCGAAAGGGCGTTCGTCTCGCCCAGTCGACAAGGCGGCGGAACGAAAGGCCGCTCTCGCCTACGAACGAGAGCAGAAGCGTGTCGAGCGCGAACGGGCGAAGGAAGAGGCCGCCAGGCAGAAGGACCGTGAACGGCGTCAGGAGGCCATCGACAAGGCGCAGGCTGCGTTGGACAAGGCCGAGCAGGAGCACGGGAAGCGGGCCGCCGTCATCGAGGCTGAGGTCGAGGCTCTCGAGAAGAGATTGCAAGCCGAAAAAGCCCGCTGGGATAGGGAGAAGGAGCGATTGGAAGCTGCGCTGCGGCGCGCGCGAGGTTAGTCTTTGGCCGTACCCACGGGTGCGGCCAGCGGTCCCTTCAAGCGTTCATCGTTCGGGATCTGGCACGCGTGCTGCAGCTTGGTTCAACGCGGCCCGGTCACGTCGGTCCTCAGGAGTGAGCTCCATGACTGCGTGATGTAGCTCGGCCGGAATCGTCAGGTGACTTTCCAAGGGCTTGTTGGCCCACTGCCAGAAGCGATCGAATGCATCCATCACAGGTCCTCCCGCAGGCCCCGGAAGAACGGGTGCCGGACCTTTCCCTCGGCCGACTTAGCGCGATACTCGATCTCGGCCAGAAGCTTGGGTTCAACCCAGATGCCCTTGTGGCCGATGCGCTTGGCATAGGGCTGGGTCTTTCGGATGAGGGGTTTAAGACGCTTCTGCAGATCGGCGGCCGAGACCTTGTCGAAGCCGTGGTCGACCTTGCCGGCGTAGACCAGATCGTCGCCCTTGCGCCGGCCGACGTAGAGCCCGTCCCACTTCGTACCATCGAGCGCGAAGCCGGCAATGGTCAGCGTTTCTCGCTGCGCGCAGGTCTTCTTGACCCAGTCGTTCGTGCGTCCCGTCGGATAGGCGCTGCCCCTGACCTTTGAGACGACGCCTTCGAGGCCGAGCTTGCAGGCGTGTGCGAACATCTCCCGGCCGTCGATCTCGAAACTTTCGCTGAACTGGATGTCGGAGCCGCTCAGGATCTTCTTAAGTTCGGCCTTGCGCTGAAACAGCGGTAGCTTCCGGATATCGCAGCCGTTCAGATAGAGCAGATCGAACGCCACAAGCACGATGCTCGTCGACTTGCCTTTGAGTTCGTTCTGCAGGACCGAGAAGTCGGTGGTCCCATCGGCGGCCGGTACCACGATCTCGCCGTCCACCACAGCCGAGTTCGCTTTGATCCGCCAGGCGTCATGGGCAACCTTCTTGAAGCGATGCGTCCAATCATGGCCGCGCCGGGTGAAGATCTTCGCAGCCTCGTTAGCCAGATGGACCTGGACACGGTATCCGTCGAACTTGATTTCGTGAATCCAGCGCTCTCCGGAAGGCACCTTCTCGATCGAGGTGGCCAAGGCCGGTTCGATGAAGCCGGGGAAGGGCGCCTTGACGCCGATGGCCGCCGGTTTTCGACGCGCAAACGCCACTGACAAACTCCACGCTACAAACCGATTCAAATTGGCACAGTTCGAATAGTTCCGGAACCTGCGAATGCCCGTCGCGTTGCTTCGATGTCACAACAGGAGGCACCCATGGCGGTAGCGAAGAAGAAGACGGCGCGCGGGCGAAAACAGGATCGGGCGAGGGTAGCTGGCGGGCAGGGCTACGAAGTGCAGTACGAGGCGAAGAAGACCGGAAAGTCGGCACCGGCAGTGAAAAAGGCCGTCAAAAAGGTCGGCAACGCGCGCAAGCGCGTGGAGAAACGGCTAGGCCGCTGAGGCAGAGGCCTAGGTTGGCGTCAGTGTTCGGCGCCGATCCTTCTAGTCAGGGGGGCATTCTGGGCAGGTGTCACCGATCGAGTTCAGCACGTCGCGAACCTCGGCGGCCGCTGCATCAGGGGAGACCCCTGCTGGCGGGTCTTCACGGGCGATATCGATCGCTCGCTCCCATGCATGCGGATCCGCTCGGTCCTGCATCCAGCCGTGCTCCTCGCACTCGCGGATGGCGCCAGCTTCCTGGAGCACGTGGATCGCCCATCCGCGCATCGTCCGTATCGCCGGCCTTCGTTCACTTGTCATCAGCATGGAAATGGCTCCTGAACGGCGAATCGTTTTGTCCGTCATTCGTTCCGGCTGCTAACACATGGCTGGGATTCGCAATGCCGGGAGCTCAAGGTTTGACGGACGCGCAGACACCCAGTCCCTGAACTTAGTCTTCCTGGCTTTTCGTTTGGGCGCGTGCGGCAAGTGCCGCACCGGGCTCTCGTGTTGGGGTGGACGGCCCCCTTCCGCCACACTGCGTGGCAAGATGAGGTCGTCGCTGAC
>NZ_LBJZ01000003.1:0-165 GCF_028128935.1 Bradyrhizobium sp. CCBAU 11361
TACCTCGGCGACTTGGGAAGCGCTGTTCTTCAGAGAGTCGTGCATCGCCGCCCCGGCGACAAGCCGCACGGCGGCATCCTCCGCGATGCGCGACGCGGGGGTACGGCGGAGATATCGGTATAGGATCTCCGCCGAGGCCAGCCGCACATGTGCCACTTGGTCGCG
>NZ_LBJZ01000003.1:513-1447 GCF_028128935.1 Bradyrhizobium sp. CCBAU 11361
CCTTCTCTTTCAGTTCCACCACAGTGGCCCTGGACTGCTCGCCGATGCGGTCCACCTCCACGATGGTGTCCATGTGCTCGAGCACGGCGACGCGCTTCTCGAACGGCGCCGCGATCACGAACTGCAGGCCGAGGTTTTTGTAAAAGCTCATCATCTGCCGCTGGTTCTTGCCGTCCATCTTGGAGAAGGCCTCATCGAACATGGCGAGCGCGAAACCGGCGGGCTTGCCGGCACGACGCTCCGCGCTGCCGTAGACGGCGGCCAGCGAAGCGCCGATGGCAACGTAGATAGGCACCTGTTGTTCGGCGCCAGACCCGGTGCCGCGCCGCTGCTCCCAGCGGGTCGAGCGGCCGGTGGCAACATCCTCCATGTGGATCTCGAAGGTGTAGAAGTTGCGGTAGTCCTCGAACTGGGTGAAATCCTTGTCGGGGTCCTCGAGCAGCGCCTCGAGTGCGACGATCGTATCCTTGTGCGGGAAGTCATCGGGCACGTCGCCCCGGAACAGCATATCGAGCGCCTGCGGAGAGGTTTTGGCGATTTCGATAATCTTCAGGATGGGCTGGAATTCCACCATCTGGGTGCGATGGAATGAATATCGCTCGTTATGGAAGGGATGTGCGTAGAGGCTACGGTTCAACGATTGCAGCTCCCGCTCCATCTTTCCGATCCGGGCCGTGAGCGCATTGATGAACTCGCCGCGCAGCAGGGTGGACGCCTTCTCCGCCGCTTCCCGCGCCTGCCTTTCGTACTGGCGCAGCTCGTTGGATTCGATATCCGAGATCAGCTGCTCCATCCATGGCTTCACCTCCCGCAGCGGCTCGCTTTCCGCGCCGACCTGCGAACTCATCCCGAACTGATCGAAGTAATCGTAAAGAAGCTCGCGGACCCGTCGCTCGATCCGGGCGCGCTCGTTGTCGGACGCGTTCGCATCCTT
>NZ_LBJZ01000004.1:0-158497 GCF_028128935.1 Bradyrhizobium sp. CCBAU 11361
GCCTGAGACAGGGCGCGGTCCCTAGCTTCCGGACCGACGCCCATTAAAGCCGTTTTTACACGGCCAAGACCCAGAGCCGACTGGAGGCAGATGGCCGGTTGAGGCTGGACTTCCGTTACAAGCTGGAATGACTCAGGCGGCGGTTTCTCGCCCTTCGCAGGCGACGGGAGGTTGGCATGAAGCGTATCGGCCGGCTGGGCCTCGTGATATCGAGCGCAATGTTGTACCTGCTATCGTCGTCCTCGCTTTCGGCTCAGGACGTTCTCTCGAAAGGCGCAGAGCAACAGTTATTCAACAACGCTTGTCGAACTTGCCATTCGATCCAAAAGGACGACAATCGTCTTGGTCCTAACTTGCACCAGATTATTGGAAGGAAAGCGGGATCGCTGTCGGAGTACAATTACTCGTCAGCGATGAGAGACAGTGATTTCATCTGGGATGAAGCAAAACTCGCGCGCTTCATAGCCAATCCAGATGAGGTCGTTCCCGGGAATAGAATGGCTCCCTACGGAGGTCTTGCGTCCGTTGAGGATCGAAAGAAGATCGTGCGTTTTCTGCAATCGATGCGATCCCAATAAGGCTGTCGCTCACGTGCAAGCGCAAAAAACAGCCCGCCCGGAGGCGGGGCGCAAGATACTGCGTGATCCCTAGATCACTCTGAGCCGCACGATGCCTCTCCCGTGCTTCTGCGCGCGCTCGGTCTCGCCACACCAACGGTGAGGAGACTGGCATCTGCTGAAGCCTCGACTATTTTTCTTGTTTTCGGGCGTGGCGTCAGAATGTCAATCTGACTGGGAGAAGCCGGCATCCCAGCTAACATGAGCGTCGGTGCAGCCGCGCTCTCCTCCACCCGTGCCGAGCCCAGCACCGCTACTTGATGCCCGGAGATCGGGAAGCCTGTAACTTCAAAAGTTGGGCGCTGTAGTGCGCATCCGTTGGCGTGATTGACGGCCACGCTTCCAATGCCCGAAATGGCGGTCACCATCAGAAACATTCTCTTCATGGGATTTCCCCTCTCTTGGATTAGAAGATATTCCCACCACAAATTCCATACTCATCCTAATCTTGGCCCACTTGAAACCATGTGAACTGCTTCACTTTTGGTCCGAGGCATTCCGCAAAGGTTCAATTGCGTTGAGAAAGGTCAGCGTCGTTGCACTTCCACAGAAGGCCCGTAGCCGCGCCGAACTGACTTCAGGTTGAACTGGCGGAAAACCATTGCTACGTTTCGAGGCTCAATCATTCTTCTGGTTGTGATGGGGCGGGCGATCGGGCTTACTGACTGTCAACCCGTTCAGTTGGAATAGGGAATATTTGGGCCTTGGCGCCCCGCCTCCGGGCGCATTTCAAAGTCGGCTGGGCGATGTCGTTGATGCATTTCCCTCCGTTCCCATTGCCCCGGAGGCAAGTTTATTACTCGGCGTGATCGCGTTCAAACAATTGAATTTTGAACAGGGGCTTTTATGAGAGCCCGGTTGCAGAATACCCACACCGTAAGATCGATGATGGTGGCATTGCTGCTGATGTCCACCCCCGTGGCGGCTCGCGATCCAGAAGGCAAATACGCGCAAGTCGATCCGGAAATGCACAGATGGTTCGAGCAATTGAAATCCGAAGGAGGAGAGGCCTGCTGCGCTCTTTCCGACGGAAATACTTTGCGGGACACAGATTGGCGAAGCCAGAACGGGCATTTCCAAGTCTTTCTTGCGAACGAGTGGATTGACGTTCCGGACGTTGCGGTCGTGAAGGGACCCAACCGCTTCGGGAGAACGGTTGTTTGGCCCTACTATGAGGACGGCCATCCCACTATTCGCTGTTTCATGCCGGGTAGTATGATTTAGGGGCGCGTGGTTAGTCCGGAAATGGCCCGTTTGAGACAAGCTGATCAGCACTGACCATGTCCGTTCACCAGGCGATTGTGTTGCAAAACTCGTTTCTGACTTGGGGCGAGCTTGGCTTTTGAGTTTCGGCGGTTTCTGTTGGTACGGGGTATCGGCGGTTTCCGTTTTGCTTGTGGATTTCAGCACGCGACTGCCAGTTGTGGCGGGGGACGGCAGATTAGCTTGGCCAACCGCCTCAGGTTCTGCGCGGTGGCTGTGAGCAACACTTCGTCCCTGACGCCATTCAAGCCCCGCAGCCGAAGCCGGTCGAGCCTGAGAATGCGTTTCATATGAGCAAACCGCATCTCGACCTTTTTGCGCTCGCGGCGCGATTGCTCGAAGGCTTCCGTATTGGCCAGCGCACGGACACGATCGCGCACATCTTCGTTGATGTCGCGAGTAATTTTGCGCACGACCGCCGTCGTGCATTTGGGCTTCAAGGCGCAGCCAGAGCAGTCGTTCTTGCTGGCCCTGAAGTAAACGATGTGACCTTGATCGATATTGCCGGTGCTGGTCAGTTCCGCGCCACCCGGGCAAACATAGACATTGCGCTTCTGGTCGAAGACGAAGTCGGCTCGGCTAAAGGTGCCATCGGGGCGTGCCGACTTGTCCCACACCGGAACGTGCGGCGTGATCTTGCGATCCACCAGCCATTTGAGCAGTCTGACCGCGCCGTAAGCCGTGTCGCCTGCCAACCTTTTGGGGCGCAGATCGAAGCGACGCTCAACACGGTCCACCATAGTCTGGGTGACAGCAATCTCAACCGCACGGTTCGCGCGCGTGCCTACCGCATCGAGGATGATCCCGGCTTTGTTGTCGATCAGATAGTTCGCATCATAAGCAAAGAATGGATCCACGCCCGGCCTCGTAACCCATGTTGCTTGCGGATCGGTGAGCGAGACTTCCTTGGGAGGCTTGCGGCGACGGCTGCCTTCACTTGAACCGCCGCCGTCTTCATCACTGTCCTTATCGCTATTGGCAGCATCAAGCGCTGCGATGTACTCGCGAACCGCATGGGATGCTTCCTCCGCCTTTGGCCAGGTAATAGGCTGGTCGCCGGGAAGTCGCCTAGTCTTGTTCACATCTGCCTTGATCAGGCTCGCATCGACTGAGAACGCTTCGCCTCCGACCAGCCCCGCCGAAATACACAGCGCCACTACACGCTCAAAAACCCGGCGTAAGGCATCGCTCTCACGGAAGCGATCGCGCCGCGCCCGGCAGAACACCGAGTGATCAGGGATATGGTCCTCGATGCCGAGCTTGCAAAACCATCTGTAAGCCAGATTGACCTGGACCTCGGCGCAGAGCCGACGCTTCGGAACGAAGTGCAAATACGTAGCCCAAGACCAGCATCCGGATCATGAGCACCGGATCAATCGAAGGCCGGCCAGTGTGCGAGTAGAATGGAGCGAGCTCGTTGTGCACCCAACTCAGGTCCAGCAAACCGTCGATTTGCCGTACCAGGTGATCAGCCGGCACCACCTTGTCGAGATCAAAGGAGTAAAAGAACTGGCCCTGACCGCTCTCCTGCCGCCCTAACATCCGCTGCTCCCCGCAAATGCCGCCTCAAACCAACGGAATCACGGTTCGCGAGTCGCCTCAACCGGAGTTTTGCAACACAATCCAGGCTTGACCGGAAGTCCTCGGTGTCCTGTCAAACCGACGCGATTGACCCATCTCGGACATCGGATGGGCTCGTTAATGGCACGCAATATTTTGGAGTTTCTGCCTTCCGGCATAACGCCTTAAGCCGATAGAATGCCTGCTCCTGAGATCAGGGGCTGTATATGGCGCAACGTTCCCCGGAACAGAGTAGTGCACGCAAATTCGGCGGAAAGGCTCCCAAGGCGAAGCGCAAGCCTAAGGCGAAAACCCGGCACCCGAGCGGTCGGTCGGCTGCCGATTTGCGGCGGGAACTTAGCCGCCGTACCGTCGAGCTGGCTGAAGCACGCGAGCAGCAGGCGGCAACCACCGAGGTTCTTCAAATTATCTCGTCGTCTCGCGGCGACCTAGTACCCGTGTTCAACGCGATGCTCGGCAAGGCGATGGACCTTTGCGCTGCCGATTTCGGCGTGCTCAATACATTCGACGGCGAGCTATTCCATACTGCTGCCACGCGCGGGCTCCCTCCCGCCTATGACGAATATCGGCGCAGCCAGCCGCTGGCGTACGGCCCGGGCACGGCACCGGCCCGCCTGTTGCAGGGCGAACCGATTGTAGAAATTCTCGATCTCCGCGAGTCGGATGCCTATCGCAGAGGCGAACCCAACCGGCGCGCGCTGGTCGATCTAGGCGGTGCGCGTAGTATTCTCGCCGTTCCGCTCCTGAAGAACGATCGGGTGGTCGGCAATATCATGATCTTTCGGCAGGAGCCGGCGCGTTTCTCGGAGAAGCAGATATCGCTCTTGAAACAGTTCGCAGCTCAAGCGGTCATCGCTATCGAAAACACGAGTTTGCTTCGTGAGCTGCGCGCCAGCACCGAGGATCTACGAGAGTCGCTACAGCAGCAGAGTGCGACCGCCGACGTGCTCAAGGTCATCAGCCGCTCTGCCTTCGACTTGCAAACTGTGCTGGACACTCTCGTCGAGTCGGCGGTTCGATTGTGCGAGGCGGATATGGCGGCGATTACGCGGCAGAAAGGGAACGAATATTTCCGCGCCGGATCATACGGATTTTCGGCGGAGTTCATGGATTACGTAAAAGAAATCCCCGTCAAGCCGGAACGCTCGACCATAACCGGCCGAACCCTGCTCGAGGGAAAGGTGATCCATGTGCCCGACGTGCTTGCCGATCCCGATTACACTTTTTCGGAAGGACAGAGACTAAGCGGCAATCCCCGGACATTTCTAGGGGTACCCCTTCTGCGCGAAGGCAATCCGGTTGGCGCGCTCGTGCTGTTGCGCCGAACCATGCGGCCGTTTACTCACAAGCAGGTGGAATTGGTCACAACCTTTGCAGACCAGGCCGTGATTGCCATCGAAAACGTGCGTCTGTTCGACGAAGTTCAGGCTCGCACAAAAGAACTCGCGGCTTCCCTCGACGATCTGCGCACCGCGCAGGATCGCCTGGTGCAGACCGCGAAGCTGGCCTCGCTCGGCCAGCTCACCGCCGGTATCGCACACGAGATCAAGAACCCTCTCAACTTCGTCAATAATTTCTCAGCTCTTTCGGCGGAGCTAACGGACGAGTTGAACGACGTGCTCAGATCCGCCGCGCTGACCGACAATATCCGTGCGGAAGTCGACGAACTGACCAAGATGCTGAAAGACAACCTCGAAAAGGTTGTTCAGCACGGCAAACGAGCCGACTCCATTGTGAAAAACATGCTGCAGCACTCCCGTGAAGGATCCGGCGAGCATCGACCTACTGACATCAACGCGATAGTCGATGAGAGCCTAGACTTGGCTTATCATGGTGCTCGAGCAGAAAAGGCAGGCTTCAGTATCGCGTTCCATCGCGATCTCGACCCGTCCGTCGGTATGGCTGATGTCTATCCGCAAGAGATCACGCGGGTAATGCTCAATCTGATATCGAACGGATTCTACGCCACGACGAAACGCAAAGTGGAAGCCGGTGACGGCTTCGAGCCGATGCTTTCCGCTACGACCAAAAATCTCGGAGACAAGGTTGAAATCCGTATTCGCGATAACGGCACCGGCATCCCGGAAGAGATCAAAGGGAAAATATTCAACCCGTTCTTCACGACCAAGCCTTCCGGGGAAGGTACCGGGCTTGGCCTGTCGATGAGCCACGACATTATCGTAAAGCAACACGGCGGCAGCATCGACGTCGAGACGGAGCCCGGACTGTTCACTGAGTTCACGGTCGTATTACCGCGGACAAGCCAAAGGTAGTCTGCCAAGAACCGGTTGACCTACGTCCAATTTTGCTGCGGTGCGTGCGTCTGTTCCTGGCCCATCTCAGACCTGGACCGACGTTCATGTTACGACCGCAGTGTGCTCCAAAGCGGACTCACCGCATGGTGTACCGCCTAACGTCCGGGCCACGGTGCGAACCACATGGAAATTCAGAAAGTGGAAACGGGGTCGATTTTTGTCCCGTTTGCGGCTACAACACTGACACGCGATTTGAAGATTACAATCTATTCTCTCGGTCTGCCTGATTGCGAAGTGCTCGGAGGCCGCAAACTGTAAAGTGCAATCGGGGTCGATTTCTGTTGGCAACTTTGCTACAAGCATCGAATTGCAAAAGCTTGAACAGCCTAGAAATCTGTCGCGAATTTCGCTATAGATATCGACGTTGATTGATTGATTTTCGCCGTCTTGAGCGGTTCGGGACACAGCAGCAAGCTAACCAGCCGGACAGCGCCTCGCTTGGGCGAGCGCTTTGCCGCGCATCGAAGGAGACTCAACGCACGCGTTGGCGGGCGAAGACCTATTTTTGATTCATTGCGACCCGACTAGCCAGAACGGCAGCGGGAAAAATCATTTCATGTGAGGCTTATTTGACAGAACAGACGATCGCGCCTGAAGCGGTCAGGCTGCAGCATTATGCAGACCCCTTGCTGGGTCCCACTGAGTTTCGAACGTTTTACATTGAGTGGAAGAAGAGCGCGCCCGCCAATGACTCAGACGTAGTTCCCGACAAGCCAAAAGCATCGGCTGGTCCGCGACATGCCGGACTGTGTGACGATCTAAAATCCATGCTCGCTTGGAAATCCATGAAGGAATATTCGGATCCATTACAAACTAACTACCTCCAAAACGACCGCGAAGTGCCCGACGAAGACGAGGATGGCGAAGCCAAATATCGGGACGTGTTGCGGGCTTTGAATGACGGGCCAAGTGCCGAAAAGATGGTGTCAGCATTCAGTAACGGGATCATTTTCAAAGATAGCTATGACACCATCATCTGTTACACCCGAAAACGCGACGGGACTGTCGCCACCCATAGATCGCGACGGGCGAAGTTAGTCCCCGATTTGCAGTGCATAGCAAATGTCTCCGGCGTGCCGCCGAAGATCGCGCTGTCCACCGAATACAAGTCGGCTGCTTTTCCGGGCTGCCTTTTGAGGTCGGTTGTTCGATTAGGCAAAGTAACATTCTCGGATAGTGATCTTGGATCGAAGCCACTTGGCTCCGTGTTGCGGTGGAATATCGGCCAGAAAAAAACTGGCAAACCAAAGGGAGGTTCGGAACGATTCTTTCCGCCCCCTCCAAAACAGTACAGTGACCCCCTTGAGCGACTTATCGCAATGGAAGATGCGATTGCCGCAAACGACAATCTGACTTCTGACCAAATAAAAACCCTGGACGCCGCAATCACAGCCCGGAACTTCGCTGATGTCGGCATCGCAGGTGGCTTCACCGGCAAGGCTGCGGAGCGGCAGGGCAAGCGGCTCGCTCTCGAAGCTTCGAAGGCGTTATCTGTGATTTTAGAGAGACTTGCCGCCTAGCGTCCCTTTCTACAACTTGAAAGCCCTTACTTTATAGTAGGGCCTCACCTCCCAACAGACTTAGACCCGCCCAGCCTCGTGGCTGCGGCGGAGCTTTTTTCACCGTTTAGACCCCTTCTGGGGTTCACTCATTAACAGGACAACCAAATGCCCGCGCACGGCAAATACAAAAGCGCTGCCGCCGTGGCGGCGATCGGAATGCCCAAGGATACGTTTAACCGCTGGCTGGATCGCAAAGTGATCAGCCTATCGCCTGACGACATCCCCGGGGACGGCCGAGGCAAGCCGCGTCGTTTCGGCCCGCGCACTCTCGTGAAGCTCGCCATTGCCCACAAGGTCGCTTTGCTCGGCCTCCCCGCCAACATGGCCGTGGCCCTCGCTGAGAAGTTCACGGACGTGCCTCAGTATGGACGGCCGCTCGGTCAGCTATTCCCGGTCGGAACAACATGGATTGTGCATTCCCCTGCGCGAAAGGCGTCAGTTGTGAACGTTAAACCAGAGGAAGACGCATCGGCGTTGTTGGACGACGCAACGCTGGCCATCAACGTGAATCAAATCGTTTCAACAATCAATTTTGAAATCGGAATCATCAAGTGAAGCTACCAACTCTAGAGAGTCTACACCCGCCGCTTGCAGTTGCACGGGCGGACCACGCCAACAGCTATGCAGAAATCGCTGCGATGAGGTCCGAGGCGATCGTTATTGGTCAGCGTATTCGCGACGGCGTTCCAAAATCGGGCAACGTCGAAGCCAACAGTTTCAGGATCATGCGCGGCGAGAAACCGGAACCAGAGATTCTGTCGGACCCAGATCGACTCGATTTCCTCCGCCGTCAGATCAATGAGCGCGTGAGACTGTCCGCGGCGTTCGATGGCGCGTTGCAGCGAGAGAAGGCCGTAGCTTCGAATAAGCTATGTGAGGCTGTAACGCCGGAACACACTGCGTTGGTGTCAGACTTCGCAGCCAAGCTGTCGGCGCTTCATGCCGCGCATACAAAGTATGTCGATTTCCTTGATGCTGTGGAAGCCTCAGGGGCTAGTATGAGCTACCTCAGGCCGGTGTGGCCAGCCGCCATCGGTCACCCACGTGACGCCAGCGCCTCGTATCACTGGACCTACAAGGAGATGCGGGAACACGGCCACATCACGATGAATCAAATTCCGGAAGTGGTCCGCTGATGATCGATATCGATGCCGCCGACATGCGCGTCATTGACCGGATGAATCGGCGTTACGGAAGCATCCTGAATCGGATGCGCGTTTGGCGCGAGCCGGCAAGCGAGGCCGTCACCGGCTTGGCACTCGACGGTTACGGAATAGTGTATGACGAGCCTCTAATCTACGACGACGAGATTTGGGTTTTTGAAGCAGGCTGTTTCTCGGACTCACTCAAGTCAGGCCAAGCGATTTATTTCCAATTGGATCACGATGATAAGCAGCGGCTTGCATCAACGCGTGATGCAGTGAGTTTTGCGGATAATGAAATTGGTTTGGCGTTCCGTCTTGATTTGAGTGAAGTTGAACGGGGCGCGGAATTAAAGCGAATGGTCGACACGGATCGTCGTGCTGCCATCTCTGTTGGAATCAGAAATGAAGAAACACGCGTCCAGACGATTGGTAAACATCCAGTCCGCTTTATCACCAGGGCGGACTTGATTGAGGTTTCGCTAGTGGGAGCCGGAAAATGCGCTAATGCGTTTGCTGGCATTGTGAACGCTGGCTTTGAGACGCTTGAGCCGGGCAAGAAGGGCGTGATGTTCACGGCTAACTTCGCCGAGCACAAGCTCAAGCGAATGAAGAAGTCGATTGCAGAGCGTAACGCAGCGGTCGACTCGATATCGGCCAAGCTGGATCGCATGGAAGGCAAACGGCCGATTGCTTCCGTTGAAGCTGGTGTGCGGCCCGATGCCGGCCGATGATATCGCAATCGCAGTGCTGATATCGAGGTAGAATCCCCGGCAATTGCCAAGTGGTACAAGGCGTGGTCCGCGTCCAGCTAGACGCGTTCTGGCGCGTGCCCGCTGCTGGGCGATCTATTTGTAACGGGCGATCCGGCAGCGGGCACGAGACCTTCCCCGGAGGGGCAGGGGGGGATTCGATCCCTCAGCGGTCTACCCACCTTTGACCGACATGGGTCTTCATTCGCACTGCTGCAATTGGAGACCCCATACCCAATTTTCATTCAAGAGAGATGTTTCATCGATGGCAAGACCCCGCGTTCCCCTCATTAAGGCAGAAACTACCGGTCGGGTGCTTCGCAACCCGCAACGCTTCAAGAATCGCAAGGAGCCGCCGTCATACGGCCCGCTCGGCGAGCCGCCAGCGTGGATGAAGAAGGCGACAGATCGCGAGGCGTGGAACACGATCGCGGCTGAGCTGCCATGGCTCAACAAATCCCATCGATCGCTAGTCGGTATCGCCGCCACCATTCAGGGGCGGTTGATCGCTGGCGAAGAAGTCGGTGTGAAGGGAATGAACCTGCTCAGAATGATCCTGGGTCAAATGGGCGCCACGCCTTGTGATGCTTCGAAAGTCAGGATGCCTGACGAGACCAACGAAGACGATCCCTCCGCCAAATACTTCTAGTTCGGCGCAGGTGGTGCTGTGTCTAATGCGCCGGCAAGGGCAGTTACTTCTGGCTTTCGGCCTTTCAAGCTGCTGTATCTTTCATCAATCAGGAAATATGAATTGTGTTTAGTCCTATTGGCACGCACCCCAACCAAATAGCGATGCGATCTCTGGAGACGCGGTTCCGGTCGTGATGCCAACTAGAAAAGCAATTACACCTACGCTAGCCAGGGGTATGCCCTCTGCAACTGCTTTCCTTAGTTGTTCTCTAGCTTGTAAGTCGGCTTGTCGGCGCTCATTACGTTCTACTGAGAGTGTGCCTTCTACTTCGTCGAGTTTTGTCTGGAGTTTTCCGGCCAGTATTCCAACCTCATCGAACAACGCTGAATATTGTCTTTCGAGCATCGTCAATCTTTGCTCAATGGAGCTGTCTAACGCCGGACTTTGCCTAATTCGTGCCGAACCGAATGATACGCTAGCCGAAATTCCTTCAGCTTGAATGACTTGATTTGTTGGTCTCCACGACGGGCGGCGTGACAAGAATAGTGTGACCCATCCCCAAATTGTTGGCTGATCTTCGAATGCTTTGCGCGTGTCACGTAGCCCCACGGCGACTAGGCCCACTCCAACCAATTGCAGCACCATTCCTGAAAAGCGTATTTGTCGCTCGTGACAGGAAGTGGCGAGAATAGAAGCCAAAACAACGACGGCAATTGCCGCAACGATGGCAACGAGTGGCCGGGCGCTGAAAAGCCAAACGGTGAGCTTAGAGAGATAGTTCGCGGCATTTCTCAACGCTTGTCCGACGCGAGTCACGGAATCTCCCGAACAGTGATCGACCCGTCTAAGTATAGCGGGTTCAGCCGTTCACCCAAATCTCCAATTTGGCGTAATACCGAACTGTCGACCCATGCGGTCAGGCGGCCCCATGTCAAAAGTTTGCGCGGGGCGCCGGCTGTCCGCTTTGCATCGACGCTCAGACAGCGGCGGGCTCGCGTATATGGTCCGCAAATGGCCATAAGCGCCGTTTGACTTCCGCCCACGAGGCCAACTGCTCAACCTCACCAGTCGCGATCCTCTACGTCTCCTGCCCAGCTCGACTCATTGCGCCATTGTCCCGGCCGGGGCGGTGTCAATCCCGCGCCGAGCGCGCGACATCAATACGTCGCGCAACGGGGCCTCTAAAAACCGCATCGTGAAGTAGGCCGCGATCAGGCAGGCCGCGATTTCAGCGATTACCGAGGTCGCCAGTACAAGGCCCTTGAGGTCGCGAGTTTCCTGCACATAGAGAAACACCCGCATGATCGGGTAGTGAATGCCGTAGAGCGGGTAAGAGAGATCGCCGAAAAACCGGCAGACCGGGCGCCAAGACGTAGGCACCTCACAAGCGAGGCCTTCATTAACCAAGATCGGGAACACGACCAGCGCCGCGATCGTGTCGAATAGCGGCGCACGGTTCGGCCAAGGCGACATTAGAAC
This sequence comes from Bradyrhizobium sp. CCBAU 11361, assembly GCF_028128935.1. Classification (NCBI taxonomy): domain Bacteria; kingdom Pseudomonadati; phylum Pseudomonadota; class Alphaproteobacteria; order Hyphomicrobiales; family Nitrobacteraceae; genus Bradyrhizobium; species Bradyrhizobium sp. CCBAU 11361. The sequence continues at coordinate 11,343 of NZ_LBJZ01000004.1, forward strand.
GCCTGCCAGGATGATGGTCAGCATCGGGGCCGTGATGCCGAGCCGCGGTAGACGGGCCGCGTGCCGCGAGATCAGCACGCCGACCAGGAAGGAGAAAAAGACCCGTGCCGTGCCGCCGGCGTAGTCGTACGTCGCGGCCTGCGCACCTAGCTCAAGGTCGCCTTTGGCGAAGGCAAGGCAAGCAACACCGGCCCCCGCGAGCTGAACGATCAACACGAGCAGCCACCCGCGAAGCCAGCGAAAGCCGTACGCATAAGCTAGGTTGGCGACGACTTCGAAGAAAAGTGACCAAAGCGGTCCGTTGAAAGGAAAGATGAAGCCACTTGGGGGCACACGACCGAACGGCAGCAAGGCCAAACCATAGGCGAGCGCCGACAGCAACGCGGCGAGGTCGAGCGACTCCCGCATCGCGAGCCGAGCAGCCGAGACCAAGCAACCGACCAGAGTACCGATCAGGATCATCGGCCAGAGCCGGGCCAGGCGCAGCAACAGGAAGCGAGTACGGAATGTCGGATCGCGGAGCTTGGTGCCATAGGCGCGATCGATCACGACGCCGCTCAACAGGAAAAAGAAGTCCACCGCTAGGTAACCATGCGGAGCGACCCAATCGAGATGTAGTGGTGCACAAATATGGAATAAGAGGACGATTATGGCCGCGATACCGCGATGCGCATCGAGGATCGCAAAATGCCGATCGGCGGAAACTTGCAATGCGTTTTGCCCCAGCCCGAAGTAAAGGCCAACGCTTAGCGGATTGGCCGAAGTAAGGCAAATTCTTGACAATACATGTCATAATGTTGCAGACGACCGACATCCAGTGCTCGGCGATCCGCGCCTCTGAGCGGGGACCAACTGCACCTGCATCGTCCCTCGCGCTAGGAAAGCATCGAGGTCAGATTTGTGGCAGATGTCGGTGTTGGGTCATTTTCGGAAATGGTGGCTTCCAGTACCAACGTCCTCACTCCTCTCCGGAGCAGACATCATCCGGCTGACGCTATGCCCGAAACCACCATCCTTTTTGGCCGTCTTCCGTGAGTGGCAAGGGTGACAGAGCCAGTGCAGATTGCCGGCGTCATCGGTGCCGCCTGCGTTGCGGGCCACGATGTGGTCGGGGTGATAGCCGGCCTTCCACGGCCTAGCGCAAGCCGTGCAGGGCGTATGGGGCACGGCGGCCCTAAGAGCCTGCCAGTCTGTGCCATAGCCTCGCTGGCTTGCACTGGGACGTGCTGCCTGCCTTTGCTTCTGGCATGCGCATAGGGTGCCTCCGGCTACGCGGTGGCCGCATGCGCAGATACGTGCGTGTTTCATGTCAAGAGCAATGATCACTTCGTCGGTCGTTGTTTCTGATGTAAAAGCCCGCTTCGTAAATTGGAGCAAAGAAGAATGCCCAAAGCAAAGAAGGCGGTTCGCCGCGAGTGGACCAAGGATGAAGTGCGGCAAATGAAGGCTATGGCAAAAGCCAAAGCAGGCGTTAGCAAGATAGCGAAGTCGCTCAAAAGGACTCCCGCGGCTACGATGGTGATGGCCTCTAAGCTAGGCGTGTCTTTGTCGATGCGTGCCTGATCCAGAACCGGACCGGCCCGCATTACGTCGGTGCTTGGCCGGTCCGTTCTGTATTGGTGGTGAGCAAGGGATGATGCGCTCACCGTGACCCATCGCGAGGATTTTAGACTCGCCGGTGTCAATGATGGGCGAGTTTGCCAGTAAAGGATTACAATCCAACCTTTGAGAAGTTCAAGCACACGCTAGTCTGCGGCATAGGTCGGCTTCTGGGTGGATGACACAAAAGCTAGATGCGCAATGTTAGGATAGCACCGGCTTGCAGCCGAACACAGGCCAGCCGGTTGATACCTACGATTGCTCCGACAGGTGGTTGCCGGCTCTGCTTATCGCGGACACCCAACAGTCTCGACAGACTGGGGCTGCGGTGAGAGCCTTCGCAACGTCGTGGCGGAGGTGAATGGCTATGTGCGGTTGGGAGCGACCGAGCAGCCTATGAAGATGATCAGCGGGTAGTCGTACCGGTGGCGCGGACGGCCGCCGCTGCCGGCTTTCGTGCCGCGGCTCGACTTCGGCGATGCGCGGAATAGCCAATATTTGCCGCTGCTCGGCCCAGGCGGAGCCGCGTCGCCGAACGCGTTGAATTTCTCGATCCTCACCAACAGCGGCCTGCTCGCCGCAATCGGAGCCTGATCAATGAGCATTGTCGTCAAGGACGGAAACGGTGCGAGTCAGACCATCAGCACGATCGATGATCTGGTGAGCGTCATTGCGACGGCCACGAAGCAGGATAATTGCCGACAACGGCGATTACTTTGCTTGGTGACGTTGCGAGCATCAGCTCCGGAATTCAACTCGCGTGGGGGGCGGTGCGGGCATCTCTAAGCCTGATCCAGCTTACCAATCTCCGCAACGGGGTGATGCTTCCGTCGTACCATCAGGCATGGGGCCCGGTAGCTGTCAATCCTCTGGCGTGCCCCATCCGCTGACCGGGCCTTTGAGGTCCTCTCGGTTTGGTGGCTTTCGGATGGACCAATAGACAACGGCAAGAATGTAGCAGGCCATGACGCCCATTATGGCGTAGGCAACGTATATCATGAACGCCCCCCAACCGAGAAGCTGCTAGGTGCCCAGGACCAGATCAAGCCTTCTTGGAAGCGTTGCTCATAATTGTGGCAAAGCACGAAACCACTGAGCCGAAAAAATAGATCCACGGCCAACCCTGCTGGCGGCTTAGGCACGCCGATCGGAACTGTCCAATGGAGCCAAACAACGCAGACCGCGGCGACGCCGCGAATGGCATCCAATGTCATATATCGTTCGAAACTTTGCACGGCTCAGTATTGCGCACACGTCCGAGGCGAGATCAAGGAGGCCCCCGGTAATGAGGCCGGCGCTGTAAGGCCTCGCTCAGCTAATCACCGCACTGGCTGTCGTCGGCGGCTCCTCTGGTGATGGCGGACGAGTGGTGTGACCTTAGGTCTAGAGGGGCGCTATGATCTGCTGAGGGTGGTATTGCGTCAGAAAACCGCCTAACTGTTTCCCGAGGTTTCCCAATATTTCGGGGGATGAATGCGCGGGAAGATAAAAGGGTTCGACGGACTTCGAGGGATTGCGGTGTTTCTCGTTGTCCTGAACCACAAATTCTACATGGCCGCTCAGATCGGGCTAGGTGAATATGGTGTGCACCTGTTTTTTGTCCTGAGTGGCTACCTGATCATCGGAATTCTCTCCAACCGTCGGCACGCGATCACAGAAGGAAAGACAACATTCAGGCAGGAGATAATCCATTTTTACGAGAACAGGCTGTTTAGGATATGGCCGATCTATTTCTTGCTCGTCTTTACTGTGATGGCTGCAGGTGCCCTGGGGCTGACGAGGCCGCTGAGCGGTCAGGAAACAATTGCACTGTTCACCTTCACCAGTAATATTTTTCAAAGTTACGTCTGGCTGACATATCCGCTGCTGATTGCTCCTCTTTGGAGTGTCGCCATCGAAGAACAGTTCTACGTTTGGGCCGCGCCAGTCTTTCTACTGATCCCACGGCGAAAGTTTGCTTTAGTTTGTCTTGCGGTGATCGCGCAGGCGATCCTCGTTGGTGTGTTGACCTACTTATCGGGCCAATATCTTCGCTCAATTTACACGGGTTCGCTGACAAACTTCGGGCTGATGGCACTCGGCGGATTGACTGTTGTAGCGGTTGCGCCGAACTTTCGGCTTGCCGAAGCCGCGCTACCAGCACTCGCTCTGTATTTGCTATCTCCCTTTGTCTCCGCAGCGATCGGACGCTACAGTGGCTTTTCCTACCTGGTGTTGTATGGCTCCGGAATTCTGGTTGCCTTAGCGCTGGCAGGAATCGTGTCGGATCAGTCAAGCCGGTTGGTTCGTTTCCTCGAACTTGCGCCGGTTCGCTACATCGGCACCATCAGCTATGGTCTCTATCTTTATCACGACGCGATCAATCTTCCCTTTGTTGACGGCGTTGGGCCTCATTTCTTACATCTGCGCGCATTGGTCGAGATCGCTCTTTCGGTGGCGATCGCCGGTCTGTCCTGGCGTTTCATCGAAACGCCAATCTTGAAGTACAAGGATCGCTTGCGAGCGCGCCGCAACGAGCCGGAACGCGGGGCTTTGCCTGACCAGCCATCGGCACAGGCATCGAGCTGACATTATTTGGCCCGAGGCCTTGGAGGTGTTAGTGAAGTGCCGACGCGTAGTTTTCTGGATGATCTTGTGGATCATCAATTCGTCCGCTTGCGCAGCCGGCCATCAGGTTCAGCTCTCCGTTCCGCCCGGGGCCATCGTGGCTTTCGAGGGCGACAGTCTCACCTACGGCGTAGATTTCTCCGAAACTAAGGGTAAGCCGCCTTTAAACGGATCGTTGCAGCCACGGAGCGCAGTTCCATTTCCTGAAGAGGTAGCAAGGCTGCTTTCTGGCCGTGTTGAAATTCTGAACCGCGGCTACCCTGGCGACCGCAGCATTGATGGACTTAAGCGATGGGCGGAGGCGCCCCCCGCATCGATCGTCTTCATCATGTATGGTACCAATGACTGCGGCAACTTCGGCCATAGGCCAGACGGAGTTGTCGATCCAGCGTCGTTCAAGGCTGTGTTACACGAGCTCGTAATGCGACGGAAGAGTGCGGGGGCCCGGGTTATCCTCATGACCCCTCCGCCATCGCAGGACGAAGATTGGGAGACGAAGCTCGATAATTATCGGCACGTCGTTAGAGAAGTGGCTAAGGAAGAAGGTACGCCAGTCGTCGATACTGCTGAACTGATCCGTCGGGTACCGTCGAAGTGGACGGATGGATTGCATCTTAGCGGAGCATCAAACCGAGCTTTGGCGGCCGGCGTTGCTGCAATGATCGACGCGCACTGAGACTGAGGACAAACCTCGCACACCTCCGCGCAACGTCTTTAATTTGGTTCGCACTCCCCAGGGGTAGCGGTTCACTCGCTTCAAGGGAGCTGCGGGCTGTCCTCAGGCGCCTGAACGAAGCAGTGGACCGGCTACGGGGTGTTCTTGAAGGCGTTGCCAAAAATGATCGACGCTCAGATGGGTGGTTAGCACGCGATTTGTGGCGAGCAGGGCTTCACAGTCCTTGCGCCGCGGCAATCCCTCGAGCTGACGCTTCCTGTCGGTGTACCACTGCCATGCCAGCAGGTCGGCGGCTTGTACGGGGATGGCTGCGGTCTTGCCGACGAATTGGTGAGAGCCATACCGCAAAGCTGCACGCGATTTGGGATCTTCGGCCAGTATGCGCATTAGCCTGTTGGCCTCCGCCTGATCATCATGACCGCTCTCAAAAAAATAGGAGATTTCCCCAGTGTACCCGGTATTCGTCACCCAATGTGTTGCCACGTTTGCAATGCAACTATGTAGGCAAAGGCTATAGGGGCCCATCCGGGGCAACGGATAGAGTTCTTCGGGAAAATCGGAATATTCGCTAGGTATGAGGGTGGCGGCAAATCCGGTCCAGGCAAATCGATTGATCAGTCGGATGAACTTCCATTTGGCCTTGTTTCGCCGAAGATTAGTCCATCCCTTAAAATGCCTGGCGCCTTGGGCGCAGTCGGTCATGTGAAAGTGGGGAAGGCCGTAGAATTCGAGCCATTGCTGCCACTCAGCAGTGAGGGCTTGAGCTGCTTCACGTTCGAACAGGTAGCCGGCAACGCACAGTACTTTTGATCCAGCATGGGTCCCGCTTTCGTCGAGATATACTTCGATCGCCTTCATGATGGTCCCATCCAATTGCGACGGGGAAACTCGCATTGTTGAGATTGATCGTCCACTCCCTCAGGGGGAGCGGTCACTCCCTTCAAGCCTGCCGCCGGCAGCTAGCCGAGCCTCCTGCAGGGGGGCGGCAACGCGCTTAACGAGTCACCTCTGCGTCGCGGACGGCCGCAACTGCATTCGCGCGATCTGTCGCCTGACCCTCGTGCGATCGGAGCATTGCTTTGAATTGCTCCCTTATGCATGTTGCGGGAGCACCGTTGGACGCCAGTGAACTCCAAGCATTGACGTTCAGAGTTCTGCAAGGGATCGAACTCATTGGTACCTTTGCCAAAGCCGAAGCAGTCGCTGCTCCGAACCATGAGCGCGAAGCGTTCCTAGAGGGTATCGAGTTTATCGTTTCAATGGTGGCAGATATGCAGTGCCGGGTGTTGGATAATCTTCCTTCCTCAGAAGAGGCGTAAGCTGCAAGCGGTTGGTTGGGCCGTCCCGGCATTAGCGGGGCGGCTTACCGCTTTCGCTTGATCCCCGCCGGTACAAACCCCTTCGCCGGCCACTTCCGAAATTCAACGCCGCGTTCGGTGAACACAATCCCAGCGGCGGTCAGCTCACTCATCAGAACCTCAAGAGTTGCTTCCTGAGGTTCTCGCTTCCCGGCCTCCAAGTCGACGAGCGTCGCGCGGTGAATGTTGCAGCTTTCGGCTAGGTGGGCCTGTGACCAGCCTAGGAGGCCGCGTGCGGCCCTAATTTGTGCCGCTAGGAGCGATAGGTTACGGCTGGTCATTATCTCTTATCATATATTGAAATCCGACATTTTGTCGGGTATGTATTTGTTCCATAATGAGGAAATTATGCCTGCAAGTCCATTGTCACCCAATGACAACATCGGGCCCGACACACCTTTGCGGCTTCGGGATGCTGTCGCTTGCGCCTTTCCGTTCGGCGGGATGACAGAAAGCGGATTGCGTCGGGAAGCGAAGGCAGGTCGCTTGGTGGTTGAGCGAATTGCAAACAAGGATTTCACGAGTCTCCGAGCTGTCGAGGAAATGAGGAAGCTATGCCGCGTCGAAGTAGAGGGCCGCGCCTTTGGTGGCGAAGTGAGCGACGCAAGGCAGGCAAGGTCACTGCGAAAGGATCGTGGATCATTATCGACGGTCGGGAGCATATCGCCACGGGATGCTTTGCAGGCGAAGATAGACAGGCGCAAGAGCGCCTAGCCGCGCACATCGCGCAGAAATACGCGCCGGTTCGTCGCCTCAAAGATATTGAGGATATCGACGTTGCAGACGTGCTTTCTATTTATGACGACGATCGCCGCGAAACTCAGGCGAACAAATCAAAGTTTGACGAACGGATAGCGCGCCTAAACAGATGGTGGGGCGGCAAGACGCTTTCAGAGGTCAACGGTGCCATTTGCCGGGCATACACTAAGTCCCGTGGCAGCAGCGGTGGGGCGCGCCGTGATCTAGAAGACCTTCGAGCCGCGATCAATCACCACGCCAAAGAGGGCTTTCACCGCGGTATCGTCCGCGTGGTGCTGCCTGAGAAGGGTTTGCCACGTGAGCGGTGGCTGACTCGTAATGAGGCCGCGAAGTTTCTTTGGGCATGTTGGCGATACCGCGAGACGCAAACTGTTCACGTTGGGCCCCTTAAGGGGCGGAAGATTGAGACCGACAAACGGCCACTAAGGCACGTGGCGCGGTTTGCATTGATTGGCCTCTACACTGGCACGCGAGCAGGGGCGATAGCGACGGCTTCGCCTTTCCGTGCGGAAGGCAAATCGTTCGTTGATCTGGAAAGCGGCATCTTCAATCGACTCGCGATTGGCAAGCGCGCCAGCACCAAGCGTCAAACACCGGTTCCGTTGCCGGACAGGCTGCTTGCTCACCTTAGAAGGTGGGCTCGGCTTGGCATTGCAAAGAGCTACTTTGTGGAATGGAACGGCCGGCCGGTAGCGTCGGTCAAAACCGGGTTTGCTTCCGGGGTGAGAATTGCTGGCCTTGACGTGTCCACGGGCAATGTCACGCCACATACACTTCGGCATACCGCCGCGACTTGGCTAATGCAGCGTGCAGCCCCCATGTGGGAAGCTGCCGGCTTTCTTGGCATGAGCGAGAAGACCCTTCGTGACACTTACGGCCATCATCATCCCGACCACCTGCGGGGCGCCGCGAACGCCATAGGAACGCATTCGACACCGAGCAAGAACGTAGGATTGGTTGTTTCGTTGGTTGATGAAAAGGCCAAGCGAGAAAAGGCGGGCCAAGCCCTTGTAAATATTGGTGGGCCCGGCAGGACTCGAACCTGCAACCAGACCGTTATGAGCGGCCGGCTCTAACCATTGAGCTACAGGCCCCGCCGCGAGACGGCCGCATTGGCTGCGGCCGGCAACGGTGCGCGGTTCGTTTACAAGGCTGGAGGCGAGGGTGCAATCCTCAAGCGTTTTCAAGCGAGGTGGCCGCCGGCCCGCGTCGGGGAAAACGCGTCAAACAAAGGGCCCTGATCGAGGCGGAACGCCGGGGCTGCGCGGAAAGCGTTGCGCATCGGCTGATTGCTGGATTCGGAATAATCGCATTTAGCCACTGTTTTGCCCGACGTGTCAAATGGCGCCGGCGATCATCCAGCCGATGCCTGTCCTTTCGCTTCCCTAACCCGCTGTGATTGCTCACGTCTTCTACTGTGCATGGGGTTGTTTTCGCAACTTTTGTTGCGAGAGGGCCTGTCGGCCCCCTCAAACGTCCTGCCGGCGAGCAACGGCCCCTTGCGGGGCCGCTGCCTAATCCACCGAAACCCCGGCGAACTCCACCACCTTGCGCCACTTCTCGGTCTCGTCCGCGACCAGCTTGCCGAACTCGGCCGGCGTCATCGGCTTGGGAATGCCGCCGGTCTCGGCGAGGCGGGCCACCAGCTTCGGGTCCTTCAGCGCTTCGCCGACGGCCTTGTTGAGGATCTCGACCACTTCGCCCGGCGTGCCCTTCGGCGCGGAGATGCCGTAGAAGCCGACCGATTCGAATCCGGGCACGGTCTCCGCGATCGCGGGCACGTCGGGCACACTAGGCCAGCGCTGCGGCGAGGTCACGCCGAGCGCACGGACATTGCCGCCCTTCGCCTGCTCCAGCGCGGACGGCAGGTTGTCGAAGATCAGCTGCACCTTGTTGGAGATGATGTCGGGGAAGGCGATCGCCGAGCCGCGATAGGGCACGTGCACCATGTCGCACTTGGTCATCACCTTGAACAGCTCCGCCGACATGTGCACCGAGGTGCCGTTGCCGGACGAGGCAAAGGAGATCTTGCCTGGGTTGGCCTTGCAATAGTCGATGAACTCCTGAACCGTCTTCACCGGCATCGCGTTGGCGACGACCAGCATGTTGGTGAGCTGCATGATGCTCGCGACCGGCACGGTGTCGCGCAGGAAGTCGTAAGGCAGCTTCTTGTAGAGCGAGGTCGAGATCGCGTTGTTGGGCGCGACGAACAGCAGCGTGTAGCCGTCGGCCGGGGCGTTGATCGCGGCGGCGGCGGCGATGTTGCCGCCGGAGCCGGCGCGGTTCTCGACGATGAATTGCTGGCCGAGACGATCCGACAGCCACTGCGCCATGATCCGCGCCACGATGTCGACCGGGCCGCCGGCGGCGAAGCCGATCATCCAGTGCACGGGGCGGTCGGGATAGGCGGCGGAGGCGGGAGGTGTCGCGCTGAAAAGACCTATGAGAACTGCGAGCCCGAAAACACTGTTACGCAAAATTCGCAACATGACGCCTCCCGTTGCATTATTGTCGTTGCGCAGCATGCTTTCATAAAATCGGGCCGCTGCCTACATCGTCGCAAGTCGGTGTTGACGCAGGTCCGCCGGGAACGACCATGAGATTCGCAATCATCCTTCTCGCGGCAGTGCTGCTCTTAAGCCCCGCCGCTGCTCAAACCGGAGGCACGGCCATTTCGACCACGACACTCAGCCATTCGCTCAGTCTTGGCACCGCAACGCCCGGCGGCGGCTTTCCGCTCTATGGCAACGCCTTCGCGGAGGTGATGAACGCGGCCGATCCGCAAATCACCATCGCACCCCGCAACACCAAGGGCAGCAACGAGAACATTCCGCTGCTGGAGAAGGGCGAGCTCGATCTCGCTTTGGTCGCGGGCGAGCCGGCCTACGAGGCCTTCGCCGGCATCGGCCGCGCGAAGGTGTCGCTGAAGATCCTCACCGCGATCTATTCCAACCCTGGCATGTTCGTGGTGCGCGCGGACAGTCCGTACAAGACGATTACCGATCTCGTTGGCCAGCCGGTGGCGTTCGGCGCCAAGGGCTCGGGCCTGCCGATTCTGGCGCGCTACGTGCTCGATGGTCTCGGGTTGAGGCAGGACGAGGACTTCAAGGCCGTCTATCTCGACCGCGCCGGCGATGGTCCTGCGATGGTCGAGGACGGACGCGTCGCCGCGCTGTGGGGCGCCGGCATCGGCTGGCCCGGCTTTGCCGCGGTCGCATCGAGCGCGTCAGGCGCGCGCTTCATCGCCCCGAGCGCGGAAGAGATCACGCGCATTCGCGCCAGGCATGCGTTCCTGAAACCGCTCACCGTGCCGGCGGGCTCCTACCCGAAGCAGACGGAGCCGATTGCCTCGCTCGGCTCGTGGAGCTTTGTGCTCACGCGCGAAGACCTGCCCGACGATGTCGCCTACCGGCTGGCAAAGACGCTGCACGGTGCCGAGGCGACGTTCTGCAAGAAGCTCGCGCAGGCCTGCGAGACGACGGCGGCGAACACCGTCGCGGCCGCACCGAAGCCGGAGCTGATTCATCCGGGCGTGATGAAGTACTTTCGCGAGGTTGGGGTGGTGAAGTGACGGTCGCCTAGGCGGCCGTCATTCCGGGGCGGTGCGAAGCACCGAACCCGGAATCTCGAGATTCCCCGGTGCGCAATTGCGCACCTGTGGTCTGGTCCTTCGGACCATCCCGGAATGACGATCGCTTTAAGCGATCGTCACTTCTTCACCATCGCACATGCCGGGTCCGGCGGCCCGAACGCCTTGTCGCCCGAGATGGTCGTGAGGATCTTGTAATAGTCCCACGGATATTTGCTTTCCTCCGGCGTCTTCACCTGCACCAGCCAGAGGTCGTGCACCATCAGATTGTCCTCGCGCAGTTTGCCGTTGCGGGCGAAGAAATCCTCGATCGGCTTTTCCCGCATCTTCGCCGCGACTTTCAGCGGATCGTCGGTGCCGGTCTCCTTGATGGCGTTGAGATAGTGCATCACGCTCGAATAGACGCCGGCCTGCCACATCGACGGCATCTTGTTCATCTTGGCGAAATAGCGCTTCGACCATTCGCGCGTCTTGTCGTCCATGTCCCAGTAGAAGGAGGTGGTCAGCAGCAGGCCTTGGGCGGCCTGCAGGCCGAGGCCGTGAATGTCGGTGATCAGCGCCAGCAGCGCTGCCATCTGCTGGCCGCCCTTGAACACGCCGAACTCCGAGCCGGTCTTGATCTCGTTCATGTTGTTCGGGGGGCCTGCCGCAATGCCGATGATCTTGGCCTTGGAGGCCTGCGCCTGCAGCACGAAGGATGAGAGATCGGGCGTTGCCAGCGGCGGCTTCACCGAGCCGAGCACCTTGCCGCCATTGGCGGTGACGACGCTGGAGGCGTCGCGCTCCAGCGAATGGCCGAAGGCGTAGTCGTCGGTGATGAAGAACCAGCTGTCGCCGCCGCGCTTGACCACCGCATCCGCGGTGCCGACCGCGAGCGCGCGGGTGTCGAACACCCACTGGATCGCGTAGGGCGAGCAGAACTTGCCGTGGAAATCGGCGGTGCCGGTGGAGTGGGTGATGAACAGCCGCTTCTTCTCGTTGGCGACGTTCTGCACCGCGAGCCCGACCGCCGAGACCGGCACGTCGACGATCAAATCGACCTGGTCGACGTCGTACCAGCGCCGCGCGATGCCGCCGCCGATATCGGCCTTGAGCTGGTGGTCGCCGATCACGATGCTGATCGGCTTGCCGAGCACGGTGCCGCCGAAATCGTCGATCGCCATCTGCGCCGCCGTCACCGAGCCCTGGCCGGTCGGCGCGGAGGCGGGACCGTTCATGTCGGTGAGCACGCCGATCTTGACGACGTTGTCGGAAACCTGCGCCGACGCGGCACCCGGCAGCAACGTCGCCGCCAAGAACATCGCTACAAAGACGGCCGCGACCGGCAGTCGAAATCTTGCTGGATTCACGCTTGTCCTCCCCTGATCCGGCTCGTTGGCCGGTGTTGCCCGGGTATGCCCGGCTGAATTGGTTTCTTTTGCAACTATTTGGGGGCAGGCGTCAATGTCAGGCCGCGAAGCGGATCTGCCCCGCCGGCGAGGGGTCGTAGCCGGTCAGCTCCTCGGCGCGCTGGCGCAGCCGCCGTTCGCTCAGGAACCGGATCAGGGCCTGCATGGTGGGGCGGAAATAGCTGCGCTGCCGCATCGCGAGGTCGAAATTCTCCCAGACCAGCGGCACGAAATCGAGGCCGGCCGAGCGCGCCGCCGCGCGTGTCGCCACGCCGCAATCGGCCTGGCCGGCGCGGACCATTTCGGCGAGATCCGGCCCGGTCAGGGCCGGCGTCTCCAGCCGGCGCAAGTCGCGGGTGGTGGCGTCCGCGCGCTTCAGGAGCACGTCGAGCAGCATCTGCGCGCCTGTGCCCTGTTGTCGCATCGCCACCCTGGCGCCGAGCGCGAGCACGTCGGCGAGGCCGCGCAATCGCTTCGGATTGCCCGGCGGCAGCACGAGACCTTGCTCGCGGCGCGCGAATGCGACCAGCAGCGCGTCATGCAGGCACGGCGCGTCGCGCAGCGCCGTCACATTGGCGTCGGAGGCAAGATTGCCGGCGGCATCCAGGCTGTGGAAGTGCATGGCGACAGCCGTCACCTCGTCGCGCTGGAGGCGCTCGAGCCCGCGCGCGCTTCCCTCGCTCATCGATCCCAGGCCGGAGCCGGATTCGCGCAGGCTCCAACCCAGCAATTCGTCCTGGCTGCCGCCCATGACGGGTGGCGGCTCCGTGGCCAGCATGCCCGCAGGGCGCGCCAGTCCGGACAGCACCCAGAGATCGAGCTCGTGCCGCGGGAAGAGCCACTTCCCGGTCACCTTGCTGCAGGGGATCGCTCCGGTGGTGACGAGTTCGTAGAGCTTGCGTTCGCCAAGTCGGAGATAGTCAGCGGCTTCACTGGTCGTCAGGAATTCCATCCTGCATTCCTATGCAAATTCTTGCTTCTTTTTGGACTTTCGTCGCAGGTGGAATTCTGCAGTTCATTTTCGGTCCGCGGGAACCATGCCTGATGATCTCGTTGCTTTGCAACACATCCGCAGTCGCGTCTTCCGCTTTGGTGAACGATCCTGAGAGGTGCTCACGTGGTGCGGGCCTTGCGGCTGTCGCGCGCGCAATCGGCGCCGCTCGGTGCATTGCCGAAATTTCCCGAATGGTAGCGTGCGAGGGGCAAATGCGTCACGAGTGCGGCGCAATCGATCCTCATGATCAAAGCCGTATCCAATGGGAACCAGCTCATGGCCTTTCGCCGCCTGTCCGTTGCACTCGCGCTTCTCTGCGGCCTCGCCGCGGGCGTGGCGGCGTCGTTCGCGGAGGACCGCGCGATCGTGCTGGCCTCGACCACGGCGACACAGGAGTCCGGCCTGCTCGATCATCTGCTGCCGATCTTCCGCGAGAAGACCGGCATCGAGGTGACGGTGATCGCGCGGCGTGCCGATGAAGTGCTCGACGGCCCGCGACGGGGCGAAGTCGACGTCGTGCTGATGCACGCACGGCCGCAGGAGGAAAAGTTCGTCGCCGACGGTTTTGCCGTGAAGCGTTTTGACGTGATGTACAACGACTACGTGCTGATCGGACCGAAGAGCGATCCTGCCGCCGTGAAGGGCAAGGACATCGCGACCGCGCTCAAGGCGATCGAGGCCAAGGGCGCGCCGTTCGTGACGCGCGGCGATCGCTCCGGCACGCACGCCGCGGAGCTCGCGCTCTGGATCGTCGCCGGCATCGACATCGCTGCCGCCAAGGGCGCATGGTATCGCGAGGCCAAAGAGGGCATGGGCGCGGCGCTCCAAGCTGCGCGTGTCGCAAATGCCTATGTGCTATCGGACCGCGGCAGCTGGATCGCCTTCAGGGAGCGCGGCGATCTCGACGTCATCGTCGAAGGCGACAAGCGGCTGCTCAACCAATACGGCGTGATGCTGGTCAACCCCGAGAAGTTTCCGAGCGTGAAGAAGGAGCTGGCGCAGACCTTCATCGACTGGCTGATCTCGCCGGATGGGCAGGCGGCAATCTCCGGCTACAAGGTGGACGGGCAGCAGCTGTTCTTTCCGAATGCGGACAAGTCGGCCGGCTGACATCTGCATCTGCGGCGGTTGCCAAACGGAGCGATGCATGGTCCATCATGGCGCATGACCCAGCGCCTGCCGCCATCGCTGACGCCGCTCGACACCGCGCTTGCCGCGTTGCTGCTCGACGTTGAACCGATCGCACCTGTCGCGTTGCCGTTGACTGAAGCGGTCGGCTGTATCGCGGCGGACGCCCCGCTGCTGGCGGCCTATCCGCCGCACGACATTGCCGGCACAGACGGGTGGGCGTTGCGCGCCAATGATCTCATCGGCGCGTCCGCCTATTCGCCATCGCCTCTGGCGACGGCGCCGGCCTGGGTCGAGGCCGGCGATGCGATGCCAGCCGGATGCGACTGTGTGCTCGATGCCGACGCGGTCGAGATATCTGGTCCGCTTGCGCAGGTGCTGGCGGAGGGCGTGCCGGGGCAGGGCGTCCGCCGCGCCGGAAGCGACATCGCGGTTCGCACGCCTGCCGGCGCTGACGGATATCCGGTCGGTCCGGCCGCGCTGATGCTCGCCGGCGTCGCGGCGGTGGACAGGCTGAGCGTGCGACGTCCGCGACTGCGCATCGTCAATGTACCGGGCGCGACGGCGACGGCGCATATGATTGCCGGGATCGCGCGCGCCGCGGGACTGGATGTGAAGGCGTTTGAGGCCGCCGCGCGCGATGACGCATCGATCGCCGATATGCTTGATGCTTCCTCTTGCGACCTGCTGCTGATTGTCGGCGGCAGCGGCGTCGGCCGCCGCGATGCCGCCGTCACGGCGCTGGCCCGGCGCGGTGACATGATCGCCCACGGCATTGCGCTTCAGCCCGGCCGCACCGCTGCGATCGGGCGGCTTGGCAAAGTTCCCGTCGTTGTCTTGCCCGGCTCGCCGGACCATGCGCTCGCAGCCTGGTTCGCGCTGGTGCTTCCACTCGTCGATCGTTTGTCGGCGCGCCGGCCCCGCCGACAGGTGACCCTGCCGCTCGCGCGAAAGATCGCATCCAGCGTCGGCATTGCCGAAATCGCACTGCTGGCCGGGGAACATCATGCCTGGATGCCGCTTGCGGTGGGGGAGTGGCCGTTCCAGGCCATTGCCGGTGCGGATGCGTGGCTGATCATTCCTGCCAGCCACGAGGGATTTGCAGCGGGCGCATCCGTCGATGCCTATCTGATGCGGGAGTGATATGGGTTCCGGCATGACGATGATCCCGCAATCGCAAGACCGCAGCGCGCTCGAACAGGAGCAGTTCCTCAAGATCCTTTCGCGCGAGGAGGCGACGGCACGCTTCGAGGCGGCGCTGTTTCCCCGCGCTGTTCCGAGCGAAACGCGCAAGCTTGCCGATACGCTCGGCGCGGCGCTCGCCGAAGACGTCACGGCACCGATCGACGTCCCGCCGTTCGACCGTTCCAATGTCGACGGCTTTGCCGTCCGCTCGGCGGACCTCGCCGCAGCCGGCGAAGGTGCGCCTGCTCGCCTTGCGTTGAACGGCGAGACCATCCATTGCGGCACCGCGCCGAGGATGCAAGTCGCCACGGGCACCGCGACGCCGATCGCCACCGGCGGCCCGCTGCCGCGCGGCGCCGACGCCGTCGTCATGGTCGAGCACACCCAGCCGGCCGGCCCGGATGCGATCGATGTCCGCCGTGCCGCATCTCCCGGACAGTTCGTGTCCTATGCGGGCTCCGACATCGCGCGCGGCGAGGCGCTGCTGCGCGCCGGCACGACCATCGGCTCACGCGAGATCGGCATGCTGGCGGCCTGCGGCATCGCCGAGGTGGCCGTGGCGCGCAAGCCGCGGGTCGCGGTGATCTCGACCGGCGACGAACTGGTCCAGCCCGGCGAGATGCTCGCGCCCGCCGAGATCTACGACACCAACGGCGCGATCGTCGCGGCTGCGATCGACGAGAATGGCGGCGAGGCAATCTTCCTTGGCGCCATTCCCGACGACGAAGCGAAGCTCGAATCCGCCATGCGTCGCGCGCTGGCGGACGCCGACATGCTGGTGCTGTCCGGCGGCACGTCGAAAGGCGCCGGCGACCTGTCCCATCGCATCATCAGCCGGCTCGGCCAGCCCGGCATCGTCGCGCATGGCGTTGCGCTCAAGCCCGGCAAGCCGCTGTGCCTCGCGGTCTGCGACGGCAAGCCGGTGGTGATCCTGCCGGGCTTTCCGACCTCGGCGATGTTCACCTTCCACGACATGATCGTGCCGGTGCTGCGCAGGATGGCCGGCCTGCCGCCGCGCTCCGATGCCAAGGTCAGCGCGACCGTGCCGGTGCGCATTGCCTCGGAGCTCGGCCGCACCGAATTCGTCATGGTCTCGCTGGTCGAGGGCAGGGATGGCTTGATCGCCTATCCCTCCGGCAAGGGCTCCGGTGCGATCACCTCCTTCGCGCAGGCCGACGGCTTTTTGCGCATCGATGCGCTCGCCGACCAGATGCCCGCGGGGACCGAGGCCGAGGTGACGCTGTTTACGCCGCATGTGCGGGTGCCCGATCTCGTCATCGTCGGCAGTCATTGCACAGGCCTCGACCTCGTCACCGCGCAGCTCGCGCATGCGGGCCTCACCGTGCGCTCGATCGCGGTCGGCAGCCTCGGCGGGCTTGCGGCGGCGAAACGGGGCGAGTGCGATCTCGCGCCGATCCATCTGTTCGACGACAGAACCGAGACCTACAACACGCCTTACCTGGTCGAAGGGCTCGAGCTCGTGCCGGGCTGGCGGCGGATGCAGGGCATCGTGTTCCGCAAGGGCGACAAGCGCTTCGAGGGCCTCGGCGCAAAGGACGCCGTTGCGGCCGCGCTCACGGACCCCGCCTGCATCATGGTCAACCGCAACCAGGGCGCCGGCACGCGTATCCTGATCGACCGGCTGCTCGCCGGTGCGCGCCCCGAAGGTTATTGGAACCAGCCGCGGTCGCACAACGCGGTTGCCGCGGCCGTCGCGCAGCACCGCGCCGACTGGGGCATGACCATTGCGCCGGTCGCCCATGCGGTCGGCCTCGGTTTCATTCCGCTCGCGGAAGAGCATTATGACTTTGCATTGGTGGCGGCGCGCAAGCAGCGTCCGGCGGTGCTGGCCTTTCTCGACGCCCTCGGCTCGAACGAGGCACGTGTGGCGCTGGAGCGAGCGGGCTTCAGGCCCGCGTAGACGATAGACGACGACGACGCGTTTCAAGCTGCGCGACGCGCGCGCCAACATCTGGCTGAGGGAGAGGACCGATACGAGCTGGGTCTACGGCTACGACGCCTGGTCGGTGCCGTTGGCGGCCTGAGCGGCGGCCGCGGCAGTGCGGCGCTCCCTCGCCCCGCTTGCGGGGAGAGGGTTGGGGTGAGGGGGGTCTCAGCGGGGGCGGTGAGAGTGGGTCTCGCGGAGAGTCCCCCTCACCCGGATTGGATCTTCGATGCAATCCGACCTCTCCCCGCAAGCGGGGCGAGGTAAGGCAGCATCGTGATCGCTTTCGCGATCGTCTGGACGCAGCTCCTCAACGAGGTCTCCAAATCGCAAGCCCGCTAGGCCGCGTCGTCCAGCGCCGCGAGCCGCTCGGCTTCGGCGATGTCCTCGACCGTGTTGGCGTTGAAGAACGGATCGAGCGGCTCGGCCGGCCACGTCACCGTCGCGAGCGGATAGCGTGCGGTCCAGCGGTCGATCTTGCGCAGGTCCTCGACGACCAGGGCGTGGCGTAGTTCGTCGCGCAAGGCAACGCTCCACAGCCCGATCACCGGATGCGACTGGTCGCCTGATGCGGCGACCGCGAGCTGCGCGCTCTCCCGCTCACGGGCTTCATGCAGGCGCGCGACGAGATCGCGCGGCAGGAATGGGCAGTCGCCGGCGGCGCTGAGCACCCATGCGATCTCCGGCCGGTTCGCCCCGGTCCAGTCGAGCGCGGCGAGGATGCCGGCGAGCGGGCCGGGAAAGCCGGGCACGTCGTCGGCGACGACCTGCAAACCGAACGCGGCGAAACGCGTGGGATCGCCGTTGGCATTGAGGATCAGTCCGCTACACTGGGGCGAAAGGCGTGCGATCACGCGCTCCAGGATGGTGCGTCCGCCGATGGTGCGCATCGGCTTGTCGCCGCCGCCCATGCGTCGCGCGAGACCGCCGGCGAGCAGCACGCCTTGCGTTGCCGGAATTTCAGTCGTCACCACCTTCACCTTTGCGCTTGTGCTTGGCCGACTCTTCCTCGACGTAAGTGAGGTTCTGGTCGTAGACGATGCGTTCCTCGCCCGCGAGCGCGATGAAGCGCTTGCCGCGGGTGCGGCCGACCAGCGTCAGGCCCACTTGCCTTGCGAGATCGACGCCCCAGGCGGTGAAGCCGGAGCGCGACACCAGGATCGGAATGCCCATGCGCACCGTCTTGATCACCATCTCCGAGGTGAGACGGCCCGTGGTGTAGAGGATCTTGTCACCGGCATCGACGCCGTGGCGGTACATCCAGCCCGCGATCTTGTCGACGGCGTTGTGGCGGCCGACGTCCTCGGTGTAGCACAGCGGCTCGCCCTCCTTGCAGAGCACGCAGCCATGGATCGCACCCGCCTCCAGATACAGCGAAGGCATGGTGTTGATGGTCTGCGTCATCTGGTAGAGCCAGGAGGTGCGCAGCTCCGCCTTCGGCAGCGCGACGCTCTCGACCGCTTCCAGCAGATCGCCGAAGGCGGTGCCCTGCGCGCAGCCCGAGGTCTGCGTGCGCTTCTTCAGCTTGGCCTCGAAGTTGGTGTTGTGCTCGGTGCGTACGACGACCACCTGGAGATCGTCGTCGTATTCGACCTCGGTGACCGCGTCATTATATTTCAGCATGTTCTGGTTGAGCAGATAGCCCAGGGCCAGATATTCCGGATAATCGCCGATCGTCATCATGGTGACGATCTCCTGGGAGTTCAGGTAGAGCGTCAGCGGCCGCTCCATCGGCACCTTGATCTCGACCTTGGCGCCGGCCTGGTCGGTCCCGGTCACGCTCTGGGTCAAGCGCGGGTCATCCGGGTTGGGGACGATCAGGGGCACCGGGGCTTTGTCGATCTTCATCATGGCCACGACGTTAGCATGACATTCGGGTCAAGCCGATATAAGCATGCTGGCGGAAAGCGAAAATGCCGCCTCGTCGTCATTGCGAGCGCAGCGAAGCAATCCAGGAATGCCCCCGCGGAGACAGTCTGGATTGCTTCGCGGAGCCTGTCATCGGGCCGCGCTATGCGCGGACCCGGTGGCTCGCAATGACGGTGGAGAGAGCGGTTCCACCAAAGACCCAGTCGCTCGCGGAGACGGATCGGTTATGAAAGTCATCGGCCTTGCAGGCTGGAGCGGCGCGGGCAAGACCACGCTGTTGACGCGGCTGATCCCGCATTTCAGTGCGCAGGGCCTGCGCGTCTCCGTCATCAAGCATGCGCATCACCAGTTCGACGTCGACGTGCCCGGCAAGGATTCCTGGCGCCATCGCGAGGCGGGTGCAGCCGAGGTGCTGGTTGCCTCGTCAAGCCGCTGGGCTCTGATGCACGAACTGCGCGGGGCGGCGGAGCCGCGGCTGCCGGAACTCCTGAGCAAGCTGTCTGCGGTCGATCTCGTCGTGGTCGAGGGTTTCAAGCGCGAGCCGCACCGCAAGATCGAGGTCTATCGTGCCGGCAATGGCAAGCCGTTGCTGTTTCCCGACGATCCCGGAATTGCCGGGATCGCGACCGATGCCCCGATTGACACCCGGCTGCCGACCGTCCATCTCGACGATATCCCGGCCGCGGCGGCGCTGCTGTTGCGTGCGGCGATGCCGGTCGAGGAAGCGGTCGCGAAAAGCGTTGCGATGCGCTGACGAGGCACCATGGCGCAACTGTCTGACGATTGCTTTGCCTTTGGCGGACCGATGATGTCGGTCGACGAGGCCGTTGGCCTGATCACGACGCGCGTCAACGCGATCGCCGATCTCGAAACCGTGGCGCTGGTCGATGCGGACGGGCGCGTGCTGGCCCGAGACATCGCCGCGCCCCTGCCGTTGCCGCCCTTCACCAATTCCGCCGTCGACGGCTATGCCGTGCGCAATGCCGATCTTCCGGACAGTGCGGAACGGGCGTTCCCGCTCGATGGCCGCATCCAGGCCGGCGGCCCTGTTCAGGCGCCGATCAGGCCCGGCCACACCGCGCGCATCTTTACCGGCGCGCCGATGCCGCCGGATGCCGGGACCGTCTTCATGCAGGAGGATGTCCGCATCGATGATTCCGGCAAGGTCGTGCTGCCGCCGGGGCTGAAGCCAGGCGCCAATGTCCGCCCTGCCGGCGAGGACATTCCCGAAGGCCACGTCGCGCTGCGTGCCGGCCAGCGGCTGCGGCCACAGCATGTCGCGCTAGCCGCGGCGTTCGGCCTTGTCAGGCTCGACGTCGTCAGGCGCATCCGCGTTGCGGTGTTCTCGACCGGCGACGAGCTTGCGTCGCCGGGCGGGCCGCGCGCGGCCTCGCAGCTGTTCGACTCCAACCGCTTCATGCTGATGGCGATGCTGCGCCGGCTCGGCTGCGAGGTCAGCGACCTCGGCATCTTGCGTGACGAGCGGACCTCGCTTGCCGATGGCTTGAAGCAGGTTGCAGGCAGCCACGACCTGATCCTCACCACCGGCGGCGTCTCGACCGGCGAGGAGGACCACGTCAAGGCGGCGGTCGAGAGCATCGGCTCGCTGGTGCTGTGGCGGATGGCGATCAAGCCGGGCCGCCCGGTGGCGATGGGCATCATCGGCGGCACGCCGCTGATCGGCCTGCCCGGCAATCCCGTCGCGAGTTTCGTCACCTTCGTCCATGTGGTGCGGCCGACGGTGCTGGCGCTGATGGGTGGTTTGCCGGAGCCGCTGTTGCCGATCCCGGTGCGCGCGGCGTTCGCCTACAAGAAGAAGATCGGCCGCCGCGAATATGTTCGTGTCTCGTTGCGGCGGGGAGAGAACGGCGCGCTGGAGGCCATCAAGTTCCCGCGCGAAGGCGCCGGGCTGTTGTCGTCGCTGGTCGAGACCGACGGCCTGGTCGAGCTCGGCGAGGACATCACGCGTGTCGAGCCAGGGCAGGGCGTGGGTTTCCTGCCCTATGCCGATCTGCTCTGACCGCTTGCGTTGACGGCACGGACCGGCCCCGCCATGTTGCGCCCATGACCAGAACCACGCTCGATCTCACCGGGCTGAAATGCCCGCTGCCCGCCCTGAAGACGCGCAAGGCGCTCAAACCGTTGCAGCCGGGCGATCAGCTCGAGGTGTACTGCACGGATCCCCTGTCGGTGATTGATATTCCGAACCTGATTCGCGAGACCGGCGACACGGTGGAGATCACCGAGCGCAACGACGCGCGCATCGTGTTCTTGATAGAAAAAACAAATGGTCCGATAGGCAGTGCCAATGGTGCGCTGCGTTCGTGAGCGCGTTACCGCGTTGATACCGACCTTTTGTCTATCGACATCGATCATGGCTTCTGCCCAAATTGACTTTCTCCGTGCGGGCGCGGAGGTTGAGTCTTGTCTGCGATACGCGGATCAACGGGCCAAACACGAAGCCTGCACGTCGTATCGGGCATAGAGCCCCCGCTCGCGGGGTTTATTTTTCGGAGGCGTGTGACCGATCCTGGCGCGCGCCGGATGATGATGCGGGGCAGCGGGGGACAGCTGGCTGCACCGTGAATGGCTGAGGATCAGGATCTTAGCGGCAGGCTGCTCAGAAGGGCGGCTTAGGGGAGGACTGTATGTCTACTATTGAGAGCGCTGGAACGATTTCAGGCGCTGGCGCTGGCTTTCTTGATCGTGAGCGGACGATCGCGACCGCCGGCTTCAATCGCTGGCTGGTGCCGCCTGCGGCGCTGTGCATCCATTTGTGCATCGGCATGGCCTACGGCTTCTCGGTGTTCTGGTTGCCGCTCTCACGCGCGATCGGGCTGACCGCGCCGAAGGTCTGCGGGGATATTTCGCTGTTCCAGGAACTGTTCACGACCAGCTGCGACTGGAAGGTCGCCAGCATGGGATGGATGTACACCCTGTTCTTCGTGTTGCTCGGTATCGCGGCTGCAGTCTGGGGCGGCTGGCTGGAACGCGTGGGACCGCGCAAGGCCGGCTTCGTCTCGGCGCTCTGCTGGTGCGGCGGCCTCTTCCTCGGTGCGATCGGGGTCTACACCCATCAGCTCTGGCTGTTGTGGCTGGGCTCGGGCGTGATCGGGGGCATCGGTCTTGGCCTTGGCTATATCTCGCCGGTGTCGACGCTGGTGAAGTGGTTTCCGGACCGCCGCGGAATGGCGACCGGCATGGCCATCATGGGCTTCGGCGGCGGCGCCATGATCGGCGCGCCGCTGGCGAACCTCTTGATGAACTACTTCAAGAGTCCGACGTCGGTCGGCGTCTGGGAGACCTTCGTCGCGATGGGCGTCATCTACTTCGTGTTCATGATGATCGGCGCGTTCCGCTATCGCTTGCCGCCGCCCGGCTGGCAGCCCGAAGGCTGGACCCCGCCGTCCAAGGCCAACGCGATGATCTCGAAGAACAACGTTCATCTCAACGACGCGCACAAGACGCCGCAGTTCTGGCTGATCTGGTGGGTGCTCTGCCTGAACGTGTCGGCGGGTATCGGCGTGATCGGCATGGCTTCGCCGATGCTTCAGGAGATCTTCGCCGGCAAGCTGATCGGCCTGCCGGACGTCGGCTTCAACGCGCTCGATGCCGGGCAGAAGGCGCAGATCGCAGCGATCGCCGCGGGCTTCGCCGGATTGCTGTCGCTGTTCAACATCGGCGGCCGCTTCTTCTGGGCGTCGCTGTCGGACAAGATCGGACGCAAGAACACCTACTATACCTTCTTCATCCTCGGCATCGTGCTCTATGCGCTGGCGCCGACCTTTGCGGCGATGGGCTCGAAGCTGCTCTTCGTGCTCGGCTTCGGCATCATCCTGTCGATGTATGGCGGCGGCTTCGCGACCGTGCCGGCCTATCTCGCCGACATGTTCGGCACGCAGTTCGTCGGCGCCATCCACGGCCGGCTGCTGACGGCATGGTCCACCGCGGGCATCATCGGCCCCGTCGTGGTCAACTACATCCGCGAGTTCCAGCTCGCGGCCGGCGTGCCGCGCGACCAGCTCTACAACACCACCATGTACATCCTGTGCGCGATGCTGATCGCGGGCCTGATCTGCAACTACCTGATCAAGCCGGTCGATTCGAAGTGGCACATGAAGGATGCCGACGTCGCCAAGTTGCAGGCGGCGAGCGCCAGCGCCGCCGCGGCGGGGCCGCACGGCTCCTACGGCATCGGGTTCGGCGGGCTCGACGCCAAGGCCGCGATGTTCTGGGCCTTCGTCGGCATTCCCCTCCTGTGGGGTGTCTGGAAGACGCTGGAGAGTGCGGTCAAGATATTCTGATCGCCATCAAGACAGCCGCGGGATGCTCATCATCGGCATCCCGCGGCGTTCGCCTTTCAGACATCATCGAGACTGGGACTTAGGGGGAATTGAAATGCTTCGTACCCGAATTTGCCTTGCGGCCGTGTTGCTGGTCGCTGGCCTTCATGCCGCGTCCGCGCAAACCGCGGCAGCACCTGCCACCACAGCGCCGGCGGCGACGACGGAGGCCAGGCCGGGCAAGATCAAGCTCACCATGCAGAAGCTGAAGGACATGAAGGCGAAGTGGTCCGCCAACAAGCCGAAGCTCAAGGCCTGCCGCGCCGACGTGAAGTCCAAGGGCCTCGCCGGCGACGACCGCTGGTTCTACATCGAAGAGTGCATGAGCAAGACCTGAGGCCGGGTTCCGCGAACAGTTCGAGGTAAGGGGGCGTGAGGCTTGTTGGCCGCATGCCCTTAAATGCTTATCGGAACGGATGAATTCTCTTGGCATCTGGTATGCCAAGGGTTAGAATTGGACCTGTTCTAAAGAAGGTTGACGAGACTCATCGATGAGCCATGACGTGCACGAGGTCCGCTCGTTTGAACATCCGGGCGAGGGACGGAAGCGAGCCAAGGCCACGCCCAAGGGGCGGCAGGTCGATCCCACCGCCGCACACGAGATCGAGCAGTTGCTTGGCGATCGCCCGCGGCGGCGCGACCTCCTGATCGAATATCTCCACCTGATCCAGGACAAGTATCGCCAGATCTCGGCGGCGCATCTCGCCGCGCTTGCCGACGAGATGAAGCTCGCTTTCGCCGAGATATTCGAGACCGCGACTTTCTACGCGCATTTCGACATCGTGAAGGAAGGTGAGGCTGATATCGCGCCGCTGACGATCCGCGTCTGCGATTCTCTCACTTGCGCGATGCTGGGCGGCGAGAAGCTGCTGGAGGATTTGCAGAGCGCGTCAGGTCCCGGCATCCGCGTCGTGCGCGCGCCCTGCGTCGGTCGCTGCGACACCGCACCTGCCGCGGAAGTCGGACACAATTTCGTCGATCATGCGACCGTCGCCAATGTGATGGCGGCCGCGAAGGCCGGCGACACCCACGCGCATCTGTCCGAATATATCGACTACGACGCCTATGTCGCGGGCGGCGGCTACACGCTGCTCAACCGCCTTCGCTCGGGCGAGTTGCCGAAGGATGATCTGCTGAAGGCGCTCGACGACGCCTCGCTGCGCGGTCTCGGCGGCGCCGGCTTCCCGACCGGCCGCAAATGGCGCGCGGTGCTGGGCGAACCCGGTCCGCGGCTGATGGCGATCAACGGCGACGAGGGCGAGCCCGGCACGTTCAAGGATCGCGTCTATCTCGAAAGCGATCCGCATCGCTTCATCGAGGGCATGCTGATCGGCGCGCATGTGGTTGAGGCCTCCGACGTCTACATCTACCTGCGCGACGAATATCCTGCCTCGCGCGAGATCCTGGAGCGCGAGATCGCAAAGCTGCCGCCGGATGGCCCGACGCTGCACATGCGCCGCGGCGCCGGCGCCTATATCTGCGGCGAGGAATCTTCGCTGCTCGAGAGCATCGAGGGCAAGCGCGGCCTGCCCCGGCACAAGCCGCCTTATCCGTTCCAGGTCGGCCTGTTCGGCCTGCCGACGCTGATCAACAACATCGAGACGCTGTGGTGGGTACGCGACATCGTCGAGAAGGGCGCCGATTGGTGGAAGGGCCACGGCCGCCACGAGCGTCACGGCCTGCGCAGCTTCTCGGTCTCCGGCCGCGTGAAAAATCCCGGCATGAAGCTCGCGCCGTCAGGCATCACCGTGCGCGAACTGATCGACGAATATTGCGGCGGCATGGCCGACGGCCACACCTTCTACGCCTACCTGCCGGGCGGCGCGTCCGGCGGCATTTTGCCGGCATCGATGGACGACATCCCGCTCGATTTCGGCACGCTAGAGAAATACGGCTGCTTCATCGGCTCGGCCGCGATCGTGATCCTGTCGCAGAAGGACAGCGTGCGCGCAGCGGCTCTGAACCTGATGAAGTTCTTCGAGGACGAGAGCTGCGGCCAGTGCACGCCGTGCCGCGTCGGAACCCAGAAGGCGGCGCTGCTGATGCAGAAGCCGGTCTGGGACCGTGCCTTGCTGGAAGAATTGAGCCAGGCGATGCGCGATGCCTCGATTTGCGGGCTCGGACAGGCGGCATCGAATCCGCTTGCCACCGTGATCAAATATTTCCCTGACGAGTTCAAGGAAGCGGCCGAATGACCAAAATCACGTTCGAGCTCGACGGCAAGCAGGTCGAGGCCAGTCCCGGCGAGACCATCTGGCAGGTCGCAAAACGCCAGGGCCGCGACATCCCGCATCTGTGCTACTCGCCGGCGCCCGACTATCGCCCCGACGGCAATTGCCGCGCCTGCATGGTCGAGATCGAGGGCGAGCGCGTGCTCGCCGCATCCTGCAAGCGCACGCCGTCGGTCGGCATGAAGGTGAAGACCGAAAGCGCGCGCGCGGTTTCGGCGCAGAAGATGGTGATGGAGCTGCTCGTCGCCGACCAGCCGGCGCGCGAGACCTCGCACGATCCGGATTCGAAGTTCTGGCACTGGGCCGAGGCCACCGGCGTCACCGAGAGCCGCTTTCCCGCCGCCGATCGCTGGGCCACCGACGCGAGCCATCCGGCGATGCGCGTCAATCTCGATGCCTGCATCCAGTGCGGCCTGTGTGTGCGCGCCTGCCGCGAGGTCCAGGTCAACGACGTCATCGGCATGGCCTACCGCAACCATGGCTCGAAGATCGTGTTCGACTTCGACGATCCCATGGGCGAGTCCACCTGCGTCGCCTGCGGCGAATGCGTGCAGGCCTGCCCGACCGGCGCGTTGATGCCGGCCGTGATGCTCGACGAGAAGCAGACCCGCGTCACCTATGCCGACAGGAAGGTGGACTCGCTCTGCCCGTTCTGCGGCGTTGGCTGCCAGGTCACCTATGAGGTCAAGGACGAGAAGGTGATCTATGCGGAGGGCCGCGACGGTCCCGCCAACCGCAACCGTCTCTGCGTCAAGGGCCGCTTCGGCTTCGACTACATCCACCATCCGCATCGCCTGACCAAGCCGCTGGTGCGGCTGCCCAATGCGAAGAAGGATGCCAACGACCAGGTCGATCCGGCCAATCCGTTCACCCATTTCCGCGAAGCGAGCTGGGAGGAAGCGCTCGACATCGCGGCCAAGGGTCTCGTCAAGATCCGCGACACCAACGGCGTGAAGGCGCTGGCCGGCTTCGGTTCGGCCAAGGGCTCGAACGAAGAGGCCTATCTGTTCCAGAAGCTGGTGCGCACCGGTTTCGGCTCCAACAATGTCGACCACTGCACCCGGCTGTGCCACGCCTCGTCGGTGGCGGCGCTGTTCGAAGGTCTGAGCTCGGGCGCCGTGTCGGCACCGTTCTCCGCGGCGATGGACGCCGAGGTCATCATCGTGATCGGGGCGAACCCGACCGTGAACCATCCGGTCGCCGCGACCTTCATCAAGAACGCGGTCAAGCAGAATGGCGCCAAGCTGTTCGTGATGGACCCGCGCCGGCAGACGCTGTCGCGCCATGCGACCAAGCATCTGCAGTTCAAGCCCGGCTCCGACGTCGCCATGCTGAACGCGATGATCAACACGATCATCACGGAAGGCCTGACCGACGACCAGTACATCGCCGGCTACACCGAGGGTTTTGAGGACCTCAAGGAGAAGATCAAGGAATTCACGCCGGAGAAGATGGAGGCGATCTGCGGCGTCCCGGCCCAAACGCTGCGCGAAGTTGCGCGCACCTATGCGCGGGCAAAGTCGTCGATCATCTTCTGGGGCATGGGCATCAGCCAGCATGTCCACGGCACCGACAATGCGCGCTGCCTGATTGCGCTCGCGCTGATCACCGGCCAGGTCGGCCGCCCCGGCACCGGTCTGCATCCGCTGCGCGGCCAGAACAACGTCCAGGGCGCCTCCGACGCCGGCCTGATCCCGATGTTCCTGCCGGACTACCAGCCGGTCGGCCGCGACGACTTGCGCGGCGCCTTCGAGAAGCTGTGGCAGCAGGATCTCGATCCCGTGCGCGGCCTCACGGTGGTCGAGATCATGAACGCGATCCATGCCGGCGAGATCAAGGGCATGTATATCGAGGGCGAGAACCCCGCGATGTCGGACCCCGATCTCCAGCATGCGCGGCACGCGCTCGCCATGCTCGACCATCTCGTGGTGCAGGATCTCTTCGTCACCGAGACCGCGTTCCACGCCGACGTCATCCTGCCGGCCTCGGCCTTCGCCGAGAAGGACGGCTCCTTCACCAACACCGATCGCCGCGTGCAGCTCGCGCGCCAGGTGATCAAGCCGCCGGGCGATGCGCGGCAGGATCTCTGGATCATCCAGGAGATCGGCAAGCGCATGGGCCTGCCGTGGAATTATGCCGGCCCCGGCGATGTCTACACCGAGATGGCAGAGCTCATGCCGTCGCTCAAGAACATCAGCTGGGAACGGCTGGTGCGCGAAGGCGCCGTCACCTATCCGGCGGACGATCCGAACAAGCCGGGCAACGAGATCATCTTCACCACCGGCTTCCCGACCGCGAGCGGGCGCGGCAAGATCGTGCCGGCCCACGTCATCCCGCCGGACGAGCTTCCCGACGCCGAATATCCGATGGTGCTCTCCACCGGCCGCGTGCTTGAGCATTGGCACACCGGCTCGATGACCCGCCGCGCGCAGGTGCTCGACCAGATCGAGCCGGAGGCGGTCGCCTTCATGAGCCCGAAGGACATGCGCAAGAAGCAGCTCGCGCCGGGTGACTTCATTCGCCTGGAGACCCGCCGCGGCGCTGTCGAGGTCAAGGTCCGCTCCGACCGCGACGTGCCGGAGAACATGGTGTTCATGCCGTTCTGCTACGCGGAAGCGGCTGCGAACCTCCTGACCAACCCGGCGCTCGATCCGTTCGGCAAGATCCCCGAATTCAAGTTCTGCGCGGTCAAAGCCGAGCGCGCCGAGATGCGGGACGCGGCGGAGTAGGGGCGGCGGGCTCGCCGGTCTCTTGGCGGCACAATGCCTCCAAATATGCGGTGTCGTCCCGGCGAAGGCCGGGACCCATACCGCGTGATCTGCCGATTGCGGATGGTCGCAGTCCCGAGCGACGGGTCTTCGCAAAACTGCTCCCTGGGGTTATGGGTCCCGGCCCCCCGTGCGCAATTGCGCACTAGGCCGGGACGACACCGGGGGTGTGGCGCGTGCGTGCATCCACGTCGCCGTCCCTTCGCTCCGCGCGGTGACGGTGCTAAACATCGCCCATGTCCAAAGTCACTCCCGCCACACGTGCGCTCGCGGCCGCAGGTGTTGCCTTCACCGTGCACGCTTACGACTATGATCCCGATGCCGAGAGCATCGGGCTCCAGGCCGCCGCCGCGCTTGGCGAGAATCCCGCGCGCGTCTTGAAGACGCTGATGGCGCTCGTGGACGGCAAGCCGGTCTGCGTGATCGTTCCGTCCGACCAGGAAGTCTCGATGAAGAAGCTCGCCGCGGCGGCGAGCGGCAAGTCGGCGCAGATGATGAAGCCGCCGGAAGCCGAGCGCGTCACCGGCTTCAAGGTCGGCGGCATCAGCCCGTTCGGGCAGCGCAAGCCCGTGCGCACCGTGATCGAGCAGAGCGCGCTCGCGCATGACTACGTCTATCTCAATGGCGGCCAGCGCGGCTTGCAGGTGCGGCTCAAGCCCACTGACGTCCGGGATGTCTCCAAAGCGGTCGTCGCGGATGTGCTGGCGTGAAGGCGATGGAGCGGGATCATGAGGCGGCCACGGCTGCTGTGGCTCGCGGCTCTGCTCGGCCTCTGCTTTCCGGCCGAGGCGCATCAGGTCAACCTTGCGACGGCGCGCGTGGCGCTGACCGGCGATCGCACGGTGACCGTCGAGCTGGGACTGAAGGGCAGCGACGTCGATCGCCTGATCGGCACGAAGATTTATGATGCGAGGCAGGATGCGGTCGATCCGGCCGCGGTCGAAGCGGCCAGGACCGCCATCCTTGCCTATCTCGACGGGCATCTGGCCGTAACAGGCGGCGGCACGGCTTGCGCGCCAGCTGCTGCGGCGATCCTCCCGGACGGTGATGGCGTCGTCTATCGCAACAGTTTCGCCTGCGCGAACACGACCGGCGATATCGTCTATCGCTCCACCGTGCTCACCGAGAAGGACAAGGCCGCGCGCCAGATCGTGCTGATCGCGCAGGGCAGGTCCGAGGCGCAGGCCCTGCTCGACGCCGGCAATACGACGGTCACGCTCTCGACGGCGCCGCCATCGCTGTCCTCGACCATGCAGCGCTATCTCGTCGCCGGCATCGAGCACATCTTCCTCGGCTACGATCATGTCGCCTTTCTGGTCGCAGTCATGCTCTGGGCACGCGGGCTCGTTCCGGTCATCAAGATCGTTACCGCCTTCACCATCGCTCACTCCATGACGCTGTCGCTGGCGGCGTTGAATGTCCTCGTCATCCCGGGCCGCATCGTGGAGCCCGCGATCGCGGCCTCGATCGTGTTCGTGGCGGTGGAGAATTTTGTCTCGCGCGATATCGACAAGCGCTGGCGCGTGGCCTTTCTGTTCGGCCTGATCCACGGCTTCGGCTTTGCCGGCGCGCTTCGGGAGATAGGCTTGCCGCCGGATGCCATTGTCCCGGCGCTGGCCGCCTTCAACGTCGGCGTCGAGATCGGGCAGATTGCGATCGTTGCGGTCATGCTGCCGATGCTCGGCCTGTTGGACCGGCTGACCAGCGCCGGCCCGACCGGGCCGGTGCGAACCGCAAAGCTCGTCTACACGGTGTCCGCAATCATCAGCCTGCTCGGTGGCTATTGGCTGCTGACGCGTGTGTTCGAGGCGTGATCGGGCGGACGATCGGCCTATTGCTTCTGCAACAATTTCAGCCGGCAGCGCAGTGCCTCGCGGATGTGCGCGCGCGCGAGCTGCTCGGCCCTGTCGCCGTCGCGCGCGGCGATCGCGTCGATCATGGCCTGGTGCTCGCCGTGGCTGGTCGTGGGACGTCCCGTCACCGTGAAGGTGGTCGGGCCGAGCAGGGCGATCCAGTCCTGAAGTTCGCGGGAGGCGTTGTCGAGATAGCGGTTGCGCGCCGCGCGGCAGATCGCCTCGTGGAAGGCGCGGTTGAGCCTTGCCATCTCGGTGGCGTCGGCCGCGGACGCCTCGACAAAGGTCTGCTCGATGTCCCTGAGTGCGTCGATCTCCGTCGCCGAGGCGTGCTCGGCGGCAAGGCGCGCGGCGGCGCCTTCCATGATCTCGCGCATGGCGTAGAGTTCGAGCACCTCGGAGATGTCGAGGTTGCGGACGATCAGGCCGCGGCCGCCGGCGGGTTCGACGAAGCCGCGCGCCGCGAGCCGGCCCAGCGCTTCGCGCACCGGCGTGCGACTGACCTTCAGCCGCTGCGCCACCTCCTCCTCCCGCAGGCGATCGCCCGCGCGGTAGCTACCGGCCTGGAGCGCCTCGCAGAGCGAGCGGAACACGGCTTCGCCCAGCGCGACGCCCGCGCCGCGATCGATCGATCCTGCCTTTGCCGCGCGTCTGGTCATGCATCCTCGAAGCGCCAAGCGCATCCTGCCCATGCAGAGATGTCGCTTGCGCATTTTCTGTATATCTTTGTATACAAAAGTACGCAATGGCGGACCGGTTGACCGAGGCCGCCGGCGGGCAGAATGTCTCCAACTTCGTCGCATCGGGCAGACGGCATGAGCAGCAAATACGACGTGCTGGTGATCGGCGGCGGCAATGCGGCGCTGTGCGCGGCGATCGCGGCGCGTCGGGGCGGCGCCTCGGTGCTGGTGCTCGAAGGCGCGCCAAAATTCTATCGCGGCGGCAACACCCGCCATACCCGCAACATGCGCTGCGCCCATGACGCGGCCACCGAAATCCTGACCGGCCCCTACACCGAGGAGGAGTTCTGGGAGGACCTGCTGCGCGTGACCGGCGGGCAGACCGACGAAGTGCTGGCTCGTCACATGATCCGCGAATCCAAGGACATCCTGAACTGGATTGTGGAGCAGGGCGTGCGCTGGCAGCCCTCGCTCGGCGGCACGCTGAGCCTCGGCCGTACCAACTCCTTCTTCCTCGGCGGCGGGCGCGCGATGCTGAATGCGCTCTACCTCACCGCCGAGCGGCTCGGCGTCGATGTCGAATACGATGCCGAGGTCATCGACCTCGTGATCGAGGACGGGATGTTCCTGGCCGCCCGCCTCAAACGGCCGATCAGGGGCGAGACCGAGATCCGCGCGACGTCGCTGGTCGCCGCGGCCGGCGGGTTCGAGGCCAACATCGAGTGGCTGAAGCAATATTGGGGCGAAGCCGCCGACAATTTCCTGATCCGCGGCACGCCCTACAATCGCGGTTCGATCCTGAAGATGCTGCTCGACAAGGGCGTACAGGAGGTCGGCGATCCCACGCAGTGCCATGCGGTCGCGATCGACGCCCGCGCGCCGAAATTCGACGGCGGCATCATCACCCGCCACGACTCCGTGGTGTTCGGCATCGTCGTCAACAAGCACGCGCAGCGCTTCTACGACGAGGGCGAGGACATCTGGCCGAAGCGCTACGCGATCTGGGGCCGGCTGGTCGCGGCGCAGCCCGACCAGATCGCCTACATCATCTTCGATTCCACCGTCGTCACGAGCTTCATGCCGACGCTGTTCCCGCCGATCGCCGGGCAGACGGTGGCCGAGCTTGCCGGCAAGCTCGAGCTCGATCCGGCCGCGTTCGAAAAGACCGTCACCGAGTTCAACGCCGCGGTGCGGCCCGGCACCTTCGATCACACCATCCTGGACGACTGCCGCACCGAGGGCATCACGCCGCCCAAGACGCATTGGGCGCGGCGGATCGAGACGCCGCCCTATCTCGCCTATCCGGTGCGGCCCGGCATCACCTTCACCTATCTTGGCACGCGTGTGACCAGGGAGGCACGGATGCTGATGGCCGACGGCAAGCCGTCGGCGAACATGTTCGCGGCCGGCGAGATCATGGCCGGCAATGTGCTCGGCAAAGGCTATGCGGCGGGCATGGGCATGACCATCGGCAGCGTGTTCGGGCGGATCGCAGGACGGGAAGCGGCACGCCATGCGAAGAACTAGAACGAAGAAAAGGCTCTGGGAGGAACCATGTCACGCATTGCCATTGCTTTGATCGCGACGCTGCTGATCGCCGGCCACGCCTGTGCCGCCGAGCCGATCACCCTGCGCGACATGGGTTCGTTCCATGTCGGTGGGCGTCTTGTCGAAATTACCGGCAAGCCGGTGAAGGAGGTCGTGTTCGCGCCTGGCGGCGTACCAGCCAAGGTCGATCCCAACGGCACCTATCAGGTCGAGCAGATGTACGTGCAGTATTTCCTGCCCGCGAACGAGAAGGGGGCCTATCCGCTGCTGATGTGGCATGGCGGCGGACTGACCGGCGTCACCTACGAGACCACGCCGGACGGACGCGAAGGCTGGCTGAACTATTTTCTGCGCAAGGGGTGGGCGGTCTACAATTCCGACGCGGTGGAGCGCGGACGCGCGGGCTGGGCGCAATACCCCGACATCTTCAAGAGCGAGCCGGTCTTCCTCACCACAGCCAATCCGTTCGAACGTTTCCGCATCGGCGATGGGCCAAGTTCCTACGATCCCGATCCCGCCAAGCGAAAGGTGCTGCCGGGCAACCAGTTTCCGGTCGAGGGCTACGAGAATTTCGTCAAGCAGAACGTGCCGCGCTGGACCACGACTGACGATGCGACCATCGCCGCCTATATCGCCGAGATCGATCGCGTCGGCCCCTCGGTGATCCTGTTCCACAGCCAGGCTGGCAGCTTCGGCTTCAAGGTCGCGCAAGCCCGGCCTGACAAGGTCAAGGCGCTGATTGCGATCGAGCCGGCCGGCATCGGCGATCCCGCCAGGGCGGATGCGCTGAAGAACATTCCGACCCTGATCATCTACGGCGACTATATCGAGCGCGATTCACGCTGGCCCAAGATCCGCGCCAACGGCATTGCCTTTGCGGACGCCATCAAGGCGGCCGGGGGCAGCGTCGACATCGTCGACCTCCCGCGGGCTGGTATCAAGGGCAATTCGCATATGGTGATGATGGACAAGAACAACCTCGAGGTAGCAGCCCTGATCCAGAAATGGCTCGAGGGAAAGGGCCTGACGAAGTAAAGCCATGCACGGAACCAGAATTTTGGACGAAGCCGACCGCCTGATGACGGTCTGCAATTCCTGCCGCTATTGCGAGGGATTGTGCGCGGTGTTCCCGGCGATGGAGATGCGCCGTGCGTTCTCCGACGGCGACCTCAACTATCTCGCCAATCTCTGCCATGCCTGCGGCGCCTGCTACGTCGATTGCCAGTTCTCGCCGCCGCACGAATTCAACGTCAACGTCCCGCAGACGCTCGCGATCGCGCGCGCGGAGTCCTATGCGGCCTATGCCTGGCCGCAGGCGCTGTCCGGCGCCTTCGCGCGCAACGGTCTCGTCATCAGCATCGTCGCTGCGCTCAGCATGGCGCTCTTCATCCTCGGCTTCGCCGCCCTGAACGACCGCGGCGTGCTGTTTGGCGTCCATACCGGGCCGGGCGCATTCTACAGACTGATGCCGCACAATGTGATGGCCGCGCTGTTCAGCGCCGCGTTCCTCTATGCCATCCTCGCGCTGGTCATGAGCGTGCGCGCATTCTGGCGCGATATCGGCACGCCGATCGGCGGCCGCGCCGACGGCGGCTCGATTGTCCAGGCGGTCCGCGATGCCGGTGAGCTGCGCTATCTCCATGGCGGCGGCGTCGGCTGCTACAACGAGGACGACAAGCCGACCGACCGGCGCAAGCTCTATCACCACCTGACGTTCTACGGCTTCCTGCTGTGCTTTGCCGCGACGTCCGTCGCGACGCTCTATCACTATCTCCTCGGACGCGAGGCGCCGTATCCGTGGTGGGATCTGCCCGTCGTGCTCGGCGCGCTCGGCGGCATCGGCCTCATCGTCGGGCCGATCGGCCTGTTCCTCGCGAAACTGCGCGGGGCGCCGGAGCTGCTCGACGAGCAACGCTACGGCATGGATGTCGGCTTCATCGCCATGCTGTTCCTGACCGGTCTTACCGGCATGCTGCTTCTGATCCTGCGCGAGACGGCCGCCATGGGACCGCTGCTGGCGCTGCATCTCGGCGCGGTGTTCGCGCTGTTCATCACCATGCCCTACGGCAAGTTCGTGCACGGCATCTATCGCTTCGCGGCGCTGGTGCGCTATGCACAGGAACGGCGGACGGCGCCGTGACCCGCTACGCCGACTGAAAACGGCCTTCGCGCAGGAAGGCGATCGTCTGTGCGATCGCGGCGGCGTGACGCGGCAGCCCGGTGTGGGACGCCTTCACCACGATATGCTCGGCCATGCCGCTCAGCATCGCGCTCCGCACCGAGACCCGGCCGTCGTTGGGCTTCGGCAGGACGAAGAGGCCGGAGACGGGATCGATGAAGCGGCTTCCTGCGATCACGCCGACGGGATAGTCGATGGCGGGGAGGGTATTCGGCGCGGTTGCAGGCGTGGTGGTGAGCTCAAGGCCGGCTGGCCCGTAGAATGCGCGGTAGGGCAGAAATCCCTGCAGGAGATCAGCGACCTCGCTGCCGCTGTTCGGCGTGCCCAGCATCACGACGCGGGCAAGCCGGGCCGGGCGGTGTCTTGCGATGTAGGCGCGCGCGACGAGGCCGCCCATCGAATGCGTGACGAAATGCAGCGGCGCGTCACGTTCGGCGAAGCCGACGATGGCCGGATGGATATCGTCCGCAAGCGCCGCGATCGGTTTGCTGCGGCTGGCATAGTCGATGTTGAGCGTCGCGAACCCGCTCGCCTGAAGCGCTCGTTCGAGCCTGGTCAGGGATGCCGAGGTGCGCGCGATGCCGTGAAGCAGAACCACTCCCGGGCATCGCGCATTGCCTGTTTCAGGCGCCTTGTGCATCTGGCTTACGCCACGTCGCGCTCCGGCGCGGACGCCTGCTCACGGGCCATCGTCGTTGCCGTGACATAGTCGGTCTTGCCGCTGCCGAGCAGCGGCACCTTGTCGACCACCATGATCGCGGCGGGAACGGTCAGCTCGGACGCGCCGATCGCCTTGGCCTGGCCCTGCATCGCGCTGCGCTCGGCGTTCTTCTCCGTCGTCAGCAGCACGATGCGCTCGCCCTTGCGCTGGTCGGGGATCGACACGGCAACCGAGCCGGCCTGCGGCCACAGCGTCGCCGCGATGCTTTCGACCGCCGACAGCGAGACCATTTCGCCTGCGATCTTGGCAAAGCGCTTGGCGCGGCCCTTGATGGTGATGAAGCCGGCCGCGTCGATTGCCACGATGTCGCCGGTGTCGTGCCAGCCCTCCGCGAGCACTTCGAGCACGCCGGGATTTTCGGCCCGCAAGTAACCGAGCATCACGTTCGGTCCGCGCACCGAGAGGCGGCCGCCTTCCTCGATGCCGGGGACCGGATCGAGGCGGCTTTCCATCAGCGGCGACAGGCGGCCGACGGTGCCGGGACGGTTGGCCATCGGCGTGTTCATCGCCAGCACCGGCGCGGTCTCGGTGACGCCATAGCCTTCAAGGATGCGGATGCCGTAGCGCTCCATGAACACCTGCCGCGTGCGATCCTTGACCGCTTCGGCGCCGGCGATCACGAGACGTAAGGTGCGGAAGTCGTAGGCATGGGCCGAGCGCGCATAGCCGGTGAGGAACGTGTCGGTGCCGAACAGGATCGTTGCGCCGGTCTGGTAGATCAGCTCCGGCACGATCCGGTAGTGCAGCGGCGAGGGGTACATGTAGATCGGAATGCCGGCGAGCAGCGGCATCATCATTCCACCGGTCAGCCCGAAGGAGTGGAACACCGGCAGCACGTTGAACACCTTGTCGTTGGCGTTGGCATCGACGCGCGCCAGCGCCTGCGCGGAGTTGGCAAGGATGTTGCGGTGGGACAGCACCACGCCCTTGGGCGTGCCTTCCGAGCCCGACGTGAACAGCACGACGGCCGGATCGTTGGCCTGGCGGACGACACGCGGCGCGGTGCCTGCGAGCAGGCCCTTGATCTTGTCGGCCATCCCAATCGAGGCACGGACATCCTCGAGATAGACGACGCGCGCCTCCGCGGAGATCGCGGCCATCAGCTTGTCGAGCTTGCCCTTCTCGATGAAGGCCTTCGAGGTCAGCACGGTCTTGACCTGCGCGGCCTTCATGGCGGCAAGCACGTTGACCGGGCCGGCGGAGAAGTTGAGCATCGCCGGGACCCGGCCGATGTTTTGCAACGCCATGAACACGACGGCGACGCCCGCGGAATTGGGCAGCAGCACGCCGACATTCTCGCCGACGGAAGTGCCGTTCTCCAGCTTCCGGCTCAAGACCTGCGCGCCCAGGATCAGCTTGCGATAGGTCAGCTTGGTGCCGAGCGCGTCCTCGATGATGACCTTGCCGGTGTCGCGGTCGCGATAGGCGTGTCCGAGCGCTTCGAACAGCGAGTGATCGAGCATGGCGTTCTTGACGAGAGCGTCGATCATCACGTCCTGGAGCGCGGCGCCGGCGGCATTGCGGCGCGCCTTGCCCTTCAGCGACGGATCGACCGGCAGCTTGACCGGCGGCAGGATCGTGACCGTCACCCGCGGAAACCACGAGCGCTTGATCTGGCTGCCGTCGAGGTAGCTGAGATGCGAGCGCTGCGCGCCTTCGATGCGGACGGGCACGACCACGGCGTCGGCCTTGTCGGCGATCATCGCGGTGCCGTCATAGACCTTCATCAGCGAGCCGGAGACGGTGATGCGTCCCTCCGGGAAGATGACCACCGGTTCGCCGGCGGCAACCAGCTTGATCAGGTCGCGCGCGGCCAGCGGCTTGGTCGGGTCCATGGTGTAGTGCTTGACCACCCGCAGGAACGGCTTGGCCCACCAGGCCTTGGAGATGCCGGTATCGACCGCGAAGCTCGCGTCGATCGGCAGCACGGCGTGCAGCAGCGGGCCGTCGATCAGGCTGACATGGTTCGGCGCGATCAGCATGCGCGTGCCTGGAGGCGGTAGGTTCTCGAGCCCGCGGACCTCGGTGCGGAACAGCGCGCGGAACAAGAGCGCGCCGAAGTCGCGCACGCCTTCCTTGCCCCACTTGGTCAGCACGAACCACACCGCGCCGAAACTGGCGGCGCCGAGGCCGAAGAAGATCCAGCCGATATGGAGGCCAGTCGCCTGCAACAGCGCGACGAACAGCGAGCCGACCACCATGAAGGCGGCTTGCAACACGTTGCCCGCGGCGATGATGCGAGCGCGCTCGGACGGTGCCGACCAGGCCTGCACGGCGGCGAAGGACGGAACGACGAACAAGCCGCCGCCGAATGCGAAGGCGACGAAATCGATCAGCATGCGCAGGCCGGCGAACGAGGTTGCGAAGTCGAGCGCGGTGATCTCGTGTCCCTTGCTGGTCACGCCGATGGCCCAGGCGAGGTCGAGGCCGGCAAATCCCATGATGATGGCGCCGATCGGCACCAGCGCGAGGTTCGGGCGAACGTGGCTCAGTTGCGCCGCGAACAGCGAGCCGATGGCGATGCCGATCGCGAAGATCGCCAGGCACAGCGTCACGACGCCTTCGGTGCCGCCAACGACCTCCTTGACCAGCGCCGGCAGCAGCGACAGCACGATGGCGCCGACCAGCCAGAACCAGGAGACGATCACGGTGCCGTCCCACAGCCGCTTGTCCGCGTAGAGCGTCTTCAACAGGCCGAGCGTCGAGGTCCAGGGATTGGCGTTGACGGGCAGATCGGGCGCGGAGGGCGTTGTCTGCGGAATGCGGGAAGCGAAAGCCCAGGACAACAGGGCCAGCACGACCACGGCCGATGCGACCCAGCCCATATGGGCGGAGCCGGCCACGAACTGGCCGCCGGCGACGGTGCCGAGCAGGATGGCCATGAAGGTGGCGCCTTCGACCAGCGCGTTGCCGGTCGCGAGCTCGCCGAGGTCGAGCTGGTCCGGCAGCATGGAATATTTCACGGGGCCGAACAGGGCGGCGATGATCCCGAACAGCGCGAGCGCTGCGAACAACAGCGGCACCGAGTGCAGGAAGAAGCCGGCGGCGGCGAAGCAAGCGGCGAAGATCTCGGCGAATTTGAGCCGCCTTGCGACGACGGATTTGACGTATTTGTCGGCGAGCTGTCCACCGAGCCCGGACAGGATGAAATAGGGGAAGATGAAGACGGCGCCTGCCACCGTCACCAGGGCATCGCCGTGGCCGGTCGCGGCGCTGTAGAGCAAGATGATGACGAGTGCGTTCTTGAGCACATTGTCATTGAGCGCCGAGAAGAATTGCGCCCAGAACAGCGGCGCGAAGCGGCGTGACGACATCAATTCCCTGATCATGACTAGTCCTGTTTTGGAAAGGCAGCCTGAGGTTGTTTCGGTGGCGGTGAAAGCGTCACGACCGGAAGGGCATGGGACGAACGATTGCAGAGTGACGATTGTCGTCGGCCTGCCTCTGTCCCCTCGATCCCTCCGATCCTGTTGGTCTCCTAATGGTCTCGTTAGGTTCGCAAATTTCCGGTCGCGGCCGCGTCGGCTCTGGGTGGGAGGGCCGCGCTGACCCGGATATGCGACGGGCCGTGAGCAAAAACTGAACCGTACCGGTAAGGCCCGCGACATCGGCTGCGAATGTCGGCAAATGGTAAGTCCTTCATTGCAGCCTTTTCTTGCATTCGAACCGCTTCGCGGCGCGCGTCTCAGGTGAGATGGGCGAGGTGGCGAAAGGGCGAGAAGCGACCAAGCAGGCTGAACCTGCGGCCTTCACGACGGACGCGGCTACGGTTGGCGCGCCACATCCGGAAGGTCGCGCGGCGCTCGGCGAGCACGCCGGCAATGTCGCAGGCGTTTGCGATGCGATCGATCGGCGTCATCGCGAGCTTGAGGGCGGCCCGGCCAAGGCCGGTCACGAGGGCGGCGGCGTCATCGATGAAGGTGGTGACGATATCAACAGCGAGGGTTTGCATTTCGCAGGTCTCCGGGCTAAATTGAACAATGTTCACATTGGTAGCTCGAAAATGAACAATGTTCAAGAAGAATCGTTGCGGGACCAGAAAAAAAATCGCCGCCGGGTCCAGATCCTGGAGATCGCCCGCGGCATCATTGCCACTAAGGGATTGAGATCACTCAAGGTTCGGGACGTCGCCGAAGCCGCCGGCTGCTCGGTCGGCAGCGTCTATAACGAGTTCGGCGACTTCGACGGGGTGATCCTGACCGTCAATCGGGAGACGGTTCAGGCGCTCACGGCACGGCTTGCCGGGGTTCCGGCCGAGGATCCGGTTCGCCAGCTCTACGGGCTTGCCGAGACCTATCTCGAATTCTTTGCGGAGCACGCCAATCTGCTGCGTTCGCTGTTCGAGCATCGGATGGAGGACGATCGCCCCTATCCGGACGACATCCTTCAGATGGTGATGGACGCCTTCGCGCTGATGCACCCGCCTCTTGTGCGGCTGCTACCGGATGCGGATGACGTGAAGATCGCGCTGCTATCGCGCACTCTGTTTTCCGCGGTGCACGGCATCATCTCGCTCGGTCTCGAGGAGCGCATGGTGGCCGTGCCGCCCCAGTTGCTGCGCCAGCAGGTTGAGCAGTTCCTCGACGCGCACCTCGCGGGCCTCGGGATTCTGCCTTTGCGGTGACAGGGCGAGCAGCCTCAGGCGCGTGCAGCTTCGCGTGGCCGTGCTGCAATGAGGACGACGTCGGGCCGCACTCCGTCGACCTGAACCCGGTTGCGTCCCTTTTCCTTGGCGCGATAGCAGGCGGCATCCGTGCGCCGCATCGCGTCCTCGAGCGTGGTGTCGCGCTCGGTGATGCAGGTGATGCCGATGCTGGCGGTCACTGCAAAGCAACGATCGTCCCAGGCGAAGCTGAACAGCTCGAGCGATCGCCGCAGCCGTTCGGCGATGTCGGCTGCGTCGAACGGCGAGCACTGCGGCAGGATCAGGCCGAATTCGTCGCCGCCGAGCCGGGCCACCAGATCATGCGGGCGGCGGTCCTGTTGCAGGAGGCGCGAGACCTGGCAGAGCAGGCGGTCGCCCGCCAGATGGCCGCAGCTGTCGTTGACGTTCTTGAACTGGTCGAGGTCGAGTAGGATCAGGCCCAGCGAGCCTGCCGCAAGATTGTCCAGCTCGCCTTGCAGGCGCGCCTCGAAGGCGCGGCGGTTGGCAAGGCCCGTCAGCCAGTCGTGCGAAGCCTGCCAGGCCAGGCGCTCCTTCTCGTCATGCAGGGCATCCTCGAACGCCTGTCGTTGCAGCACCAATCGCCGCGTGTGCCAGATCAGGAGCAGGATCAGCATCACGGCGGTGACGATGTTGATGCAGGTCAGCGTCAACTTGATCGCGCGGGAGCCTTCGCCCAGGACCGTGGAGAAGCGGTTCGCATGTACCGTGAACTGGGTGTTGAGCTCCGAGAGCCGCGACGACAGGAACTGCAGGCGGCTGCCATCCCGAACGGGGCCGTTCTCCAGCTCCGACCGGATGACCTCGCCGAACACGCTCAGCTCCAGCAGCATGGGATCGGTGGCGGTCCACTCGCGGATGGCTTCCTGGAGAAAGCTGACGCGGTTGAAATATCGAAACAGCCAGATCAATCCCGGAACGTCATCGGGATGGTTGCCGCCTTGCAGGAAGCCGATGCGGGCGGCCTCGACGTCGACCGGATCGCGCTCGAGCGCCCAGCGAGCGAACTCGTCGCCGATGGGAACGGCGAGCGAGGCCTGGTACTGCGCGAACTGGCCCTTGTCGCCCGAATGCAGATAGCGATTGAGGAAATAGACGGCGTTCTTCTGCGAGCGCGACCATAGCGCTTCGCCCGCGACATAGGCGCGGACCGATGACATCACCTCGAGGCTGAATCCCGCAATCGTCGCCTGGAGGACGACGACCATCACGAAAGGCGAGACGAGCTTGATGACGTGAAGGAAGCTGTGTCCCTTCGTCGACGTCGATGTTCTCCGAAACACCCTCAGTTCCCCAAATCGATCAACGACCCCAGCGGAGTGTTGCGCCTGCAACGCCAAGTAGAGGAGATGGTTGCTTAACTCGCCCTGAAAGAGACGAGGGACTGCATCGCAGGGTGAAGGCGTCGTGAAGTGGATGCGTGCAGATCGTTGCAAATGCCAACAAACCGGAACCTGTGCGGCATCGGCGAACCAATGCCTCGCATTCGTCCCGCGCGGTTTACTTGATCGAGAGAGTTGGGGCCGGTGCTAGACCAGCACCGGCTTGCGCACGCGGCCGGCGTCGCCGAACACCCGCAGGTAACGCTCGATCTCCGAGGGGAGGCCGGTCGCCTTCTCCGGATTGTCGGAGAGCTTGACGGCCGGATGACCGTCGGCCGACGACACCTTGCAGACCAGCGAGATCGGATCGAGATTGAACGAGCCGTCCGGGGTGCAGCCGACGAAGTCGTTGGTGAGGTTGGTGCCCCAGCCGAAGGAGAGCCGCACGCGGCCGGTGAAGTGGTGATAGGTCTCCTCGATCGAGCCGACGTCCATCGCGTCGGAAAAGACGAGCAGCTTGTCCCTGGGGTTGCGGCCCTTCTTCTCCCACCACGCGATGATCTCCTCGCCGGCCTGGATTGGCGGCGCGCTGTCGGGGCGGAAGCCGGTCCAGTCGGCGACCCATTCCGGCGCATCGCGCAGGAAAGCTTTGGTGCCGAAGGCGTCGGGCAGCGCGATCAGCAAATTGCCGCCATAGGTCTGACGCCACTGGTCGAGGATGCGATAGGGCGCCCAGCGCAACTCCTCGTCGTCCTTGGCGAGCGCAGCCGCGACCATCGGCAGCTCGTGCGCGTTGGTGCCGATGGCCTCGAGATCGTTGTCCATCGCGAGCAGCACGTTGGAGGTGCCGATGAAGGAGGGGCCCAGGCCTTCCTTCACCGCCTCGACGCACCAGCGCTGCCAGAGGAAGCCGTGACGGCGGCGGGTGCCGAAGTCGGAGAGCCTCAGGTTTTCCAGTTTGCGCAGCCGCTCGACCTTGGTCCACAGCTTGGCCTTGGCGCGGGCGTAGAGCACGTCCAGCTCGAAGCGGCCGCGGCCCTTGATCGCCGCGCGCGAGCGCAGCTCGTTGAGGATCGCGAGCGCCGGAATCTCCCACATCGTGGTGTGGGTCCACGGCCCGTGGAAATGTATTTCGTACTGGCCCGCGACCTTGCGCAGCTCGTATTCGGGCAGGCGGAATTCGGCGAGCCAGCGGATGAAATCCGCCGAGAACATGTGGGTCTTGCCGTAGAAGGTGTTACCGGCAAGCCAGATCAGCTCTTTCTTGGTGAAGCGGATGGTGCGGGCATGGTCGAGCTGGGCGCGCAGCTCGCCCTCGTCGATGATCTCGGCGAGCCGCACATGGCGGGAGCGGTTGATGACCGAGAAGGTCACCTGCCGATCCGGGTAATCCTCCCGAATCATCTGCAACATCAATAGCTTGTAAAAGTCGGTATCGAGCAGGCTGCGGATGATGGGATCCAGCCGCCAGCTGTGATTGTAGGTCCGGCTCGCAATATCGGTCACTGTCATGGGGCAATTCTAGCGTGGCTGCCGCAAGGCAACCAGTGGGTTCGGCGGAGGGCAGGCTTCCGCGAACCGTGACCGAGGCTCAGTCTCCGGCGGCCGTCGCCGCCACGGTCTCGAGCTGGCTCCTGATCCAGCGATGGGCCGGGTCCTTCTGGTAGCGCTGGTGCCAGACCATGAACATCGGCAGCTCGGCCAGCGTCCGGGTGCGCGAGGCCAGCGGTATCAGCGTTTGCGCGAAGCCCTGCATGACGCCGGACGCGAGCAGGCTCGGCATGCTCGCGAGCATCTGCGAGCCGCGCAGGAACGACGGCACGCCTGAAAAGCTCGGCACGGAGATGGCGATGTCGCGGTGGAAGCCGTTCGCCGCCAGCCGGCGGTCGAAGTCGAGCCGCTCATTGTCGGTATAGACCACGGTGACGTGGCGCGCTGCGAGATAGGCGCTGCGGCCGGCGGGCGCCGCGCGTGCCTTTGGATCGAAATAGCAGACGTAGTGATCGCTGAGCAGGCGCTTCTGCACGACGTCGATACCGGATGGCGGCAGCGGCGTGATCAGGAGATCGCAGCGATTCTCTCGCAGCATCGCGGGCGAGGGCGATTGCGAGGGGATCACGCGCAGGTTCAGGCCCTTCACCTGGCTGGCGACATGGCCGAAGAAGCGCGGCAGCAAGAGGTCGCGCTGGAAGTCGTTGGCGGCGACCGTCAGCGAAAGCTGGGCCTGCGCCGGCTCGAAGCTGACGCCACCGGCAAAGCTGCGCATCTCGTCGATCAGTGCCCGCGCCTTCGCGGCCAGCGCCTGCGCATGTGCGGTGGCGACGATGCCGCGGCCCGACTTGGCGAACAGCGGATCGCCGGCGATCCGCCGCAGCTTGTTCAGGGCGTGGCTGACCGCGGATTGCGTCAAGCCGAGACGTGTGGCGGCTGCCGTCACCGAACCTTCCTCCAGCACGGCCAGGAAC
Source organism: Bradyrhizobium sp. CCBAU 11361 (assembly GCF_028128935.1). NCBI lineage: Bacteria > Pseudomonadati > Pseudomonadota > Alphaproteobacteria > Hyphomicrobiales > Nitrobacteraceae > Bradyrhizobium > Bradyrhizobium sp. CCBAU 11361. The sequence goes on from NZ_LBJZ01000004.1 coordinate 55,213, forward strand.
AGTTCGAGGGCATGGCCGTCGAGGGCCAAATGATCGATTTTCTTCATGGAATTCATTATAATCGATCTATTTATCTTGAGAATAGACCGTCCCATGATCTCCCGATAAGCCGTGCGCCCGGACCGGGGCGCCCAAGGGAGAGACAACGCCGATGAATGCCCAGGCGCCAGCCTTGCGGGATCCCCGCCTCAACCGCCCCGAGCCGTTCACGCCGCCGCTCGGCGATGGTGGCTTCTTCCAGCGCGATCGCTCGATCCATCCACCGGCGCATGCGCCCGGCTACAAATCCTCGGTGCTACGCTCGCCGCGCCAGGCGCTGTTGTCGCTGGAGAACTCGGTCTCGGAGATCACGGGGCCGGTGTTCGGCCACAACGATCTCGGCCCGCTCGACAACGACCTGATCCGCAACTACGCCAAGGACGGCGATCCCGTCGGCGAGCGCATCATCGTCCACGGCCGCGTGCTGGACGAGACCGGCCGCGGTGTTCCCAACACGCTGGTCGAGTTCTGGCAGGCCAATGCCGGCGGCCGCTACCGGCACAAGAAGGACACGTATCTGGCGCCGATCGATCCGAACTTCGGCGGCTGCGGCCGCGCGCTGACCGACGACACCGGCTATTACTATTTCCGCACCGTGAAGCCCGGCCCCTATCCCTGGCGCAACTACGTCAACAGCTGGCGTCCCGCCCACATCCACTTCTCGGTGTTCGGCTCGGGCTTCGCGCAGCGCCTGATCACCCAGATGTACTTCGAGGGCGATCCCCTGATCCCGGTCTGCCCGATCCTGACGACGATTCCGGACAAGGATGCGCTCGACCGCCTGGTCGCGCCGCTCGACCTCAACGCCTCGACGCCGTTCGATTCGCTCGCCTACCGTTTCGACATCGTCCTGCGCGGCCAGCGCTCCACCTATTTTGAAAATCGCACCGAGGGGAACTGAGCCAATGCCGCAGCCGCTCAACTATCTCAAGGAAACCGCCTCGCAGACCGCCGGCCCCTACGTCCACATCGGCCTGATCCCGGCCATGGCCGGCTTCGATATTTTCGAGAAGAACTTTTCCAGCGTGCTGGTGACGCCGAACACGCAAGGCGAACGCATCACGCTGGAAGGCAGGGTGCTCGACGGCAGCGGTACGCCGCTGCGCGACGTGCTGCTGGAAATCTGGCAGGCCAACGCGGCCGGCCGCTACAATCATCCGGCCGACCGCTCGGCCGGCGCGCTGGATCAGGAGTTTCGCGGCTGGGGCCGCGCCGGCTCCGACTTCGACAGCGCGCTCGTGACCTTCGAGACCATCAAGCCCGGCGCCATCACCGACAAGGCGGGGCGCAAATGTGCGCCACACGTCAATGTCTGGATCGTCGCGCGCGGCATCAATATTGGTCTCAACACGCGGCTCTATTTCTCGGATGAAGAGGCCGCCAACGCCGCCGACCCCGTGCTCAACCTGATCGAGCAGCCGGCCCGGCGCAAGACATTGATCGCCACGCGAAGCGAGCGCGCCGGCAAGGTCGTGTATTCCTTCACGATCAATTTGCAGGGGCCGGAGGAGACCGTGTTCTTCGACGTCTGAGAGTCGGGCGGCCTTCCGCAGGATCACTCCACCTGGTCGCCGCGATCGACCGCTACGCGCGCGAGGAATTGCGGCGACTGACGCATCTCGCGCGATCCCGGCCGATTGGCCGGATCGCGCCCCACTTTTGGTTTCAGTTCTGCCAAATCGATGAATATGTCCGCCTGTCGGCGCAGGTCGTCGGCGACCATGGCGGGCTGAGTGGAGAGCGTGGAGACGACCGTCACGCGGACACCGCGGCGTTGCAGGGCTTCCACCAGCGAACGAAAATTCCCATCGCCCGAGAACAGCACGATCTGATCGACGTGCTCGGCGAGCTCCATCGCATTTACGGCGAGGTCGACATCCATGCTGCCCTTCACCTTGCGGCGGCCGGTGATCGCGTCGACGAATTCCTTCGTGAGCTTGGTGACGACGGTGTATCCGTTATAGTCGAGCCAATCGATCAACGGGCGGACTGACGAATACTCCTGATCCTCGACGACGGTCGTGTAGTAGAAGGCCCGCAACAGCGCGCCTCGGCTTTGGAATTCGCCGAGCAGACGCCTGTAATCGATGTCGAAGCCGAGCGCCTTGGAGGTGGCATGGAGATTGGAGCCATCGATAAAGAGTGCAATCTTCCCAATCGAAGGCATTATGCAAAAATCTCCAGTTGTACGCGAAAGTACTGAAAGCGCCGATGGCTTGCTGAAAAAAGCAGCGCAGACGACCGGACAGGGGCGGCCGTCTTGCGCCTAGGTTAGGGAGGACCCAATGCCACCAGCGCCAGGGCGCCGAATGCAGCCAGGGTAAGGCGCGCGCATTCCCCACTCAATCGTACTGAGGTAAAGGGCCTCTATCCAAAGGATAGGACCCCATATACGAAGGTAGGTGGCTGCGCCGGCAACGAAGGCCGTTGCGGTTCGCAGCTTGGCCTTCGGCCAGAGGCGCGGCTGTCCGATCGGCCGATGTGTCAGCCTTCATCGCCATGCAGCCGGGTGCGAAAGGCGCGCGGTGATAGCCCCGTGGCAGCAGCATAAACACGGCTGAAATAGGCGGGATCCTCGAAGCCGAGCGAGTAGGCGATCGTCGAGACCGGAAGGTTGGTGTAGACGAGGTTGCGCCGCGCCTCGCGGATCAGGCGGTTCAGGATCAGGTGCGAGGCGGTGTCGCCAGTCGCGGCCCGCGTCACCCGGTTGAGATGGGTCGGCGTGATCGACAGCGCGCCTGCGTAGTCCGCGACGCTCCAGCGTTCCAGATGGTGCTGCTCGAGCAGCGCCTCGAAGCGGCGGAACAGGCCGGATTCGGCCGTGCCATTCCCAACGCTCTCGCTCGTGAGCGCGCGGGCCACCAGCCCGATCATGGCTGCCGACAAGGCGCGCAGCACATGCGCGCGGCCAAAATCGCGGGCAGCGTGTTCCGCGAAGATCTGCTTCATGGTGGCGCGGATCTGTGGCGTGCTGCGCACCACGCCGGATCGTGACAGGGCGCCGCGCAGGCCTTCGGCGGCGAGCAGCGCCTCGTCCAGGATCTCCGCCGCGATGGTCAGCACCCAGCCCTGGGTCTCTGGCACGAAGCGGAACCCGTGGACGTGTCCGACGGGTACGTTGACGATCTGCATCGGCCTCAACGGCACCACGCGTCCGTCGAGCGTCGCCTCGCCGCCGCCGCGCTCGATCAGTAGCACCTGGTGCAGCCGGGCATGGCGGTGTACGGCCAGGGTCCAGTCGTGAAGCACCGAGCGGGACGCGATCGTCTCGCAATGCACGACGTCGGGCAGGTCGCCGGACTCGCCGAACAAATTGTAGACCCGGATCGCGGGGGCAGGGGCGGCGCTTCTCATGTTCGAATAGTACAAGACAAAGACGAAACCCTCCATCGGTTTGCGCAGTTAAATCTGCAAAAAAGTGCCGTCGGGAGGACGCAAAAATGAAAGTTCAGGTCTGTATCATCGGCGGCGGGCCGTCCGGGCTGCTCTTGTCCCAGCTTCTGCACCTGAAGGGCATCGACACGGTCGTGCTGGAGAAATACAGCCGTGAGCACGTGCTGGCCCGCATCCGCGCCGGCGTGCTCGAGCACGGTTTCGCAAAACTGATGCGCGAGGCGCAATGCGGCGAGCGGATGGACCGCGAGGGCGAGATCCACCGGGGGTTCGAGATCGCCCATGACGGGGTGCTCTCCCAGATCGATCTGCACAAGCACTCCGGCGGCAATTCGGTTCTGGTCTACGGCCAGACCGAGCTGACGCGCGACCTCTACGAGGCGCGCGATCGTCTGGGCGGCAAGGTCGTGCATAATGCGCAGGACGTGACGCCGCATGACCTGGCGTCGGATCGCCCCTACGTGACGTACCGATCGAACGACGAGATCGTTCGCGTCGATTGCGACTACATCGTCGGCGCCGACGGCTTTCACGGCGTCAGTCGCAAGTCGATCCCGAAGGACGTGCTGCGCGAATACGAGAAGGTCTATCCGTTCGGCTGGCTCGGTGTGCTGTCGCGCACCAAGCCGGTCTCACCCGAACTGATCTATGTGAAGCACGAGCGCGGCTTTGCGCTGTGTTCCTTGCGCTCGCAAGTATTGAGCCGCTATTACATCCAGGTGCCGCTCACCGACAAGGTGGAGAACTGGTCGGACGATGCGTTCTGGGCCGAGCTGAAGCGCCGCCTGCCGGAGCAGGTCGCCGGCCGCCTGATCACGGGGCCCTCGATCGAAAAAAGCATCGCGCCGTTGCGCAGCTTCGTCGCCGAACCGATGAGCTACGGCCGCCTCTTCCTCGCCGGTGATGCCGCCCATATCGTGCCGCCGACCGGCGCGCGCGGGCTGAACAGCGCCGCCTCCGACATCTACTATCTCTACCATGCCATGCTCGCACACTATCAGAGCGGCGATGATTCCGGCCTCGAAGGCTATTCCGCCAAGGCGCTGGCGCGGATCTGGAAGGCGCAGCGTTTCTCCTGGTGGATGACGATGATGCTGCATCGTTTCCCCGATCGTCTCGACTATGAGGATCGTCTTCAGCAGACGGAGCTGGAATATCTTTTCTCGTCCGAGACGGCGCAGCGCCTGCTCGCGGAGAATTATGTGGGACTGCCGTTTTAAGCGGGACTATTTCGACGAATGCGGCGCCCTCTTTCGCCCTCCAGGGGAGGGTAAGCGGCCACTACTTCCCTTCGAGCGTGTTGACCGGCGTCCACTCCGGCGGCGGTGGATTTGTGACGAGCGCTCTCGCGCGCTTTGCAAACATGGATGATGGCGGATCGACCTTCGCCACCCCGTCGAACGTATCGGCCGCCTTCGCAAACTCCCTTGCCCGCCAGCACGCCAGCCCTTCCGCATAAGCCGCGGTGACCTTCGTCTGCTCGCCGCTCTCCGCGCCTTTCTCCGCCAGCGGCTCGAACACCTTGATCGCCTCGCCACGGCCCAGCACCCTGATCGCATCGAGCTCGCGCCAGGTGAAGGCGTCAGCTGTCTGCGCCACTGTCGCCTCCGAGGCCATGATCGCGGTGCCGTAATATTTGTTCGCACCCTCGAGCCGCGAGGCGACGTTCACGGTGTCGCTCATCACGGTGTAGTTGAAGCGGCGGCGGGAGCCGATATTGCCGACCACGGCTTCGCCGCTGTTGAGCCCGATGCGGTGCGACAGGCCGTGACCGGCGAAGACGGCGTTGTTGGCGTTGAGGTCCGCCAGTTTTTCGTGGCACTTCAGCGCCGCGCGGACGGCGTTGCGCGCGTGGGCGGGATCGTCGGCGGGCGCGCCGAACATGGCGACGATGGAATCGCCGATATATTTGTCGACATAGCCGCCATGGCCTTCGATGATGTCGGTCATGGCGGAGAGATATTCGTTCATCAGCGTGACCAGCTCGCCCGGCGTCATCGTCTCTGCGATCGAGGAGAACCCGCTGAGGTCGGAGAAGAACATGGTGACGTTGCGCATCTCGCCACCGAGCGCCGGCATGTTGCCGGAGGCAACCATGGTGTTGATCACTTCAGGGGCGAGATAGAAGGCAAAGCTCCTGCGCAGGAAGCGCTCGTCGCGATCGGCCAGCACGAAACGGTAGCCGATCATCATCGCGAGCGCGGCAAGGCTTGCGAGCGCGGGCTCGGTCAGCGGCAGTGCCAGTGCGTGAACGAAGGCACCGACGGCCATTGCGGCGTAAACGGCGGTGAGGCCGAGCCATGCAATCAGTGCGCCGCTCGGCGCAAGCATGCAGGCGGCGCAAGCGATGACGAGCGCGAACGCGATCGTGAGAATGCTCCGCGCCGGAAAGCCGAGCTCGGTCACCGCATCGCGCTCGATCAGGTTTCGGACCGCGGTGGCATGCACGAAGACGCCGGCGATGTCGCTGCGGGCCTTCTGCGCGGCGCCCGCCGGGGCGGGCAGGGCGCAGCGGGACGCGGGCGAGCCGTCATATCCGCGGGACAGGCGCATCGAGGTAAGCTTGCGGTCCTCGAAATTGAGGACGGTGCCGAGCAGAACGACCTTGCCGTCGAAGGCGCGGCGGAAGAAATCGCGATCGCCCTTCTCGACGCAGGCGCGCAGGTCGGCGAAGGAGAAGGTCGGGACGTCGCGTCCCAGCCCTCGAAAGTTGAGCGTCATTGTATTCGGAATCGCGCTCGGGATCGCATAGCCGGACAGCTCGGTCGCGCCGGACGGCGCAATTTCAGGCTTTCCGCCAAGCGCACGCGCAGCGAGCTCCACCGCCATCGCGGGGATCGGCCTGCCCTCGATGGCAAAGCTCAACGGCATTCGTCGGATCACGTCGTCGTGGTCGGTGTGGACATTGAGCGCGCGGACGGTGTTGCGCACTGCCACTTGCTGCGCACGATAGGGCACTTCCGGATGGTCATTGCTCAGGATTTCGCCGAGCACCAGCTTGCCGCTGTCGGAGAGCTGCCGGAGCGCGATGAGGTAGTCCCGGTCAAATCCTCTTATGCGACTGCCGAACGACGTATCGCCGAACGGAATCTCCGACTGCTCGATTGAGTTCTTGAAGATGACGTCGAAGCCGATGACCTTGGCGCCGCCTTCGGTGATGCTCCCGAGCACCCGGCCGATCTCGCGTGTCCAGGTCTGCGTCGGCGATCCCTTGAAGGGCGGGGTGTCGTAGGTCTCACCATCGATGGCCACGACGACGACCGGCGATGTCGCGGGATCACGGCGGTTGCCGTCCAGCATGCCGCGCACCGCGGTGAGGATGTCGAGCGACAGGCCTTGCAGCGTCTGAAGCGGCGGAGACGTGAAGACCGCGCCCGCGAGGAGCGCAATCAGGATCGCCGCAACGATGTCCCGCCTTCCGATCCGCCGCATCGCCCCGTCGCAAGCCGCCTATTCGAGCCGCAGCAGGCGGCCGACGATCGGCGTCGGCGATGACGTGGCGCTGGCATCGACCTGGAAGGCATAGCGCTTGGCGCCGAGAATGGCGAGATAGCTGCCGCCGGGGGTGAGCGACTTCCCGGCTTTGGCAAAATCATAGAACTTGCCGCCGATCATGGTTTCGTTCCTGAGCGGCACGCTGATCGTGGGTTCCTTGCCGTCGGTGCGCTCGATCACCAGCGTGCTGCCGCTCTTGGCCTGCACCAGCGGTGCGACGCCGTAGATCGTCGGCAGCTTGGGGGCCGGCGCGCCCTTGGCGTCCGAGCGCACGGTGCGGAAGGTGGTCGCGGCGCTCTGGTTGGCCTCTCGCTCGGACAGCTGCGCCGCGTTGGTGTCGCAGGGCACCTTGTCCCGCTTGACCTCGCCGAGTTGCACGGTGCTCTGCTCGGCGCCGACCAGCACGACGCCTTCGCTGATCGTCTCGCGCAGGCAGGATTTGAGATAGCTGAGCGTGACGCTCGCCTTCGGGCCGAGCTTGATGATCTTGCCCGGCGCCACATAGTCCATGAACGCGATGCCGTCGACCTTGCCCTGGACGTCCTCGACGATCGCGGCCGGCGTCTCCGCCAGGGCGGGGGTCGTAATATAGAGCGCGCCGACAACGGCGCCGATCAGGCTTCTCATGGGTATTCTCATCCAATTCGACCGCTGCTCTGCCGGTCCCTGTCCTGGTCCGATGTTTAGCAGCGGAGCGCCCAGGCAAGTGTGACCAGAATCACTCTTAGATATTCGTGCACTCTATCAGGAACCGGTTCAAACCGGCGACCGGAGAAAACAGAGCCGCGGCAGGCTGTTGCCAGGATGGTCAATGTCAGGCGAGCGAAACGGCCTCCGGCGACCGGTCTTTGGCCGGACCGCCCTCGACGGCTCGCTCCATACCAGGAGTGAGCGTTGCCTCCGCCTTCTGAAATGGTGCCGCCTGCTGCCCGGCGGCGATCTCCACGACCTCGTCCCAGCGCGACAGAAAAGCCTCGACGCAGGCCGGGTCGAACTGCCGTCCCTGGTTCTCGACCAGGTAGTTGCGCGCCACCTCGAGCGGCATCGGCTCTTTATATGGCCGCCGCGTCGTCAGCGCGTCGAAGACGTCGGCGACCGCGACCACGCGTGCTGCAACCGGGATCTCGTCCGTCTTGAGGCCGTTCGGATAGCCCGCGCCATCCCAGCGCTCGTGATCCTGCGGCAATTTGCGCACCGAGCTGGATCAGCTCGCAGCCGGAGTCCGCCAGGATATGCGCGCCGATCCTGGCGTGGGTACGGATCACCGCCATCTCCTCGTCGGTCAGCCGGCCGGGCTTGAGCAGGATATTGTCGGGAATGGCGACCTTGCCGACGTCGTGCAGCGGCGCGGCGAGGTAGATGTCGCGGCAGAGCCGCGCCGGCAGGCCGAGCTGCTCGGCGATGATGCGGCTGTAGCGGGCGACCCGCAAGGTGTGCTCGCCGGTGTCGTTGTCGCGGTATTCGACCGCGAGCGCGAGCCGCAGGATGATCTCTTCCTCGCGCTCGCCGAGCTTGCGCGTCGCGGCCGCGACTTCGCTGGCCAGATGCGCGGCGCGATCGTTGAGCTTGCGTACGGCTGCACCAAGCTGAATCAAATTCCGCAGACGCACCGTCATCTCGACGCTCTGCGGCTGCTTCGGCAGGAAATCGGTTGCACCGGCCTGCAGCGCTTCCATCTTCACGTCATCGGTCTGCCGCGACGTGATCATCGCGATCGGAATGTCGGCGCAGCCGGGAAGGGTGCGGAGCGTGCGGATGAAGCTGATGCCGTCCATGTGCGGCATCTCGTAGTCGACCAGCACGAGGTCGAAGACGCGCTCGCGTGCGCAGGCCAGCGCCGCCACGGGATCGAGGAAGGTGGTGGCCTCGACCAGACCTTCGGCCTCGATGTGACGTTTCAGGAAGTTGAGGACGGAGCGGCTGTCGTCAACCAGAAGCGCTTGGGTCAGCATCGGCGGCCGGGGCTTTCTTCGCTGGCAAGGGCACGAACCCACTGCATAACCCGGGCGAATTTAACGCGAAGCAAATGCGCCGTGCGTGCGCACGGCGCCGCGGACATGCGCGCGTCGCATGGGATTTGAGCAGGCTATGCGCGGTTGCATGCAGTTGCGCGAAGTCTTTGGGAATGTGACCCGTAGTTGTACGGACTCTCCCGTTAGGGGTTTGCTCACTTGATTCGCGTCAAACGTGTATCGGAATTTTGCAAGTGCGGGGACAGCGATGGCGCTCAATCCGACAGAGCCGAAGTGGTCGTTGCGGTTACCCGCCGATTGCAGCATCGCGGCCATTCGCAATGTCTATGATCTCATTCGCGAGGCGTTCGGCCGCCAGGAGCGGCTCGAGATCGACTGCTCGAGCGTCGACAAGGCCGACGTGACTTCGATCCAGCTTCTGCTGTCGACCGCCAAGACGGGCGAGGCCCAGGGCCGCCCGGTGGTGCTCACCTCATTCTCCCAGTCTCTGCGCAACACCCTTCGCCGCGCCGGCTTTGCCAGCGACGCGATGATCGATCAGCACTTCCCGCAAAAGAAAGATGGCACCTAATGGCCACGATTCTGACCGTCGACGATTCCCCCAGCATTCGGCAAATGATCAAGGTCGTGCTCGAGCCGGCCGGTCATAACGTGATCGAGGCCGGCGACGGCGCGCAAGGGCTCGCCAAGGCCCAGGCCGGCAAGCTCGACCTCGTGATCACCGACCTCAATATGCCCGTGATGAACGGGCTGGAGCTGATCCGGGCGCTGCGCAAGCTGCCGAGCGCGGTCGGCATGCCCATCGTTTTCCTGACCACCGAATCCAACGACACGGTGAAGCAGGAGGCCAAGAGCGCCGGCGCCACGGGCTGGATCACCAAGCCCTTCAAGCCGGAGCAGTTGCTCGCCGTTGTCGGCAAGCTGGTGCGCGCATGAGTGCAATGGACCCGACCGAGGTCTTTCGTCAGGAAGCCAGCGAGCTCTTCGAAGTTCTTGAAGGAGCCCTGCTCGATCTCGGCCTGCGTCCCGATGACCGCGAACTCGTCGATTCCGCCTTCCGCGCCCTGCATACGATCAAGGGCTCGGGCGCCATGTTCGGCTTCGACAAGGTCGCCTCCTTCACCCACGAATTCGAGACCGCGTTCGATCGCGTCCGCAAGGGCGAGATCAAGCCGACGCAGGAACTGATCTCGGTCGCGCTCGCCGCCAAGGACTATATCCGCGCGCTGATCGAGGATCCCCAGTCGACCGACGACGTCATCGGCGACGGCATCCTCGACGACCTCAAGCGCTTTGTCTCGTCCGATCAGCCTGTCGCGCCGGTTGCCGAGATCACGGAGGCGGCGGCGCCGGTCGAGAGCAAGCAGGCCGGCTGGCACCTGTATCTGGAATTCGAATCCCACATCCTTCGCAACGGCTCGAACCCGCTCGACCTGCTGGAAGACCTCTGCAAGCTCGGCCCCTGCTTCGTCGTGCCTGTTACCGACGGCATCCCGTTCCTCGACGAGATGGAGCCGGAAGACTGCTATCTCAAGTGGGACGTCAAGCTGCACGCGGTCTGCGACAAGGACGCGATCGACGACGTCTTCATGTTCGTCCAGGACGAGATGAAGCTGACCCTCTCGCCCTTGGAGCACGTCGAGGCGCCCGCGCCGATGCCGCTATTCCAGCTCCTCGACGAGGAGCCGGCGCCTGTGGCCGAGATGCCTGCGCCGGTGGCCGAGGCTGCTGCCGCGCAGCCCGCCGCAAAGGCGGAGCCCAAATCTGAACCGAAGCCGGAGCCGAAGGCCGAGGCCAGGCGCGACGATCGCGGCATCGCCACCGTCCGCGTCCAGGCCGAACGTCTCGACGAACTGATGGACCGGGTCGGCGAACTCGTCATCGCCCAGGCACGGCTGACCCAGCTCGCATCGTCCGGCTCCGATCTCTCGATCAAGATGATCGCCGAGGAGATCGAGCGCCTCGCCTCCTCCTTGCGCGACACCACGATGGGCGCGCGCATGGTGCCGATCGGCTCGCTGTTCGGCCGCTTCCGCCGCCTGATCCACGATCTGTCGCGCGATCTGTCGAAGCCGGTCGAATTCGTCACCACGGGCGAGGACACCGAACTCGACAAGACCATGATCGAGTGCCTGGCCGATCCGCTGGTGCACCTGATCCGCAACGCCATTGACCACGGCATCGAGGACACCGCAACGCGCGCCGCCAACGGCAAGACCGAACAGGGCCGGATCGAGCTCGCCGCCGTTCATTCCGGCGCGCAGGTGCTCGTCACCGTGAAGGACAATGGCGGCGGCCTCAACACCGCGCGCATCCGTGCAAAAGCGGAAGAGCAGGGGCTGATCGCGGCCGGCGCCGTGCTGACCGATCACGAGATCCACCAGTTCCTGTTCCACCCGGGCTTCTCGACCGCGCAGACCATCTCGGCGCTGTCCGGCCGCGGCGTCGGCATGGACGTGGTCAAGCGCACCATCGAGAACATGCGCGGCACGATCGACCTGTCGACCCGGTCGGGCCAGGGCACCACCGTGACGCTGCGCCTGCCGTTGACGCTCGCGATCATCGAAGGCCTCCTGATCCGTGTCGGCGAAGGCCGCTACATCATTCCGCTGTCGGCGGTGGAGGAATGCGTCGAGCTGACGGCCGAGGACGAGCGCTCGCGCGGCCGCAATTTCCTCAACGTCCGCGGCAACCTCGTCCCGTTCCTGCGCTTGCGCGAGATCATGTCGTCGTCGGGTTCGCCCGACCGGCACCAGAAGACGATCATCATCTCGACCGGCGAGAGCCGCGTCGGTCTCGTCGCCGACCAGATCATCGGCAACCACCAGACCGTGATCAAGTCGCTCTCCAAGCTGCATTCGGACGTCACGATCTTCTCGGGCGCGACCATCCTGGGTGACGGCACGGCGGCGCTGATCCTCGACGTCGCGCAGCTCGTCGCGCTGGCGCAGTCGAAGGTCGAGAAGCAGCACATCAGCGAGGCGGCGTGATGAACGAGACTTTAGCCGGCGAGCATCAGACGGGCGCGATGCAGGTCGTGATGATCGGCCTCGGCGAGGAGAAGTTCGCGCTCGACGCGGGCCTCGTGCGCGAGATCATCGATCCCGTGCCGGTGACCAAGGTCGCCGGCGCGCGGGCGTTCGTTCCCAGCGTGATCAACGTACGCGGCAACGTCATCCCGCTTGCGGACCTGCGCATCCGCTTCGGCATGCCGCAGCTCGACAACTCGGCCGACACGCGCATCGTCGTCATCGAGCTGGAGCTCGACGGCGAGCCTGTCCTGGTCGGCGTCACCGCCGACAAGGTCTACGAGGTTACGGAGATCTCGCAGACCGACGTGCAGCAGACGCCGCGCGTCGGCATGCACTGGAAGCCGGAGTTCATTCGCTTCATCGCCAAGTGGCGTGAAGAGTTCATCATCGTTCCCAACATGGAACGCATTCTGAATTGAAATGGGTCCCAGGGGTGGGACTTGAGGTTTAGGGGCTGGAAATGAGATTTACGGTCAAGGCAAAGCTTGCCAGCGCGTTCGGCGTGGTCCTGTTGCTCTCGATGGCGGCGGGCGGCCTCGCTTATGTGAAACTGAGCGAGATGATCGACACCGCCGACAGCCTCGTGTCGCGCGCCGGCCGAATGGACCGTGCGGCGGAAATCGAGAAGGGAATCCTGCTCCAGGTCCGCGCCGAGAAGAACCTCCTTCTTGCGCCCGATAGCGAAGCGGATGGCTTCGTCGCCGAGATCGCCAAGCAGCGCGAGACGCTTCTGAAGCTGAAGGATGAGATCCACGCGCAGGCCTCCCCCGAAGGCAAGAAGCTGATCGAGAATTTCGGCGCCGCCTACGCCCGGATGAATGCCGTTCAGGACGACGCGCTCAAGATCGCCCGGACAGACAGGACGAAAGCCGTCGAACGCTCCGCGATCGAGGTTCGCAAGGCGGTCCGCGAGGCGATGGACGCCGCCAACGTCTATGTCAGCAACGTCAAGAAGAACATGGCCGATCAGGCGGCCCGGGCGCACGAGGACGGCAACCGGGCTCACGTGCTGCTGATATCGGCCGTGGTGGCGTCGCTCGTCATCGGCATGATCGCCGCGATCTGGATTTCCATCAGCATTGCCCGCGGTCTCGGCCGTGCGGTCGGCCTCGCCGGTGCCGTGGCCGCCGGTGATCTCAGCCAGACGATCAACGTCTCCAGCAACGATGAGATCGGCGATCTCGTCAAATCGCTGAACCTGATGGTCGAAAAGCTCCGGCAAGTCGTCGAGGAGGCTCTCACCGCGGCAAGCAACGTCTCGGCCGGCAGCCAGGAGCTCTCCGCCAGCGCTGAGCAGCTCTCGCAGGGCGCGACCGAGCAGGCCTCGTCCGCCGAGGAAGCCTCCTCCTCGATGGAGGAAATGGCCTCGAACGTGAAGCAGAACGCCGACAACGCCAACCAGACCGAGAAGATTGCCGCGCAGTCCGCCAAAGATGCGGAATCCAGCGGCGCCGCCGTCGGTCGTGCGGTCAATGCGATGCAGACCATCGCCGAGAAGATCACCATTGTGCAGGAAATCGCGCGGCAGACCGATCTGCTGGCGCTCAACGCCGCGGTCGAGGCGGCGCGGGCCGGCGAACACGGCAAGGGCTTTGCGGTGGTCGCTTCCGAGGTCCGCAAGCTCGCCGAGCGCAGTCAGGCGGCCGCGGCCGAAATCGGCACGCTGTCCACGGAGACGGTGAAGGTTGCCCGGGAGGCCGGCGACATGCTGTCCAAGCTCGTGCCAGACATCAAGAAGACTGCTGAGCTGGTCCAGGAGATCACCGCCGCCTGCCGTGAACAGGACGTCGGCTCAGCCCAGATCAACCAGGCGATCCAGCAGCTCGACAAGGTCGGCCAGCAGAACGCCAGCGCCTCCGAGCAGGTGTCCTCGACCTCGGAGGAGCTCGCTTCGCAGGCCGAGCAGCTCCAGTCCACCATCTCCTTCTTCCGCATCGAGCATGCTGGCCGCAGCGGGAGCGCGGCGCCGGCGCCGATCGATCGTGCCGTGACCCAGCTCCGCGCCAAGGCGGCGCACATGGCTGCGGCGGATCGCGGCGCGAAGAAGCCCGCGCCTGTCCGCAAGCCGGCACGTGCGATGAAGGTCGCCGGCGGGGGCGGCTTCGCGTTCGACATGCACGACGGCGAAGACGACCGCGACGCCGAATTCCAACGCTGATCAAGTGGTCCGGCCTCGTGCCGGATCGTGCTCATTCGCAAACCCCGGGACCCCTGGACTGCAGCATGGCCGCAACCTCGCAATATCTGACGCTCGGGCTCGCCGGCGAGACGTTCGGCATCAGTATCCGCAACGTCCGTGAAATTCTCGACATGCGGCCGATCTCGCGGCTGCCGCATGCGCCGAACTTCCTGCTCGGCATGATCGACGTGCGCGGCAGCGGCTATCCGATCGTGGACCTCCGGACCAAGCTCGGCCTGCCGAGCGTGGCGGCGACCGAGGCGACCCGCATCATCATCCTCGATGTACCGATGAAGGACCGTCTGGTCGGCGTCGGCTTCGTCGCCGATTGCGTGTTCGAGGTCACCGACATCGACGAGCAGGCGATCGAGCCCATCCCCGAGGTCGGCGGCAAATGGCAGTCCGACTATGCCGCCGGCATCGGCCGCAAGGGCGAGAAATTTGTCGTGATCTTCGACCTCGCCAAGCTGATGGCGCATGACGAGATCCCGGAAGGGCGCGATGCGCCCCGCGCCGCCTGAGTTTGCAAAAGTAAGCATTGTCAAGCGTAAGCCCCCCAATTCGAACCAACGAGATTGACATGAGATTCACCGTCAAAGCCAAGCTTGCCAGCGCCTTCGGCGTCGTCATCCTGCTCTCCATGATCGCCGGTGCGGTCGGCTATGTGAAGCTGTCGGACATGGTCGGCACCACCGAGACTCTGGTCAGTCGCGCGGGCCGCATGGAAAAGGCCGCGGAACTCAAGGAAGGCATCCTGTTTCTGGTGCGCGCCGAAAAGAACTCGATCCTCGCGGCGAGCGATGCGGAATACGATCAGTTTGTAGCCGACCTCGCCAAGAATCGCGAAGCACTCGTCAAGTCCAAGGATGAGATCCACGCCGCCGCCAGCGAAGGCGGCAAGAAACTGATGGAGAACTTCTCCACGGCGTTTGCCAAGCTGAACGCCTATCAGGATGAGACGGTCAGGCTCGCGAAGTCCGACAAGCCGAAGGCCCTGGACCGTTCCATGCATGACGGCCGCAAGTTCGTCGCCGACGCGCTGGATGCGGCCAATGCCTACATCAACAACGTCAAGAAGAACATGGCGGAGCAGGCCGAGCAGGCCAGACAGGACGGCTCGCGCGCCGAGATGCTGCTGATGAGCCTGGTGATTGCCTCGCTGCTGATCGCAGCGGTCGCCGCGACCTGGATCGCGCTCAACATCAGCCGGGCGCTGGCACAGGCCGTCGACCTTGCCGACGCCGTTGCAATCGGCGATCTCAGCCACAAGATCGAATCGTCGAGCAATGACGAGATCGGCGATCTCATCAAATCGCTGAATGCGATGACCGTGAACCTGAATGCCACCGCGGCGGTCGCCAACGAGATCGCGCAGGGCAATCTCATGGTTGAGGCCAAGCCGCAGTCGGACAAGGACACGCTGGGTCTTGCCCTGGAGCGCATGGTGGAGAAGCTCCGGCAGATCGTGTCGGAGGCGCTCACCGCGGCGCAGAACGTCTCCGCCGGCAGCCAGGAGCTCTCCGCGAGCGCCGAGCAGCTTTCGCAAGGCGCGACCGAGCAGGCTTCGTCCGCCGAGGAAGCCTCCTCCTCGATGGAGGAGATGGCCTCGAACGTGAAGCAGAACGCCGACAACGCCAACCAGACCGAGAAGATCGCCGCGCAGTCGGCCAAGGACGCCGAGGCCAGCGGGGCAGCCGTCGGACGTGCCGTCAATGCGATGCAGACCATCGCCGAGAAGATCACGATCGTGCAGGAGATCGCACGTCAGACCGATCTGCTCGCGCTCAACGCGGCGGTCGAGGCCGCGCGCGCCGGCGAGCACGGCAAGGGTTTTGCCGTCGTCGCGTCCGAAGTGCGCAAGCTTGCCGAGCGCAGCCAGGCTGCGGCGGCCGAGATCGGCACGCTCTCGACCGAAACCGTCAAGGTCGCGCAGGAAGCCGGCAACATGCTCTCCAAGCTCGTCCCTGATATCAAGAAGACCGCCGAGCTGGTCGAGGAGATCACCGCGGCCTGCCGCGAGCAGGACGTCGGTTCGGCCCAGATCAACCAGGCGATCCAGCAGCTCGACAAGGTCGGCCAGCAGAATGCCAGCGCCTCCGAACAGGTTTCCTCGACCTCAGAGGAACTCGCCTCGCAGGCCGAGCAGCTCCAGTCCACCATCGCTTATTTCCGGATCGAGCATGGCGCAAAGGGCAATGCGGCTGCGCCGATCGACCGGGCGGTGAACCAGCTGCGGGCCAAGGCGGCCACCATGGCGGCGGTCGAGCGTCCGGCGAGGAAGCTCCAGGGCAAGCCCGCGCGCGCCCTGAAGGTTGCGGGCGGTGGCTTCGCTTTCGACATGAATGACAGCGAGGACGATCGGGACGCCGATTTCCAGCGCTAAGGCGCTTTGAGAGATCGGCTCTCACCGGGGCCGATCTGTCTTCAGTGATTGCGTGAAAGTGTGGGATTCAAGATGGCCCGGACGGCCCGACATTCAGTGCAGGCGGCCATCGCGGACCGGGGCCGGCGACCATGATGCCCGCCGTGCAGGACATGGCCGTGCATCTGTCGGACCGTGACTTCCGGACCATCGCCGAATTGATCGAGGGCAAAGTCGGCATCAAGCTTCCGCAAGGCAAGCGGCTGATGCTGGAGGGGCGGCTGCACAAGCGCGTGCGCGCGCTGAACTTCTCCGACCTCAACGAATATGTCGACAACCTGTTCGGGGCCGAGCATTTCGACACCGAGCTCACCCATCTGATCGATGTGGTGACGACCAACAAGACCGACTTCTTCCGCGAGCCCCAGCACTTCACCTTCATGCGGGACGTCGCGATTCCAGCCCTGCTCAAATTGCATGGACGCAGGAATGCAAACCTGAAGATCTGGAGCTCGGCGAGCTCCACCGGCATGGAAGCCTACACGACCGCGATGGTGCTGGACGACATGACGCGGAACGGCTCGCGGTTTCAGTACCGCATCCTCGGGACCGACATCTCGACTGCAGTGCTGCGCCTCGCCAAGGCTGCGATCTATACCCGCGACGTTCTCGCGCCGGTGCCGGAGCCCTTCGTGAAGCGATACTTCCTGTCGTCGCGGGACAGGTCGCGCGGCGAGGTGCGGGTGGTGCCGGAATTGCGGCGCATGACGCATTTCATGCGGATGAACCTCATGGATGCGTCCTATCCCGTCGATCGCGACGTCGACATCATCTTCTGCCGCAACGTCCTGATCTATTTCGAGCGCGAGACGCAGCGCAAGGTGATCGAGCAATTGTGCAGCCATCTGCGGCCCGGCGGCTATCTGCTGGTCGGGCATTCGGAATCGATGATTCACAGTGCCGTGCCGGGTTTGAAGCAAGTTCAGCCAACCATTTTCAAGGTCTAGCCGGAGCGCAACCAGAATGCCGAGGGAGAAAGTTCGCGTGCTGATCGTGGACGATTCGGCGTCGGTGCGCCAAATCCTTCAGACGATCCTCAATGACGATCCGGACATTGAGGTGATGGGGACCGCGTCCGATCCGTTCGCGGCTGCGCGCCGCCTCCAGAACGAGATCCCCGACGTCATGATCCTCGACATCGAGATGCCGCGCATGGACGGCATGACGTTCCTGCGCAAGATCATGGCGCAACGTCCGATCCCGGTGATCATCTGCTCCTCGCTGACCGAAGAAGGCTCTGACGTGATGTTCGAGGCGTTCGAGGCGGGCGCGGTCGACATCGTGCCGAAGCCGAAGATCGACACGCGGCAGGCGCTGCTCGAATGCTCCACGCGGCTGCGCGAGGCCGTGAAGTCGGCGGCGCGCGCCCGCGTGCGCCCGCGCGCGGAGCGCCGGGGGATCGAGAAGAAGCTGACGGCCGACGCCATCATCCCGCCACCGGTGCAGGGCAGGGTCCGGCCGACGACCGAGCGCATCGTGTGTATCGGCGCATCGACGGGCGGCACCGAAGCGCTCAACGACGTCCTCGAGATGCTGCTGCCGCACTGCCCTCCCATCGTCATCGTCCAGCACATGCCGGCGGGGTTCACTGCGGCATTTGCCAGACGTCTCGACAGCGTCTGCCAGATCCGGGTCAAGGAGGCCGAGGACGGCGAGCCGGTGCTGCCGGGCGGGGCCTATATTGCCCCGGGCGCCCGTCACATGCTGCTCCAGCGTATCGGCCTACGCTACCAGATCGCGATCAAGGACGGCCCGCCGGTGTCGCGGCATCGCCCGTCCGTCGACGTGCTGTTCCGATCGGCGGCCCAGCACGCCGGCGCCAACGCGCTCGGCGTCATCATGACCGGCATGGGCGACGACGGCGCGCGCGGCATGCTGGAGATGCGCAAGCTCGGTGCCTCGACGCGGGCGCAGGACGAGGATAGCTGTGTGGTGTTCGGCATGCCCAAGGAGGCCATCGCCCATGGCGGGGTCGAGAAGGTCGTGCCGCTGCACCATATTTCGCGCGAGATCATGCTCTGGTACCAGGCCGGACACGTTGCGGTGGCAGGTTGATTGCTATGCCCACCATTCCGGCCACCACGCTCACTGAAGCGACTGCGGCGATCGAGGACGTCTCGTCGCGCATCGAGGACGTCTTCGCGCGCGTCGGTCGGGAGCTCGGTCGCGGCCACCTCATCTTCAAGGAGCTGAACCAGGGCCTCGCGACGCTCTCCGAGGAGCTCTCCGGCGCCGAGATCGAGGGCGCTGCGACCGCGTTGCAGGAGATCGCGGCGCGGCTCAGCGAGCTGGCGCAAACCCTGCCAGCCGAGAGCGCCCTGCTTGCGACGATTGGCACGAGTACGGCGGAGGCGTCCTCGCTGCTCAAGCCGCTGTTCAAGCACATCGGGATGATCACCATTATCGCGCGCAGCGCGCGGATCGAGGCGGCCTCGCTCGATGGCGACCGTGAGGGCTTTCTCGCCTTCACGCAGGAAGCCTACGATCTCGGCAAGGCCGTGCAGCGCTCGATCGAGGGCTGCGCACGGGACCAGCAACGCCTGTCGGAAGCCGTTGCCACCGCCTCCGTCCGGCAGAAGGAGTTCGAGAGCCGTTACGGGAACCAGCTGGTCTCGGAGAGCGCCGAGCTCGGCGAGGCCTATGGCGGATTGCGCGACCAGCGCAGCAAGAGCAGCCATGTCGCCGACCTCGCCAGCGCCAGTACCAGGAAGATCGCCGAGGCAGTCGGCAGCGCGATCATCTCCTTGCAGGCCGGCGACAGCACGCGCCAGCGCCTCGAGCATGTCTGTCACGGTCTCGGTCGTGCGTCAGGACCTTCTCCAAGCCTCGTTCCCGAACCGGTCACGAGCGATGACGGCGCACGCGCCATCTGCCTGTTGCAGGCGGCCCAGCTCAAGGACGCCCAGCGCGAGTTCGGCGGCGACATCGGTCAGATCGTTCGCGCGCTGACGGCTATCCTGCATGATGCGGGCAGCGTCGTCGGCAACGGCCGCGCGCTGTTCGGCGGCGAGGAGGGCGGCTCGTCGTCGTTCCTGACGCGCATCAAGCAGATACTGGCGCATGCTTCGACCCTGATCGCCACCTGCGAGAGCGCCGGCCGTTCGGTCGATGACGCACTGGCCATTGTCGAGGATACGCTGGGGAAATTTCGCCAGGCGATCGCCGGGCTCGCCGATGCGACCGTCGACATCACCCTGATCGGGATGAACGCCGGCCTCAAGGCAAGCCATCTCGGCAGCCGCGGCAGCGCCTTTGTCGTGATCGCCAACGAGCTCAAGGCGACTGCCGACCAGGTTTCGGCGGGGGCGGCGCGCCTCCGGCCCGTGCTCGACGGCATCGAGCACTCGGCCAAGGCGCTAAAGGAGCTGCGCGTGCAGGGCGATCCCACGCAGCTTGCCAACCTCGAGCCGCAGATCCTCCAGGCGCTGCGCGAGGTCGAGGCCGGCAACGAACGGCTCGACAAGCTGATGAGCCGGCTCGTCGACGAGGGCGCGGAATTCGAAGGCCTGATGAATTCGGCGCAAGGCCTGATGAACAAGCTCGGCGAAAGCTCCGCGACTTTGCCTGCGGTTGCCGCGCGCCTTGAGACTGCGAGTGCGGTCGCCCGGCGACCGCAACCAATTGCGCAGGACGAGGCCATGCTCGACGATCTCTTCGCGCGCTACACGATGGAGCGCGAGCGGGACGTCCACCGGGAGTTCCTGCAAACGCTCGGGCTTGCGTCGATCGCCGCCACGCGGCGCGTCGAGGCGGTCGAGACCGCCGATGACGGCATAGAATTGTTTTGATGTCGGCGCCGGCGTCGCCTCGCGCGCCGGCGGCAATTCGATGGATTGGGTTTTCTGGGTGTTAACCCTGCCGAAAGCGCCGATGGTTTGGTCATTGTCGCGCCCCAGAGTTCGTCGCAAATACCTGTCAAATTTCACGTCGAGAAATGTCGCATGTTGAGAGACGGCAAATACGCTGCCTGGTTCAGGACCCCGCGCGGCCAGGGCACCGGCGTCGTGGATCTGATTGAGGGCCGGATCTCGGGCAGCGACAGCTTCTTCACCTATGGCGGCTCTTATCGTGTCGATGAGAAGCACTTCTCGGCCGTCTTGATCGTGAACCGGTACGCGGATGGTCCGCCGAGCGTGTTCGGGCCGGACGAGGTCGAGGTCGATCTTGCGGGTGTGTGCAGTGGCTTGGTCGCGACCTGCTCGGGCACGGCCAAGCAAGCGCCCGACGTCAAGTTCGAGGCGACGCTGATCTACAGCCAGGAAGATGCGCCGGCGGCCGACGCGCGATGCGCGGTCGTGAAGCTCAATGCCGACAAATTGCCCAAGAGTCCCGACAGCCGCTCCCGGCCGCGCCATCCATTTGCGTCGCCCAAGGGTCCCGCAAAGGCTCCCGCGTCTTAGCTGACGCTGTTGTCGCGAAAACCCTTCGTCACCGCATTGCGGCAACCGTGCCTTTAGAGGTGAAATCTAGGTTAGGACCCATAACAAGAGACGGACAGGGGTATGCCTCAAATCTGGATGACATATGACGAACTCGCGACGCTCAACGGCTGTAGCGCTGCCGAAGCCCGGCTTCAGGCGCAGCAACTGTCGCTCGACCGCCGCCAGAGCCGCGATGGAAACACCCGCGTCAAGCTGAACCTCGCCTTGATGGGCCGGTTCTTCGAGAGCATTCGCGAAGCCGAATTCGGTCTCGATGATGCGATCGTGGCGTTGCGTGAAACCCATCGGCAGATGTCGGGAGTTCTCGCGACCGAGCAGGAGAGGCTCAGGCGCGGCGTGGTGTAAGTCCACCGCGCCCTCGGCCGTCGACCGCGCTAGGACGGCGGCCTCGGCAGGAAAGCCAGGATGGTCTGCGCCAGAAGGACGCCGATGGTGCCGCCGGCGGCCTTTTGCAGCATATCGATGAGCCGCGGATCACGATCCGGCGTCACCGCCTGCAAGACCTCGAGGCCGACGGCAACGGCCACCACGAACGCGCAAGCCAGTTTGAGGCGCCCCGGCAGCAGGAACGACAGCAGGAAGCCCAACAGGCCGTAGGCGCTGAAGCGCTCGATGACGACGACCCAGTAGGCCTCCGCATGGGCCACGAGCACAGGCCTGCCCGCGAGCCTGGCGAGCGTGGCATAGATGATGAGCGCGAGGCAGATTCCCGCGGCTGCGATGAGATGGTTGCGGCGCATGGGCGCCAACACAACCGTTCGGTCCGCTGGTCGCTTTCGAAAGCCAAGAATATCGTTAAGGTTCATGAACCTTCGAGGCCATGAACCGAGGTTCACGAGCGAACGGCTGCGACGGCCCATTTCGGCGGTTGCGCATCCTGACGACGTCAAGCGTGGCGATGCAGTCGCGACTTCATGCAGGCGGTGAGTTGGCTGGAGGCGTCATCAATCCGCCGGCTCGCTGGTCTCGTGACCCACAATCTCACGGCCACGAACAGGATGTTGATGCCAAGCCAGATCGACAGCACGATCAGGAAAGAGCTTGCCATGACTCCACCTCCCGCATTCCTTTCGGGACCAATGCGGGGCGCGGTCGAGAGTTCCGCCTTTGCGGAGGGGGCAGCCGATCGTCCCTCCCCAAATTCTCGTCATCGACGAGTCGGGCCAACCGGGTCAGGCACGAAGCCGCACGCCTGACCGCATGGCGAAGTCGTTCGCTGGAAAGCGTCGTTCAGCGCCGATTGTAGGACCAGCCCTTGTCGACATCGGTCGGGTAGTGGCCGTACAGTACGGATTCCTGAGGCAGTTTCGCGCAGGATCATAGATCCAGTCCGCGCATTCGCGGTAATTCAGGAATCTGCAATCGAAGCCAAAGGCACACCATGGTGCGCCATTCGGAAATCCGAACCGCACGGGGACTTGCGCCGGCGCCATCGAGGGCAGAGCCAGAAGCACAGCTACGGCCAGTGCGCGGGACAACATGATACATTCCTCCAACAAACAATCGGGCGGATATCGAAGCTGGTCGATGATCAATCTTCATCGCGGAACAGCTTAACATCGAGGCGCGGAGAGATCGAGTGTGCTGAAGGTGTTCGGGCTGCGTCGATCGGCGGCTTTCCGCTCACCAATCGACGGGGCAGGCGCGCACGTTCGTGAACTGTCGCGCGCGGCCGGCGCGACGGACGCTAGCCCTTCTTGGTGCCCTTGGATTTCAGCGTCAGGCCGAGACGCAAGGCCATGCGCTTGATCGCATCGGGCGAGCGACCGAGAAGTTTCGCCGCCTCTTCCAGCGAAGTCGAGGACTTGGCCAACTCCATCAGCCGGCGGTCTTCCTTGAACGACCAGGGCCTGCGCGCCATAACCGAATTCATCCTCTCGTCGACACAACGACAAAGCCGCCAAGCGGACCCACGTTCGCTCGACGGCTTTGCTTGGGTGGGGCCGGGCTTGGGGCAGCCCGGTGCTGAAGATGGATATGCGATCCCTCGGCATTCGCAACAAACAACGCGGATTAAGCTAACCGCTCAACCTTACCGCGATGAAATCGGCGCACGGCGGTCCGTAGTACCACGGTGTTTTTGTCAACGGCGGTTGATCCGCGCGCTCCGACAGCCGCGATCGAGGATGTTCTGTCATCATGTCCGGCTGTCGCAGGACCTGCGGACGGCCTCGCCAAGCCCGCTCACGAATCCTCGCGGGGGACGGTGGCCGGGCTCGCGTCGGATCTTGCCGGGATCCACGTTGTCGCGGAGCACGGCGTCGCGGCGATCGTGGCCGGGCCGATCCGCCACGAAGCCGGCCTGGCCGCGCCCCGCTGTGCGGAGCCGAGTCGTCGCAGCGCCGCATCCACGACTGACGGGCGCCGCGCCAAAACCCGGAGACATCATCCTGCCGCGACGACTTGCGCGCGATTGCAGAATCGTCGTCGCGGCGGCGCGCCTCGCGCGGGGCCCGAAATCAATTTCAATTGAATCACCGTGCGATGTTGATCGCAATCGCGCCGAACCAGAATCGATCCAATCGCGACGACACGCATGCTGCAATCAGATCCCGACAAGCAGCATTGCGCTTCGCTCAGACGGCTCGTCACGAGATCGTCGAATTCGTTCGGCTATGTTCGCGCGAACGGCAACGAACAAATCAAACAATCAGAAGACCGAGATGCTTCAGAGAGCGCGAGCGGCACTTCCCCTCACGAAGATCAGAGAGTGGGCATTCGAAGGCGCATTTTTCAGCGTTGCACTGATTGCGATGGCGGGCTGGGTGTACTTCATCACGCTGTTGCTGGTGCGATTGTTCCTCTGGTTCTTCAGCTGAGCGCGCGGCGGACCACTTCGCAAGCACGCTGCTGCCCAAAAAATCTCGGGCGTGACAAGAAAATCAGCGGCGCTCATCATGATCTCGACACAACTCGTAGACGAGATTGACGCATCGTGTTGGCGAGAGCGTGGCGTGTATTCTGAGATTTGCAACCGGCGTGACGGCGCCGGCTTGTATTGCGGCAGGGGAGTGGATCATGACGGGAACGCGGGCAGACGCCATCACCAGTTCGACCGACACCGCGCCGCGGCGCTATTTCGTCGATGCGGGTGGCCGGCGTGTCCTGATTGGCCTGACGCCCGAGGAGACGTTCGAGTTCGAGCGGCTCGACAGTGGACAGCCGCCGGGCCGGGTGCAGGTGGCGTCCGAGGGCCGTGACGTGTGGCCGGATGCCGGTGAGCGGCGCCGGCTCGAGCTCTACGAGAAGCACGAGGGCGCCTGGAGGGCCTGGATGGCGCAAAGCCGCACCGAACGGCGCGAAGGATTCAAGCTTTATTAACCATCCCGGACCCATTTTCTGGTCTGGCGCCTCGAACCGGAAAGTGCACGCATGTTTCAGCTCTTCTTGCGGGCCCGCACCCATAATTTCCTGAAAGATCGTTTCGGGGGAGAGCAGACGTTCCGTGCGCGCTCGCCCGAGCGCGACGCCGAAACCGATCGCACGCGCGTCGAAGCCATCATGAGTGCGATCGAGGAGGCTCTGCACGCGGCGGAGCGGGAACAGTCGGGCCTGAACCGCCGGGTCGAAGACGTGCTGGCGCGTGCGGCCGTGACCTTCGGCAATGGCGATGACGAATATCTCGAGCGCGAGGCGCTCGACAATCACCATCAGGATCTGTTCGACAAGGAGATCCTGAACGGCCAGCGCCGGCTCAAGGAGCTCGGCGCCTCGATCGCTCATTTCAAGTTCCTGAAGGCGGCGATGCTGAGCCGCTTTCCGGAATACCGGCCTCCGGCAAGCTCCACCAATTAGAGTGTGGAGCGCGAGGCTGGCGGGCTAGATCGCGAGCATGCTGTTGCCCTGGATGGACAGCAGCGTCAGATTTCCGGTGGCGTACGCGCCGGTATCGATGTTGGCGCGGTTTTCCAGCAGCTCGGCCTGCCGCACCGGCGTGTGGCCGTGCACGACATATTTGCCGAAGCGCCTCTTGCTCTGGAGGAATTCGTCCCTGATCCACAACAGGTCGGATTCGCGCTGTTCGGAGAGCGGAATGCCCGGGCGCACCCCGGCATGGACGAAGAAGAAATCGCCGCATGTGAATGTCGGCCGCAACTGGCGCAGGAACGCGATGTGCTCCGGCGGCATCGCGGATGTGAGTTCACGCACGAGATCGGACTGTTCGTCCTTGAGGCGAGGCGCGGCCGACACGCCATACGACATCAGGGTCTGGAGTCCGCCGAACTGAAACCATTCGGTGGCGCTCCAGCACCGAGGTGAAGTAGGCCTCGTGATTGCCCTTGAGGAAGACCGTGTTGCGGCGGCGGCTACGCCTGATCAGGAGGTCGAGGGTGTGGCGCGAGTCCGGTCCGCGATCGATGTAGTCGCCGAGGAAGACCTCGATCGCGCGGTAGGGCCGGCTGTTCGCCATGTCCGCATCGATGACGGCAAACATCTGTTCGAGCAGGTGCGCGCAGCCGTGGATGTCGCTGAGCGCATAGATGCGCACGCCGTTCGGTAGCTTCGGCCGGGGCGAATTTCGGGGCGCTGTCGTGGGCATGGGGCCCAACTCTTTCAGAGAGCTTCGCCCGGGATGTCAATATGCTATCGACGAAATCGAGGCGCCACGAGCCGCTTTTTTCCTGCCGCCCGCTGCCGAAGGCCGATCCAGAGCTCTGTGAACCGCCGATCCCTGCCGCTTCCAGGCCGACTAGCCGAAGCTCCGGCTGTCGAACGATGGCGCGGCCTTGCCGCGATGGGCTGACGCTCGCACGCGAACCAGAGCCGCGCCGCAGAAATAGCCAAACTGGAGCATCGCCGCAAAGACGAGAATCATGACAACGGTGTGAGCCGAATCATGTCCCTGCCAGACAGCGCCCGCCCCGAGGATCGCTGCACCGAGAACGATGGCAAGCGGCAGGATGAAGACTCGGAATCGGCCTCCCAGCAACGATCCGATCAGCAGGCTGAAGACGATGACGGTACTCACGACACAACTCCTCGAATTGGTCACGAGTGTTAATGGCCGCGAGCTAATAACGGCTTAAGCGGCATGGTTGAACAGCCGTTCAAATGCGCGCGACAATCTGCGCGAAAATGACGCGATTTGATGGAAATCGCGGCGCGATGCCCGCATAATTGACACGTGTGTGACAGCAGTTTGAGCATTCTCTCGTTGCGATGCTGCGTTGCGTGAAAATCGATTTGATTTTTTCGGTGCACTGCCGCAATGTCGCTTTGTTTAGTTAAGATATACTTCGGCGCACGTCGAAAAAAATTCGGATCGATTTACTCGCAATTCATTGCGGGTGCGTGGCGAGGCAGCGAGGTTCGGATGGCTGTAGCAACTTACGGTTCGGAAAACGATTATTCGGCTATATCGAACCGACGCGGTGTCCTCCAGAGGCCGCTCCAGGTGGCCTTGATCGCCGGCGACTTCCTCGCCGTGCTGCTCAGCTATTTCGTGGCGAGCGGTTTGTATCGCGTGCTTGTCGTCGAGCAGGATTCGTCCGTCGGAGCCGGTCTCGTCGTCGGCGCGGTGTTCGTGACGATCGCCTATTTCCAGGGCGTCTACGATCATCATCGCCTGTTGAGCACGGTCTGGCAGCTGCGCAAGGCCCTGGCAGTCTGGCTGATCTCGCTGACCATCCTCGCGGTCGAGGCGTTTCTGCTCAAATCGTCCGCGGATCTGTCGCGCGGAACCACGCTGCTGTTCGCTGCGACCGGCGGCGTTGCCTTGGGCGGGCTGCGCGTGTTGTGGCGCCTGGCCCTGACCTCGAGCTATGCCAAGGGCCGTCTGGTCGATCGCAAGGTCGTGCTGCTCAGCCTCAGGCCGCTCGATTTCACTTCGACCCGCTTCAAGGATCTTCGCAAGCACGGCTTCAACGTCGTGCGGCATTTCATGCTCGAGCCGTCCGAAGAGGGCGCGGGCTGGGATCGCGAGATTCGCGACATCATTCGTCAGGGCCGGACGGCGGACGTGGAAGAATATCTCCTGGTCATCGACTGGGACGAGATGCCGCTTCTCCAGAAGCTGAGCCAGCACCTGCGCGTCGTTCCGCAGCCGATTCGTCTTCTGCCTGATTTCCCGATCGCCGATCTGGTCTCGCGTCCATTCCAGCCCGTCAGCGGCACGGTCGCAATCGAAATCCAGCGCGCGCCGCTCAGCGTGTTCGAGCAGGCGCAGAAGCGCTGCCTCGATATCGGCCTTGCCTCGTTCGCCCTGCTGCTGCTGGCGCCGCTGCTGGTGACGGCCGCGATCATGATCAAGCTCGATTCCAAGGGCAAGGTGATCTTCAAGCAGTCCCGGCGCGGCTTCAACGGCAAGCAGTTCGAGATCTGGAAGTTCCGCTCCATGACGGTGGCGGAGAACGGCCATGTCGTCACGCAGGCGACGAAGAGCGACGCGCGGGTCACCCGTGTCGGCCGCGTGCTGCGGCGGACCAGCATCGACGAGCTGCCGCAGCTCTGGAACGTTCTGCGCGGCGAGATGTCGTTGGTCGGGCCGCGCCCGCATGCTCTCGCGCACGACAACTACTACGACGAGCTCATCAGCAACTACGTGTACCGGCACCACATGAAGCCGGGCCTGACCGGATGGGCCCAGGTCAACGGCTTCCGCGGCGAAACCCCGACTATCGATCTGATGGAAAAGCGGGTCGAGTACGATATCTGGTACGTCAGCAACTGGAGCATTGGGCTCGACATCAGGATCATCCTTAAGACCGCGCTGGCGCTGATTCATCAGGAAGCCTACTGAGACCCTGATTGCTCAGGGCGACGCTGGTCCATGAGCCGAGCTTCGCCGGCGATGCCCGTAAAGGAATGAGCTAGTCCCTCAGATAGGCAGGCCTGTCGTCCGACGGATAGCAGGGATGACGAAGTTGCTCCCTTTTCCGTGAGGTAGCGTCGGAATAGCTCCCGGTCGATTTCCGGCGCTCCACATGTACGATTGATAAGCTCGGCACGCGCTCAGCAGCTGCAGTCTGATAAAGCACGGCCGCGCTTGGGAACAGGCGTGCACTGAAGATGCCGGTGAAGTCCTATCCGCATTGTTCGTCAGCTCGGACGGCAGCGCGCCATAAACGCGAAGAGCCAGCGGCGCGCGAATGAGCTGGAGCCGATCTTCGAGTGGCGCGAACCTGTAGGAAAAGGCCGAGGAAGGTCGAGCTCAACCTCTTGGGCGTGTACAACGGCGCGAGGGCGACCTGCTCGGGAACGGTCGAGGGAGCGTCCGACGTCAAGTTTGAGGCGACGCAGATCTACAGCCAGGAAAACACGCTGGCAGCGGATGCCAGGTGCGCGGTCGCCAAGCTCAAGGCCGACAAGTTGTCCAAGGGTCTCGACAGCCGTTTGCGGCCACGCCATCTCCCCGCACCTGGACCTCTTAGCTCAGAGCCAATGCAAAACTATCCAAGTAACCGTCGCCAGCAGCAAATCTACAGCAGCCACGACTAGTGCAATCGCTATCCAGTCAGGACCCTTGCGGCGCAATCGAGCGATGTATCGGTGCGGTAAGGCTCGTGCGGGGGAAAAAGTCGAACGATACCAAACGGATTCTTCGGAGACAGCTGTGTTGCTCAGGAGTGATCTCACGGAAATCTCGCTTAAGTAATCTAAACTTAAATTCACGGTTGATCAATGCAGCCGAGCATAGAGCTATAGTCGCTACATGCAAGAGGGTTGCAGAGGAGGGCGTTTTGACGGTGCCGAATGCTTCCTACCCCTCCAAGTACCATCCTGCCCGAAGCAGAGAGACAAGTGTCCGAAACGAGGTTGAAGTGAGATGTCCCCGGCGGCAGTGGGAGACGCTTGCCACGTGCCAGGCCCTCGCGCCCCCAACGTCCTTGCGCTTTAGCTTTGCATTGACGCTGTTGTCGCGAAAACATGACGCGGCCGCGCTGCAGCAACCATGCTTTAGACCCTACAAAACTAGGTTGAGGCTCATGCAAGGGAGAGGAACATGCCTCAGATCTGGATGACATATGACGAACTGGCGAGACTTAGTCAGTGCACGCCCGCAGAAGCCAGAATGCGGGCCATCCATTTGTCACTCGACCGTCGCAAAAGCCGCGATGGGGCAACCCGCGTCAAACTCGATCTGGCGCTGACAGCCAAATTCTTCGCCTCGATCCGCGAAGCAGATTTTGATCTCGATTGTGCCATCGAAGCGCTACAGAAAACGCACCGGCAGATGGCCGAACTCTTGGCGCCGAACAAGTTTGGTCCCGGGCATAGGGCGGCCTAATTGCCGAACTGCTGCTTTGGCCGGCCAAAGTGGTTGGGGCTGCGCTCTGTGTTTCCCGCGAAAGATGCCCCATGGCGGCGTTATTGTTGGCGACCAATCCCTATTTCGCGCTGGAGTTGGGGTGTGAGCCCCATTGCCCCTTCAGTTCGGCCTTGGCCCGTTCCGAGATTTCTGGTTGCGGGTGCGGGATTGGAAGGTGACGCAGGAGAAGTGGTAGTCGAGGTCGTCGAACTCGGTGCGGTGCCGGCATATCCGCTGCGAATACCGTTTGAGTAGGTGCCTTGGGCATGAGCGGACAGACAAGTGCCGAGGAGTGTGGCCCCGACCAAGAGCATCGCAAAATGTTTCATTAGGTTTCCGATCCGGTTAGCGCTCCACACCACCACTGTGGACGTAGAAGTGCGAATTGCCAACCGCATCTTGGCGCCAATTGGACATCGGCTAGCATGGGCCTAGGACGGGGGCCGAGGCAAGAAAGCCAGGATCACTTGAGCAAGTAGCACTCCGACGGTTCCCCCTGCCGCTTTTTGAAGCACGTCCAGCAATGAGGGATCGCGATCGGGCGTTAGCCCTTGCAGGAGCTCCAAGCCGACTGCGACGGCTAGCAGAAGTCCGCAGGCCATGGCAAAGCGGCCGGGCAAAAGGAACGAGAGGAGGAAGCCTAAAAGCCCATATGCGCTGAAGCGCTCGATGACGACAACCCAATAGGCTTCGTGGTGGCCCACGAGCACAGGCCTTCCCGCCAGCCTCGCGAGAGTGGCGTAGACAATAAGCGAAAAGCAAATGCCTACGGCGGCGATGAGTTGGTTACGACGCATGCAGGCGTAATATAACAACCGGCATGTAGTGAGCCGAAAAAAGCGTTTGTATCGTTAACCGGTCTGCCCGCGCCGGTCCGTTATAGACGATGCGATGCGCCCTCATGGTCATCGTCTGCAAAAGATGCGCCTGCGAGCCTGTTAATGCGTCAGCCGCCACGGCGACCGCCGGACGCAAACCTCTGGATCGGCGGGAAGTTGCGCTTGTCCGAACGCATCAGAAATTCCGGAGGCTTTGACGGTTGCGAAGGTCGAACGTATGGCTCCCACTTAAGATATTTTGTGCGTCGCTTTTGTGAGATAGCTGAACGGGTGGCGTAACCAGCCGCGAACGAGGTCATCGCAATCAGAACTAGGAGCAGGAGACCGAGCATTAATGGAAGACCTCGTGGACGAGTGCGCCATGACGACGCATAGTGTAAGCACATAGTTCCACCTGGATAAGGCGGTTTCGCGGAATCCCTGTGACGACAATCACTTTACCCTGAACAGAAGGGATCCAGTTCCGCACTAAGCCGGTGCGTTCAACTTCAGGACGCGGCTTGCCTAAATCGACGCAGCGTCGTGGAACAGCCTCGGATCAGCACGCAGCAAGCCCGATTTCGAAGACGCCAGAATGAAAAGCAGCGCAGCACAATGCTAGCGAAGCATTCTTCCGCTCAGCATCCTCGTTGCAGCGAACCACGGGGGCTTCAACTTCCTTTAAGGCTTCGAACTGTTGCTAGGTGGTTTCGCTGGAGTGTCCCACGGGCGCTTTCCATTGACGTCCCGGTCCCATGCCCGCGAGGTTGAGCCGCTTTTTTCCTCTGCTGCGTCCCGGGCGCGCTGCCTTGATTTGGTCGCGAAATGATATTTTGGGCGTGGCAGAAGGCGGCACAGCCGGCTGTGCGGCAACCGGAACAGCAAAAAGGGTAATCGCGGTCACGAGAAATGTTTTCATCACCCCGATAATACGTCTGGGGACGCGGGTCCGATTTACTTGGTCCGCAAGCTCAAGGTTGGCACACACTTCTTGTTCAGAGTACCGGCTCTTGTTCAGAGTACCGGCTAGCACTTAAGCGACTAGGATCGCTGCCGTGACATTCGCCCGTGTTGCTAGGAGCATCCATCCGCCAGTTTTTGCGTGTGGTAAAGATCCGGTCCGATGCTCACTCCCCACGGTCGGCGATCGTGGTCCATAGCCGCATCTGAATTCGAACCCAGCGATAGGGCACACGCGCCCACGGCTTGATCGCCGGCGTCAGATTGTCGAGAACCAGATCGCCACTTCAGGTACGCACGACGAGAATGAGGTGATGCTTTCCCCAACGGGTCACGACCTCGCCCAGCAGCAGCGCGCTTGAAGGCAAGCCTCGATCGAGCAGTTTGTGGCGCTTGGTCACTGCGTAATCATTGCAATCGCCCCGATCCGGTTTGATCAACCAGGCTTCGACGCCGGAGCTCAATTCCGCGCCGTCCGGACAAATGCTGCGGTTGACGGTCTGATTGATCTGTTTGAGAATGGCCCAGCATTCGCCAGTCAGGCGAACTAGGCCCCGCGAAAAAGCGGCTGCGTGCGACATTCGTCCGCGTAGCGCAGGCAAAACATCGTGTAGGCCATCGGTGGAAGCGTCTGCGTTTCGAACCGTATGTGCCGTGTTGTTGGTAACTGCGGTCCCGTCGGCATCTCCAGCTGCGCTGCATTGACGGCGTCAGGCCCGACGATTATCCCCGCAATCGCCAGCGCAGCAGTTGTAAAAAAGGGCGCATGTCATGCTTCCCTATCTGTCGGAGGACGCTGGGTGCAACGGTGAGAGTTCCCGTGCCACGCCGACCCCTCACTTCAAAGTCGCTCGAGTTGCGCTTTGTGCTTACAACCTCGTAGCAATGTGAGATTGCATACGTTGGCGTAACACCTCTCGGGAAATCGGTTCCGGAGGAAGTAGCAGGCCGACTTGCCCCCAACGGTGCGCCAAGTCCCGGTACATGTGCAGTTTGTGCCAGTGGCTGAACCGTGAAGTGAGGCCGCAGCGTTCTTTGCAGTGGCCCCTGCTTGCCGGTCGGCCCGTCCTGTGGCTCTCTAGATTGCTAGCTTCGATGGTAGCCTTCGTCGGTGGTCTCTCTCGAACAAGCGGTGCGGTCGTGTTGGATTCGGTCAGTAATTCCCCGAGGTCTTCATCATCGGAAAGCCCCTCGCATAACCCGAGAACGGGGTCCGCCCACAGCTGACTGTCCCGCGTCACCAAATGTTCGCCGATCCTACGAAGTACGCACCCTCAGAGCAGTTCTTCGGGCACCGGTAGGCGTTGAATAGCTCACCAACGGCTCCTAAGTTTACTTCGATGCCTTGGAAATCAGGGAGACGTCGATGCGAAGGTTTTCCATTGTCGCAGCTGTCCTAGTCGTGCCGGCGCTCGCATCCGCGCAAAACCAGGGGGAGAAAAAAGTGGATCAGAAGCCGGACAATTGCTTTTACACCGTCGGAAATCAGACAATTCAAGTGCCGCTCGGCGCGAGTGTTTGCCGCAGACAACCGGCGCCGTACGACGACAAATATTCGTTGCTTCGCTGCACTCCCCCGCTCGATGAGATCGACTCGGACATTAATCGTGGGGACGCCCGCTGCGATCGCTACGAAGAGCGTCAGTAGGAAGCGTGCGCTTCCGTAGGTGAGGCTTGAGACTATTTGGGCGACCCATACGAAACGCTCTGCGTATTCGGTGATGGGACAGTTCGGGCGTGAAGACTTTTGCGAGGCCGAAGTCGCCGCTTCAGGCTTGGGTGTCGTGAAGAACGCCCTTTCGAAACATTCCCGCATACCTTCAGCTTCCGCGAGTAACATGCAGTTCTGGGCCGCATTTGCTATATCGAGCGAGACGAGCGCGAGGCTGGCCATGACAGCCGATACCAAGAAAATATGCATTTCAATAAGCCTTTGTTACAAGTGCAAAGGCGTTTCTTAGCACCGCCGCGTGCGGTCGTCGGATCGCCGATCCCTTAGGGCTGTCAGTTCGCTCAAGCTCTGCGGCGCTGAGCCCGGCGTTTCTCTCTCAGGCGCTGTAGGCGATCATGAACCGACGTCCGCGACCCGCGACCAAGCCCGGCGAGCGATCCGATCGGTCGGAACACCTCATGCATTGAGCACGATCAGCTTGAGATCGTCTCAGGGTGCCAACGGGTGTTGTGGTGCTCGGGCCAATCGATCGGTTTGTAGAAAAGACCTCGGCGGTCGATCTTCTGGAGAAGTCCATCCGCTCGCTGTCTTGCGGCGAGGCGGGTCGAAGCGACGGACAGGACCTCGTGACGGATGAACTCATACATCCGTAGAATGAAATGGTCGGAAAGGCTGGCAAAATCTGCCATTGCGGTCACTATCTTCGTCAAGATAACCGAGCGATCAGGCGCCAACTGGCCCAGCCAATTGCGGTGATCCATGCAATCGTCGCGGCGCCGGCGACGCCCAGGAAGGCGATTGGTAGAAGGTAATCGCCAATCCATCGGCGCTTACTAACCGACGTAATTTCCTCGGTTCTATCGAGCATGTCGATCCTTGTCTTTAGGAGACGGGATATCGGGTGCGTGACAAAGCGACAAATGGTGGGTGCAATTAACCTCACCGATCAACCTTAAGGAGGAAAAATCCGGTGCCTCTGGGGCCGCGCGCCATCTCCGGCATCTATCGCCGATATGACCGCCGACTGCGCTGCCGCCTCCACCAGAGCCAAGGGATGAGCGCTATGTTGAAGCGGCGTCGTTTCAAATAGGACGATCGAGTTTGAGGATCGTTTGTCCGCGTGGGCCAGACAAATTCGTAAGCAGGCCGCTCAGCTCCCCAGGATCGGATCGTGAGGTTCTTCTCAAAAAGGCGAGTCAAGCCGCTTCCGGCGTACAGAACCGTCGGCCGTTCCAGCTTCGACTGGCCTCGTGGCTGCGTTTGTCAGCCCTGCTTGGTGGCCTTCGATTTGAGCGACAGGCCAAGGCGCAGCGCTATGCGCTTGATCGCGTGGGGCGACCGGCCGAGCTGCTTTGCCGCCTCTTCCAGCGACGTAGAAGACTTGGCCAGCTCCATTAACCGACGGTCTTCCTTGAACGACCAGGGCTTGCGCGCCATATCCGAAACGATCCTCTCGCAGATACAAGACAAAGCCGCCAAGCGGACCCGTGTCGCTCGACGGCTTTGCTTGGGTGGGGCCGGGCCTTGGGGAAGCCCGGTGCTGAGATGGATAAGTGATTGGGGAAAACTCGCAACAAAGACCGCGGATTAAGCTAACCGCTCAACCTTACCGCGATGAAATCGGTGCGCAGCGCTCCGTATAACCACGGGCTTTTGTCAGCCGAGGCCGATCCGCGCGCGCCGGTCGGTCGAGGATGTTTTGCCACCATGTCCGGTTGTCGCAGAACCAGCGGACGGTCTTCGCGAGTCCGCTCTCGAAATTCTCACGCGGTCGCCATCCGAGCTCGCGCTCGATCTTGCCGGGGTCCATGGCGTAGCGAAGGTCGTGGCCGCGCCGATCGGCCACGAAGCTGATCAGGTCGCGGCGGTCAGCGGTCCCGGGCGAGAGCTTGTCGAGCAGATCGTAGATGCGCGTCACTACGTCGAGATTGGTGTGTTCGCAGCGCGCGCCGATATTGTAGGTCTCGCCGACCCCGCCGTGCTCGAGCACG
Source organism: Bradyrhizobium sp. CCBAU 11361 (assembly GCF_028128935.1). Lineage (NCBI taxonomy): Bacteria > Pseudomonadati > Pseudomonadota > Alphaproteobacteria > Hyphomicrobiales > Nitrobacteraceae > Bradyrhizobium > Bradyrhizobium sp. CCBAU 11361. Next base: position 89,877 of record NZ_LBJZ01000004.1, read on the forward strand.
AGCGTCAGGGCCTCCGCATGGCCGGCGACATAGAGCCAGTCGCGGATATTGCCGCCATCGCCATAGACCGGCAGCTGCTCGTTCGCCAGTCCGCGAATGATCATGTGCGGAATGAGCTTCTCGGGAAAATGATAGGGCCCGTAATTGTTCGAGCAGTTGGTCACCATGGTGGGAAGCTCAAAGGTCTCCCGCCAGGCACGAACGAGATGATCGGACGAGGCCCTGCTCGCCGAATGGGGCGAATTTGGCGCATAGGCCGTCTCTTCGCTGAACAGGCCGCTAGTGCCGAGCGATCCGAACACCTCGTCGGTCGAGACGTGAAGGAAGCGGAATCGCGCACGCCTCTCCGGCACCAGCCTTCGCCATTGGTGCCGCGCCTCCTGAAGCAGGATGAAGGTGCCTACCACGTTGGTCTGGATGAACTCCGCCGGGCCGTCGATCGAACGGTCGACGTGGCTCTCCGCCGCGAGGTTCATCACGGCGTCCGGCTGGTATTTGTCGAACAACGCCCGCAGGCCGGCGCTCTCGCCGATGCATTGCTTCTCGAAGGAATAGCGCGGATGGCCGGTTGGGCCCGGCAGCGACTCGAGGTTAGCCGCGTAAGTCAGCTTGTCGATGTTGACGACGCGTGCGCCAGTGTCCGCCAGCAGATGGCGGATCACGGCCGAGCCGATGAAGCCCGCGCCGCCGGTCACGAAGATGGTGGTGCCGTCAAAGCGCATTCCGTCTCTGCTTCAGGAGCCGCCTGCCTCGCGCCCGAACGAGCGGTAGACCGACAGTAGATATTCGCCATAGCTGCTCTTGGCGTTTTTTTGCGCCAGCTTCTCGAAGGCTTCAAGGGAGATGTAGCCCTGCCGCAGCGCAATTTCCTCGGGGCAGGCGATGCGCAGCCCCTGGCGCTGCTCGAGGATCTGGACGAAATGGCTGGCTTCGACCAGCGAGGAATGTGTGCGGATGTCGAGCCAGGCCATGCCGCGGCCCATGAGCCGCACGAACAGCTCTCCGCGCTCCAGATAGACCCTGTTGACGTCGGTGATCTCGAGTTCGCCGCGCGCGGATGGCGCGATTCCGGCGGCGATGTCGAGAACGTCGTTGTCGTAGAAATAGAGCCCGGTCTCCGCGATGTTCGAACGCGGCTGTTTCGGCTTCTACTCGATGGACAAGGCGCGGCCGCTGGCGTCGAGCTCGACCACGCCATATTGCTCCGGCGTGTTGACGGGGTACCCGAAGACCGTGGCTCGTGCCCGCGCGCGGCGGCCTGGCTCAGCATCTCCGGCAGGCGGCTGCCGTAGAAGATGCTGTCCCCGAGCGCCAGGGCGACGGGGTCCTTGCCGACGAAGTCGCGGCCGACGATGAAGGCATCCGCCACTCCGCGCGGGCTGTCCTGATGGGCATAAGAGAAGTCCACACCGATCTCGGAGCCGTCGCCGAGCAGCCGATGGAACAGCGGCTGGTCTTGCGGCGTCGTGATGATGAGGATGTCCCGGATACCCGTGAACATCAGGGTGGACAGCGGATAGTAGACCATCGGCTTGTCGAAGACAGGCAAGAGCTGCTTCGACGCCACGGCGGTTACCGGATAGAGCCGGGAACCCGTTCCCTCTGCCAGGATAATGCCCTTCATGCGATTTCAAAGCCCAAGCCGAATGTCCACCACGTGATAATGCATGGCTCAGCTCGCGCAAGCCGGTATGGCCCCCGAAAGACATGACGATCATGACAGACAATACTGCACGCGGCGTGTCCGGACGATCGTAATGACCTGCACGAAGGCCCATTTCATCGCAATCGTCGCGCTGGTCGTGGCGGCCCAAACATGGCCGGGGCCGGGCCGCGCCGGCGACCAGATGTCGACGGCAGAGGAGCCGACGAACGACATGGGTCTTTCTTCCGACAGTCTGATTCCTCGCGAGGATTGGAAACGCAGAGTCGACGATGCACGCAAGCGCGCCGAGCAGGCGCGGCGGGACTGGCGACTCAACGACCCGCGGCGCATGGTCGAGCCAGATCCGCAGGAGAAGATAGCCACCCAGCGCGTGCTGAGCGACGACACGTTGCGGCCAGGGGATATCGTCTCGACAGACAAAGGGTTCTTGCTGTTTCGCGGTAGGTCCGGCGCCGATGGACAGAATGCGGATTTCGTGCCGATAGCTCCGCGCTAGCTTGCTTACACGCTATGATCGCGCAAACGGACAATACGAAATACGCAGATGCTTCAAAAAGCCTGGGCGGCATTGCCTTTCACTAAGATTCGAGAACGGGCGTTCGAGGGCGCGTTCTTCAGCGTGGCATTGATCGCGATGGCAGGCTGGGTCTATTTCATCACGCTGTTGCTGGTGAGATTGGTCCTATGGTTCCTCAGTTGACTGCATGCGGATGATCGATCCTCAAGCAGATTGCTGCCCAAGATTTCTCGCGTCTGACAACGAAATCAGCAGCATTCATCATCATGTCGACACAACTGCACGATGGGAATGCTGTGTCTGGAAGAAGGGAGCGTTCCGCAAATGGAAAGATTTTCCAATGATGCCAGTCGTGACCGTGATCTTGATCTTCTTCGCCGGCTTCGGTGTTGGCTACGCCGCGCGTGCGTGGCGATCGCGCAAGCGCAAGCACATGCGCCAACTCTACGCACCCTACAGTTCCTCCACGTCCCGGCCGGCCACACGGCGCGCATTCTGAAGATATACAACCATAAGGAGATCGGGTTATCGAGGATGCTGTGTTGTATATGGAGCCGGCATGACCGAGGTAACCATGTCCGGTTAGGTTAAATCGCAGCCGCCGTTGTCTGCCGGGTTGGTGGTGGCTAGGTTGCGCACGGATTTTTGTAGGCCATTGATTGCCACCGTGTGCTGTTGAGTTGGGATTTGAGTTGATGATCTGGCTCGTTGCGTTGATCATACCGGTTGCGGGTGTACCGCTGTTCGTCTGGGTCTATGGCCGCCGCGTCAGCGTGTTAAGCGGGCCGTGGATCTCGGGAGAGGCGCGCCATGACTGACCTCAGAAATAACGCTCCGCGGCGATATTTCGTTGATGCAGGCGGGCAGCGCGTTTTGATAGGGTTGACGCTTGAAGAGACCTTCGAATTCGAACGGCTGGATAGCCAGCCGGTCGCCAATCTGGAAGACCGCCGTGTCGTACGCGACAAAGGCGTCCTGTGGCCCGTCACGGGTGAGCAGCGTTGGCAAGAACTGTACGCCAAGCACGAAGGCGCTTGGAAGGCATTGGATAGCTCAGAATCGCGGTGAGCGGCCCGCGGGCTTTAGTCTTTATTAACCATCCCGGACCCATTTTCTGTCTGGCGCTTCAATCGGAAAAGGCACGTATGTTCCAGCTGTTCCTGCGGGCCCGTACCCACGATTTCCTGAGAGACCGCATCAAGGGGGAGGCGGGGTTCCGCGCTCGCTCACCCGAGCGCGACGCCGAAACCGATCAGTCCCACATCGAAGCCATCATGATCGCAATCGAAGACGCTTTGCACGCTGCCGAGCGGGAGCAATCGGGCCTGAACCGGCGGGTCGAGGACGTGCTGGCACGGGCGGCCGTAACGCTCGGCAATGGCGATGACGAATATCTGGAGCGTGAGGCCCTGGATAATCATCATCAGGATCTATTTGATAGGGAAATCCAAAATGGGCAGCGCCGCCTGAAGGAACTGGGTTCTTCCATTGCTCACTACAAGGTCCTGAAAGCGGCTGTGTTGTGCCGGTTTCCCGATTACAGACCCGGCTTGGGGGAAAACCGTTAAGCCTTATCGGCCATAGGATGCGACCTAGGACTCGTCGCTCCACTGCATCAGGCAGTGTCGCAGCAAAATGTAACTGCTGAGTGTAACGGTCGTGCATACCAAAAATGCGCACGACAGCAATTGGACCGCATACATCAAAATCACCTCGTCTTACGAACGAGATTACGCGATTAGGTGTAAACGGATCTTAACGGCGGTGCAAAGTCGCAGGACCAGACTAATAGGCCAGGACCCGCTGGGGGTCCAACGGGTTCGCATAACGCACATACGTTCGCACCGACCCGTAATAGTAATGAGGCTCATCCCTCGTACGGGGATCGAATGTATAAGGATACGCCTGTTGCAGCGACTTGTGCCGTACCTGGACTACGGTCGGACAGCCGCAGCGTGGGCCGCAATATGGATTTGGACCCCGGTCTATGTAAGGGACACGCGTTGCATGCTTCACCACAGGGATCGCGTAGTCGGCCGCATATGACGGGGTCACCAACGTGGATAAGCACCAGATGAGCGCAACTAATCCGAAAATGGATCGCATGGTAGGGTCCCCGAACTAGAGTTGATCTTAGACGTTCCCCGAGGAACGGGCAATATCCCCAAAAGCCAGCTGTGGAGTGACCTGCTGTGCGACTGCCCAGGGCCCGCCGGCCCCATCTACCCCCTTAACGTTCTGAGACGTGCGGGATCGATGGTCCGGATCGCACTCTCCAAGAATTCTCTGCCCCGGCCTGAGGCTTGACGATAGGCTGACACTAGCGCCGGCGTCTGATCCGGTTGCCGCGTCAACATGAGACGTACATCACCCTGGGCCAAGTCCCTTAGATCTGGGCTGGTAAGGGCATCAAATTGGGTGACGGTAGCAAGTCTTAGAGGCATCAGTCGCGCGTCGCTCGGCGCAGTGAGGTAGCTCATTTTCAACGATTCGATTGCTGCAGGTCCGTCGGGGTCCTGCCCGGCCTCCAGCACTGCCAATGCTAACCACAATTCGGCATCATACGGCGCCAAGGAAAGAGCGTGCTTGAGATGCGAACGGGCAAGTTCGCTGTTTGCTCGAATCCCGAGATCGGCTCTCGCCTGCTGGATCGCCTGTAGTGCCAGAACCAGCGCCTGGTTGCCTTCAAGGTCGGAACGCAGCGGTGAGATCGTTCCGATCCATTCGACTGGTGCGTTTGAGTTGAGACTGGCCCTGGTTGGATCCTTTGGGAAATCCGGCCGATTCAAGGCCGTCATTTCCGCGGCTCCTGATACGATCCCGAAGCAGCCGACCCCTGCCGCAAGGGCTAACATTAGGACACGAGCTCTGGTTGTTGAATTCATCAAATCTCCAAAGAGAAAACGGCAGCCGTGCGTCAATTAGAGAGCGAGCATACTGTCGTCCTGAAGGGCCAAAAGCGTCAGATTGCCCGTAGCATAAGCACCAGTATCGATGTTTATTCGGTTCGGTCGTATGTCTGGCTGCTGGACGGGGGTGTGGCCGTGGACGATGTATTTTCCGAAGTTCCGATTGCTTTCGAGAAATTCTTCACGGATCCAGAGCATGTCCTGCTCTTGTTGTCTTGCCAAGGCGACGCCAGGCTTGACGCCCGCATGCACGAAAAAGAAATCGCCGCATACGAAGCGCGCGCGCAGGCTCCTCAAAAAATACAGCTGACGGACCGGAATTGCCTGCGACAATTGCCGAATGAGTTCGTCTTGTTCAGCCGGATCGGGATTGAGAGAGGGGCTAAGTCCATATGACGCCAAGGTTTGGAGCCCGCCATATTGTTTCCAGTTCTGAAGCTGCGAGGGAGCGTTCAGCACGTCCAAAAGGAAGGCCTCATGATTGCCTTTCAAGAAGACCGATTCATGCTTCAAGCCGCGTTCAATCAGCAGTTCGATGGTTCGATTCGAGTCAGGTCCTCGGTCAATGTAGTCTCCGAGGAAAACGTGGATTGCGCGCCTCGAACCTATCGTGGTGAGATCGCGGTCAATTACGGTGAACATTTGCTGAAGAAGATCAGCGCATCCATGAATGTCGCTTATTGCATAGATACGAATGCCCTCCGGCAAAACCGGCTTTCGCGTCTTATTCTTCGATCCCGACAATCTCATCATCTGCCGAACTTGGCGGCCTTTTCGGTCTTCCGGCGTCAATCGCTCGAATAACTGCGTTCAGCGCACATAGTAAACGGAATTGCAAAGTTCTGCTTGGCTTTTGAGTCCATTTAGCGGGCGAAATGCCGCAGAATTTCAAACTCTTGAGGGTAACTTCCTAGCCAATAAGCATGCGGGGAGTAACCAATGCGTAAAATCACAACTTTGGCCCTGGGGGTTATCGCGGCCGGTCTCACTTGGTTCGAGCCGGTCCATGCGAGACTTCTGGGAATGCCGATGGGGCTTCAATCCGCAATCCAGCGAATTAAGCTCGAGACTCCTACCCTTCCGCCAATGGCGTATACGCAATTTTGCCTGCGGTATCGGGACGAGTGCCGCACACGGCCGATGTTTCGGGGCGGGCCGGTTCGGCTGACCGAGGATCGATGGGGGGATCTGAAGGAAGTCAATCAGATGGTTAACCGGGAGATCGCCCCAGAGAGAAATGAGCTCGGCTTGGCCGGCGAGCAATGGGTGATCAATCCAGCGCGGGGCGATTGCAACGACTATGCGGTCAGCAAGCGGCATGAATTGCTGGCGCGTGGCTGGCCGGCCCGGGCCCTACTGTTGAGCGAGGTTGTTGTGAATTCCGGCGAGCATCACCTCATTCTCGTTGTCCGTACCACGAGTGGAGATTTGGTGCTCGATAACATGACCTCGCAGATCAAGCCGTGGTCGCGCGTCCCCTATCGTTGGGTGCGCATGCAGATGCCCAACTCAAAGCTCTGGACGACGATCGTAAGCAGCAGGGTCTGGGTTGCCTCAGATTGAGCTGGTTCGTCCTGTGCTTTGGGCCAGCCCTAGGCCGATCACCGCGGCTAGCATGATCTCGGCCGTCGGGTTCAACATGCTTGCGTCGGTAAAGCTGTCGCAAAGGGCGACAACCACGATAGCGGCCGTTGCGGACGCGAAGAACGAGTCTCGTCCGCGCCCGACGGCGCCGCGCAAGGCGAATAAGAAAAGCTGAAGCGTAAACCCTGCGAGAATTGGCATGGCCACGCGTCCCCATTCGATGGCAACCAAAACTGCCGTCGAAGGGGCGGCCACTGCGCTACCAACACCATAATCTTGATAAATCCGCGCGACCCGTGTGAACGTACCGACGCCACTTCCAGTCCAGGAGGTGTCGGACATGGCGCGCCGCGCCACGGCGAGAGATGCTTGATCGTCGGATCTAACAAAGCCCAGAAGATCAACGAAAGGAGTGGATCGTGCCAGGGGTAGCGTTGCCACGGCTGCCATTGCGATCAGGACTGCTGCCAAGATTGCGGATGGCCAGGGCCGGAATCCAAGGCGGCGGACGGTTAAAACGAAAAGCATGATCGCAAACCCAAGTCCGGTCAGCCCAAGCAGCATTCCCTGTCCGAGCGCGGCAAAGGAAGCAAGGGAAACAACGATTCCGGTGATGCCGAGGGACATGCGCAACAGCACAGGAGTGCTTAGAGGTAAGACGGCGCCAGCGCGGTTTGAATGTCGCTCTATTGCCATGGCAATCGTTGCACTGTTTCCGAGTGCCGCAATGACAGCAGCCATAGCAAAGGAATGGCTATTTGACTGACCGATGTCAGGCACGGCTGTCGCGAGGAACTCGATTTGATCAGCCAAGCTCTCAAGCGCAATGAATGTCGCCGCGCCCGTCAATGTAAGCAGAAGGGTTTCTGCCCTTTCTCGATCTCTGGCGATCAGGATCGTCGAGATGATCAATGATAGCACGGCCAAATACCAGGTCAGGCTCCGCAAGGTGCTTCCGGGATCGATGCTGATTCGGCTGGCCAAAGTGGGGTCATTTAGAGCGACCGCTGCGGTGGGCCAGATTGGACTGGTAAGCGATGCAATTGGAAGCGGGACAATCTGAATCATCATCCAGACGATGGGGAAGAGCGCTGCCCAAGCAAATCTGCGGAGCGTCGCAGCCGCAATGATATCCGCCGGGCTCGCCGCAATAGCGACGGACGCCAGCATGATCGCGGCGACCAAATACAGGGCATGCTGGACGAAGATATAGCTAATGAATGGTGCGGCTGGAGTTGCGACTAACAGCGCGATCAGAAGGAAAAAGGCGATCGACAATTGAAGACTTCAAAATAGTGAGGGGGAGGGCGAGCCGGCGACGATCCGCAGATCGATTTACTATCGCACGGGGAATCAACGCCGCCAAACGCCTTTTTGGCGGCACCTTGAGCCAGTCGGCTGCATCTGAAGACGTAAAACCTGCAGGCCATTTACCGTCCGGTGTGGTCAGCTGACGTTCGTCTGTAGAGCGCTGCTACGGATGCCTTGCGAGAAAACGTTTGCTTCCGCGAATAACGGGCCAGCAACGTGGTCTGTGCCAACAGGCCGAAGGCATAGCCGGTTTGGGGGACGAAACCCATCAGAAACCCGTATCCGCACGCGACGGCTAGTCCTGCACCAAGCGATAGCTGGGTCAGGAACGTGACAACGACCGCGATCAGGCTGAAAGGCACCAAAATCCACACGCGAAAACGCCAAGCCAGGACCGCGCCGGCGAGAAATAGAAATATGGCAACCGGGGTCATTGTGTGTCTCCGGCGCCACCATTCCACCTGCTTTCCTAACGAACCGTGAACTGGTTCCCGAACAAGGCGCCTCCTCATCGTGCAGGACAGCTCTCGGTTAGCATTTGGTAAGCGGCAGCAATTCCGCCGATCGGGACCGTTCCGCGGATCGAAGCGGATTTTCCCTCAATTTCGACAGAGAGCTCGTTTGCCTGCTGCCAATCACGGGTTACGAACTCCGCAGCGTTGCGAGGTAACAACAGAGCTTGGCCTGCCTGCACGACGGATGCATCAAACACCTCAATTCGGCCGTTCCCGGACGTCAGGGTGACCTTCGGCTCGCCGCGCGACATCCGCTCCAGGATGATTAGAAGGACTTCGATGCCTTGACGGCCACATTGGAGGCTGAGGCCCGCGAGCCCAATGTCGGACCTCTTCGCATCAGCAACGTGCATAATAGAGACCGCATCTGGTCCGCCTGAAGGGTCCTTGGTTTTGACCAGCTGCCACCCCCCATCGAGTAGGATAATGTTGCTGCCGCTGCCGACCTGTTTAGAGACTTCGCTGTCGCATTCTTGCTGCCGAGCAGCTCCGACCCCGGTAACGCACCCCCGCGTTCCGGAGTTGGTCTGCGATCGTGCGTCGGGAATTGAAACCAGCGCGATGATTGCGAGGACGCAATGGAGATTCTTCATCGAAACTCAGACTGACGTTGCAAACCGTGACTTGACTCCCTGCTCACCTTTTTGGCACTAGCGGGCTCCATTCAAATTTGAATTAATGCACCGCATTATTTTATTGCAATGCAGCATTCCCGATGATCTGCTGGTGAGTGGCAGGTTCAATTAAGCGTTGGCATTGTCAAGGAGGCGATTTTGTTCCCTCAAACCTCAACCTCAGCCGACGGTCACCGGGCGCCGGACGAGCCGGCGTCATTGGAGGGTCCAATCGACAATGCGCCGTTAATTGAAGATCGGCAAAATCGTCGCGTCGGCGTCAAAATCCCCTACTCCGCTCTTGCGCATCTGGTCGCGTCGTTTGACGCCGCGGTGATCCTGTTCGCGAGCGTGGTTGGGACTGAACTTTACCAAATTCTTGCCAATAGCGGCCTTGATCACCTTGAGCCAATGTTCGGAATTGGCCCTGTTGCGGCATTGCTTTATGTGCTGATTGGCTACTCGACCGGGTTGTACGATGTTCGTGCCGCGCTTGCAAAGAAGCAAAGGGATGCGGGTCGGATCTTCGCACAATGGACCCTGGTTATTCTTTTGCTTACGTCGTTGGCGTTCTTGATGAAGAGCGGTGCCGTCTACTCCCGCGGCTCTGTCATCTGTTTCAGTCTGCTTGCGCCTCTTCTGCTGGTCGGTTGTCGGCGGTTTGCCAAGCGCATCGTGGCCGGTGTGGTGGCTGACGGGCAGGTCGAGGGTCAGCGTGCCGTTTTGCTGGGCACAAGCGAGGAACTGGCCGCACTTGGTCTCGAAGAATTGCTGGAAAAATTTGGCTTTACCGAAGTCGAGCGCGTGGCGTTCCCGGCCGGACGAGGCGGGTTTGCGATGAGTACGGGCGAGGCCGCCACGCTAGAGCACGCGATCGCGGTTGCACGCATTCGAGGGGCCGAAGCAATCGTTTTGGCATTTCCTTGGAGCGATACCCGCAAGGTCGAACTCGTGCGCGATGGGCTTAGGATCTCGCCGCTTCCGGTTCGATTGTTGCCGGACCGGCGAATCCGCTCGCTGGCAGGAAATCCCTCGTTCAGATTGCAGAACTCGCTTTCGGTGGAAATTCAGCGGGGACCGCTGTCGCGGGCGGAACAGGCATCCAAGCGCCTGCTCGATATCGTCGGAGCCTTGGTCGGGCTGGTCGTGTTCGCTCCCTTGATGATTCTGAGCGCGATCGTCGTCAAGCTGGACTCACCTGGACCGGTCTTCTTTCGGCAGAAACGCAACGGCTTCAACGCGAAGGAGTTTTCCATCTTCAAGTTCAGGACGATGACCGTCATGGAGGATGGTGCCACGGTTGTCCAGGCCAAGCGGTTTGATCCGCGGTTCACCAGGTTTGGACGCCTCCTCCGTCGAAGCAGCATCGATGAGGTTCCCCAACTCATTAATGTCCTGATGGGGGACATGTCGCTGGTGGGGCCGAGGCCGCATGCGCTGGCGCATGATAGCCACTATGGCAGATTGCTGTCGGAATATGCGTTCCGGCACCATGTCAAACCGGGCATTACCGGCTGGGCCCAAGTCAAGGGCTATCGAGGCGAGACCGCCCTCGTGGAGCAAATGAAGGGACGCATCGATTGCGACCTCTGGTATATTAACAACTGGAGCCTCGCGCTGGACTTCAAGGTTCTCTTGCTCACCTGTCTGGAACTTACAAACCGCCGGAATGCGTATTGAGCCTGTGTGCCGAAGTGGCCTTGCGCCCTGTAACTGCAATGCAACAACTTCCGGGTTTCGTCGTCGCGACGGGCCTTTTCAGCCCTCTATTCGTTGACTCACTTGAGGAATTCACTGAGTTTGCGGGCTGATAAATTGGGGACTTGGGTGTTGTTGAAACGGGGCTTCGTTCTGGTGAGTGTGTATACCGCGGTCCTGCTCAGTTCGGCGGGGTGCGCGATTATGCCGATGTCGGGTCCTGAGGACCACGTCATCAAGAGCGAGCGGACGGTCAACGGCCCTGACTACGGGCTGGTGAAGCTCACCCCCACCGTCGTCGACATCGTCAGGGAATACGGTCCTGGAGCCATTGCTGGGTCCTTCCCGGATAATCGTCCGCCGCCCTCCATCAAATTCGGTATCGGCGACGTCGTATCAGTATCGATCTTCGAAGCGGCCGCAGGCGGCCTCTTCATTCCGGCCGAGGCTGGCGTTCGCCCGGGTAACTTTGTTTCGCTGCCCAACCAAAATGTCGATTCTGCCGGATTCATCACGGTTCCGTATGCGGGTGCGATCAAGGCGAATGGTCGTACGCCAAGTGAGATTCAGCAGGACATCGTCAAGGCGATCGGGAATCGTGCCATCGAACCGCAGGTGGTGGTGTCACTGATCACCCAAAATACGTCGCTGATCAGTGTCCTCGGGGAGGTCAACACTCCGACGCGTCTCACCGCAAACGCGGCCGGCGAGCGCATCCTGGACGTGATCTCCCGGGCCGGCGGTCCGAAGGGGCAGGGATGGGAAACCTGGGTGACGCTTGAGCGTCACGGAAAGCGCGCAACGGTTCCCTTTGGAGCCCTGGTTTACACCCCGGCGAACAACGTTTGGGTGCATCCCGGCGATACGATCTACGTCTATCGCGAACCGCAGATCTTCCTGGCCTTTGGCGCGTCGGGATCACAGGGGCAGTTCCCGTTCGATATGTGGAAAATCAACATGGCCCAGGCCATGGCCAAGGCCGGAGGTCTGCTGGACGCTCAGGCCGAGCCCAGTGGTGTCTATGTCTACCGCCGGGAGCCGCGTGAGCTCGCGGAGCGGCTGGGAGTGGATTGTTCCAAGTTCGTCGGTCCCACCGTGCCGATCGTCTACAACGCGGATTTCAGGGATCCGGCCGCCTACTTCCTTGCGACCAAATTTGACATGCGGGACAAGGACGTGCTCTTCGCGGCCAATGCGGCGACGGTTGATACGGCCAAATTCCTACAGTTCGTTCGTGTCGTGATCGCGACTGCTAACGATACGATCGTTACGGCGAATAACGCCCAGATCCTCAAGCTCAACTTGCGGCAATAGTGAGCCCCGCGCCACGTACCATTTACGTGGCGCTTTGGCTGGGCAAATATCCGCAAGCGAACTTGTTGCGGTTGACAGGGGGCAGGTCACGCCTCAAGCCAGCAGTTGCTGGGTAACCCGACTGGCTGCGCGTCTATACTGGTTACCTACGATCGCATAGGTCCAAGCGAACTCGCTTCTTTGCGGCTCCGTTTCTCCGGCTCCGTCCAAACGTCCAACAGCTGCAACGTCCCAGTCGCATTCTTCGTCAGGCTGCCGCTCTGTCAAAATTTCTTAGTTGAGGGAGTGGCCGAGTTTTTATTGGCGCCTGAAATCGGCACAGATCAGGCACGGTTCGAGCGCCGCTAGTATCGCCAAGGCCTGAACTCGCGGGGCTCCACGCCCGGAATATCGGCGATCAGCCCTTCACCCCTCAGTGCGCGGTCTAGTTGAAGGCGAAAATCCAGTCTTACTGTTGCAAGGCCGGCCAAGAGCACATCGTGGTGTCTCCATCCGGCCCCTTTCAGCACCTTGACCGCGTCGCGGATCAAGCCCGTTCGGACCATGGCGACAAATTCCTTGCGGGCACTCTCCTGCAGGTCAGCTGGAAGCACGTCATAGATCGCCAGCACATATGGGCTGCGCAAAGCAATCCAGCCCTCATACGGCGCAAGGCGATACGACATCCGCAATTCGTCGAGATGCTCGCTGACCTGGCCGCCCTGATTGATCGCGCTCCAATACTCAATGAACCATAAGAGCCCGTCGGTCGGGACGCAGCCTAGGGCTCTTCTTACAGACGAGCGAAGCGAGCTTAGGCGCTCATTCGCAAGGCGCGCATCAAGGGAGCTTACAGCCATCTCATAGAGACGCAGGCGGATAATCGCCGCTGCCCTGATTTCGCGAGGGTTACAGGTTGCCCGATTTTCGGCGGCAGCCAATGCAGTTTCGGCAATCGAATTCCGCTCAAACACCGTCCCGGAGAGAACCGCGTTGGCAATGTTGTCCAGCTGCACGTCCTGAGCTGGACCCCAAAAAAACATTACGGCCCAGCCTGCTGAAACGAGGGCGATCAGTACGAGGATTGATCTGCCAACGGCATTGGCCATTCGCTACCGGTTAGTCCACGTACCCGTATCGCGAGTAATATCGATTGCGGTAATAGCCTCCGCTGTGCGTATCGTAACGGCTCATGGCGGCGACGTTCACCTTGTTGAGAACCGCGCCCATAAGGCGCTCACGGACCATTGGGGTTTCTTGGATGACACGCTCGACGACGTCGACCTTCGATTTCGCCCATTCAATAACCAAAATGTACGAGTCGGCCAACGTACCTGTCGCGCGCACGTCGATAACCGGCGCTAACGGACTGAGGTCCAGGATGATGCGGTCATATTGCTCGCGCAGATCCTGAAAGAACTTTTGCATTTGCGCGGAGGCCAACAGGTCGCTCGAGTTCGAGAACCGTGATGCTACCACGCACGGCAGGAAGTGTAGATTGGTCTGCGGATCGACCCAGAGCGCGTCCTTTAAGCCTACCTTCCCGAACACGACCTCGATGAGACCAACGTCAGCCGAACGACCAAGACGGTGGGTTAGACTTGGATTACGAATGTCGCCATCAATGAGAAGGGTGCGCAGTCCGCTCTGCGCCGTGGTTTGAGCCAAAGCCTCGCTCACCGTCGATTTCCCTTCGTTGGGAAGAGCTGAAGTGATCGCGACGACCTTATGAGGTGAGCCGTAGTTGCTCAGATCGGTCGCCAATTTGATCGAACGGAACGCTTCCGCGAACCGCGAAAATGGCGAATTGATCGCGAAGCGCCCAACGCTGTCGTCGATTCTAAGCTGACGATCGCCCGGGCGGGTCCCATGAGCCGGTCCCGCCTCCATGGTCCAGCTCGGCTGACCCGTGGCAACGGTCGGGCGAGAGCCCGGCATCCAATCGCGCGCGAACGGCAACCATCCCTTGAGGCGGCTCAGCGAGCCATTTGCGCCCTGGTCTGCTCCGAAACCAACGATCGGGACAGAGGCGAGACAATTGGTCTGGATCAGTCTTTCGACCTGATGGACGGTTCGGAATACGCGGTCGAGCATTTCAAGGAAGATCGCAACCATACCTGCGAGAATGCCGCCACCGACGATACCCGCCAAGAGAACCAAGGCCGTCTTGGGGGAAGTCTTCGGCGAAGATAGCTCAGAGGCCTGAGTGATGACCCTCGCCTCCGTCATCGGGAAGGATTGCTGCTGCACCGAGACCATGTAGAGCTGCAGGAAATTATCCGACAAGGCGCGGGCACTTTGCGCGTTGCTTTCCAAATCCCTCAACACGATCTGCGCTTGGCTCGTATCATTTGATACGGCGATCGTATCGTTGAGGCTCTTCTGGCTCGCTGCCTCGCGAGCGTTGGCGATCGCAAGGTCGCTCTTGTAGGCTTCAGCGGTCCGGCGAAGCTCATCTAGGATGGAATGCCGGATCTCGCGCATCTGATTGCGCAAATTTACCACAGCAAGGTGGGTTGGGCCGTAACGGTTGGACCAGTCGGACGCCTTAGCTGCGTAATCAAGATAAGTTCCGCGCAGTTTCGTAATGACCGGATTGGCCATTGAATCATTGACGGTTGCCAAATCATTCAAAATGACCTGAGAGTCGCTCTCATCGGCATTGAGAATTGCGGTGATCCGCTGCAGCTTGGCTTCGGCCTCCGCGCGCTTTCCGCGAGCCTCTGTCAGTCCGCTGTTAATCTCAGCGAGTTGTTGCTCAGTCAGCAGGCGCCCGCCGGCGTCCACGATATTATTCTTGGCCTTATAATCGGCCACCGCGCGTTCGGCAGAGGACGCCTGAGCACGAAGCTCCTTCAAACGATCTTGGAGCCAAACCGCGGCGCGGCGCGAGGCCTGGTATTTTGATTCCAAGGTATCGGTAATGTAATTCTCTGCGACTGCATTTGCTATTCGAGACGCCAGATCACGCGAGAGTGATTGGTATGATATTTCGATGACGTAACTTTGGGCGACGCGCTTGATGGTCAGCCCGCTTACAATCCGCCCGATCGCCGTTCGCATGAGTTCGTTATCGGAGGGCTTCTCTTCCGGGAAGAGGCTTGCGAAGAGCTGGGTTACTCCGCTTAACAAACCCGCGTCCTCGCGCATAAACTGCGGAGAATCCAAGAGCCGCAAATCCTTGATGACCGCCGAGGCAATGGTCTCTGATTTCAAGACCTCGACCTGGCTATCAACCATGGCGGTGTCGATCGGAATGTCTCCTGACGCTCCGACCTGCGTTTGCAGCCCCTGCATCTTGCGGCTATCCATCAGAAGGACGGCGGTGCCGGTGTAGCGCTTGGGTGCGGTCAACAAGTAAACCCCCGCCATGCCAAGGCACAACAGCACCGTGATGATCATCACCGGGTATTGCCGACTGATCAGGCCAAGGGCTACAGAAACGGTGTGCTCAAACGACGCCGTATCGTCGCTTTGGATTTGCGTCGAGGCATGAGCATTTGGGATTCGTGTTTGAAGCATCCGGCCGGTCTATCCTGACTGATATTCGTCGCGGCTACTTAAAATCAAAGCGACCGCATCCGAACGCCGAAAAATTCGGATGGATCGTTGGAGGAAGGCCAAAAGCTCAGCACGAACCTGATACGGTACAGACGATCGCCGTGGTCGTTCCGCCCGCTGAGCCCGCCCCGCTAACGCTTGAACTGAAATAATTTGTCGGATTGTTGGACACGCTGTTGGCGACAAAAGTTTGAAAGGACGAGCCGGTAGCCGATGTTCCGCCCGTCGCTGACGTTTGGCCGCCCACGCCGCCCGAGGAACCGGTTGTGGCGCCTGAGAGAGCGACGCTTCGGGTTGGATCGTTTCCGGTAAGCGCCGCGTATTGCGCGTTGGCATCAGCCGATCCTGCGGCACCCAAGTCACCCTGGATCTCCAGGGAAAACGTCAAATCGGTCGTCTTGCAGACGTTCGCCGCCTTTCCGAGGCCGGTGCCAATGGCCTTCTGCAGCGCGGAACTCGAAGGCCCCTTGTTTTCCAGATCCTTCAAAATGGCCAGCACCGCAGGAAGCGCCTGAGGATAGGACGCCACGAAGGTTTGTACATCGGCGGCTACGTCATCTGGGCTACGAGGTCCATTGGGTCCTTCGAGCAACGAGGACGGATTAGTGGTAAAGGCAGCTGCCTTCTGGGCGGTATCAGGATCGTTCACGCAAGCGGCGAACGCGCCTTTGGGCAGACAGAACGCAAACGCACAAAACATGGCTGAAAACATCAGCTTTGACGACAACCGGCGTCCCGTAATGCTCATAATTCCAGCCTCTTCCGACCTGCTAATTTGGTGTTTTTAAAAGAATATTAGGCAAATGTACAGCCGCTCAGGACCTATTGAAAGGATGGGTTAACGCGTTGGCTCTACTCGAAAATGATTGAGCCATGCCCATGCCCAAAATGGGGCAGATTGCCAGAGCGAAGCCAGGAACTTGCAGCGGAAAATCAACCTGCGAATGAAGGATCGCCAATAGGCCAATCCAAAAGGCCGCGGTCGGGAGGATCGCGTCACGGTTACGCCCTAACATTCCTCGGACCAGGACGACCAAGGAAACGAGCCAACCGATCCCCAAGAAAAGGGCGAAGGGAATGCCCATTTCGGCGGCCGCTTCGAGCGTCGAATTATGCGCCTGATCCCAGACCCCATATGACGCAATGTCGCCGCTTCGATATTCTGGAAAGACCCAGCGAAAGGTGCCCAGGCCAGAACCGAGCCAGGGAAAGTCTCTGATTATTTCCATCGTCGATGCGTAGGCCTGCCAGCGACCCGAATCAAAGAATCCTTGCACGCCGAACCTTCGGTTGACCATGGGCGCGAGGATCGAAATGACGCCGACAATCAGAAGCATGGCCGCAATCGGAAAAATCCAGAGCAGCCCCCGTTTCTGCAGCCCCCGGCGAAAGTAGGTTCCAAGCGCACCGGCCAGGCACAGCAGCGCTAGGACCGAGCCCGCGCGCGATCCCGTCAGCATCGTTGTGGAGAGCATTGCAAAGCATGCCAGCAGACCAAGAGTTCTTAGCGGCGAGAAGGTGTGCAGGCGAGACCTGACCCACTCGCGCCACGGAAGCGGCGGTTCGCTGGGGCGATCTCCTCCCATTGCAGCGAAGACAAGAACCCATCCAATGGTTGCGGCCCCGAAATAGCAAGCTGCAACATTCGGATTGATGAAGGTTGCAGTGAGCGAACCCAAATAGTTGTACTTCCGGTGCCATAGCAAATAGTCCGGCCAGAAACTATGGGCGATCAGTCCATAGATAGCATAGGCCAAGGTCGAGCCCAAAAATGACACCAGCAACAAGCGGGCGGTGTGCCGGTTGCGGCCAACTAGATACCCGCACAGCATGGACAGGAGGCAAGCGATCTGCGATCCGGCCGAGAAGAAGGGCTGATTGAGGGCTACAGAAATCGAGCCGCTCAATTGCTCGCCCAGGACTGCGGAAGTCTGCCCCCAAATTGGGGCCGCCAGTCGGCGAGATAGCAGCGACGTTTCACTCAATTGCTCGCTGACGACGAATACCCAAGATAACGAGATCGCGGCGAATCCGCACAGGAAAGCAAGGTCTCGCGAGCTAATCTCCTGCGGGACCGTCAGCAAAAGCACCCCGGAAAGCAACAACACCCAAACCGCGATAATTCGCATATCCATGGATGCGAAGGGAAGCGGTGCCAAGGCAATCAGGGTACAGAGACCCGATGCTGCGAGCATCGCTGGATAACTAGGCTTCTCTTCATCGCCGATTGTACGAACATCCGCTCTGCTCTTGATCAAGGATTGTTGATCGCGACCAAGTAACGACATCAATCGAAGTCCCTTAGAGCCGACTCGCGCTTCCATTCGACAAGCGAGCTCTCCAGATCGTACGAAAATTTGAAGCCGCTTTCGACAAGTCGTTTAGGCAGAATGTTCGTCGAGAACCATAGCTTCCTTACGCGGTCCCGATTGATGCCCGTCTTGAGGCCAGCCGAATGCAGGGCTTCAAAGGGAAGTACGGCGAGATTCATGAACCAGATTGGAATGGTCAGCCGCGGTTTTCTGTAGGCAGCGACGCACGAGAACGCAGCGCAGATTTCGCTGATTGTATATCTGCGCTCAAAAGAGAAATTATAGATGGACACACCGTCATGCTGGTTCGACATGTGCATCATGGACGAGACGAGATCTTTTACGTAGCCGCACGATTTGATCGTGTCTGTCCGCCCCGGATAGACAAAGGAGTTCCTTTTCAGCAGCCGCGAAAGCCTGGTGAAGTTTCCCCGCTCGTGAAGTCCGTAGATGACGGCGGGGCGAACGATCGTGAGCTTCCGATCAAGGGCTTCGGATTGCCAGAGCAGATGGATTTTCTCGGCTGCGAGCTTTGAGCGCCCGTAAGCGCTCACGGGCGCGGGCGTGGCCTCTTCATCAAGGGCTGCTTCGCTTGGTCCGTAGATCGAGATGGAACTTGTGAAGACTATGTTGCTGCAGCCAATCGCGTTGGCGAATCTGCAGACGTTCACGGCTCCAAGAACGTTCGTATAATAGTAATCACCGTCCGGGTGCCCCGGGGTAACATGGATCGCAGCGAGGTTGAAAATGTCGGTGGGGCTCCCGTCCGAAATGCCGGGATCGATGGTCTGCCGCACATCATGGTGCAGGTATTCGACGCCGGCTACATTGGCCCTGGGCTGGCCGATGTCGACCGATACGACGCGCTTATACCTTTGCGATGCCACGAGGCATGTTGCCAGATGGGTTCCAATAAAACCTGCGCCGCCAAAAATGATAGCTTGAGTAGCGTTAGACATCTGATCAGCGCTCATCGCGACTTAGGTTATTCGCCTCGCTACGATAGGCCTCTTTCAGAATGTCGTAGTTGACCGCGCGGGTCAGATCGACCGTTTCTTGTAGGAGACGTCGCTGCAAAAGCTGTGCATGAAGCACGTGAATGCGCCTCTCATCCAGCTCACCAAACCTTGTCCCATAGGGTCGCAAGAAACCACGCTGCGCATCCATGAGTCGAGCAATCAGCGGCCGCGAAAGAGGCGTATCAATAGAGTTGGCGATGATGGGGATTGTTCGCTCGTAGTCGGCGTATGCAGCGTTCCAGCCCGCAGCGGTCGCGATGACGAATTTCTCGAGACTGCGCCGCTTACCGAGGGTGCGCTCTTGAACAAAGTAGACTGGTCCTGCTGCGCGCACGCCATAGGAGGCGGGACTTAGCGTCTTGTACCCTATGTTCCTCCGCGCCAACTCCTGACCTTCAATGTCGAGGCGACCAAGAAGCACGTCTATTCTCCGGTCCAGCAGATCCTGCAAAGGGTCCTCACTTTCGATTGGGAGGAGCTTGCTTTGTGCCAGGGAGTTCTTCGCAACAAACTCGTAGAGAACGACAGAAAGCTCGGGTCCCCTCTTGTACCCTATTCGCTTTCCCTCCAGATCCGATGGCCGCAGCAGCGTGGTGTCGGGCAGGGTAAAAAACTCGACTGGACTCGCCGCATAGCATCCGGCGAAGGCGACTATTGCGAGCCCTTCCGATCGCGCTTTGAGGAACGCCGCAGCCGATGCGATCCCAATGGTATTCTCGTCGACCGCAACTGCACCTATTGCGTCAGCGTCTCCCGAGCCGGCCACCACGCGCACGCTAAGCCCTGCCCGCGTGAACAGACCGTCAGAGGCGGCCAGAATCGTTCCGCCCGACGCGGGCGATATGGCGCGATTGAGTTGGAGGGTATACTCCGCGGCCGGAAGCTCTCCCCCTTGGCTTGGGGAGGAAGTCAGCGACATGAAAATGAACGCGGCCAATACGCAGGCAAGACTAAACCCGGCAACGCCGCGCGACGTGAAACGAGCCGTATAGGCTTTGGGTCGAACTCTCTTCATCAGTGTGCCCGTGCTCGGGGACCCGAGCCAGTGGATATCGCGCGTCTTAGGCATGCAGGCGAGCCTGAGCGCTGCGGCTGCAAGAAGTTCAGTATAGCTCACGATATTCATATCTGAAGGAAGTTGAGCCGGCCCCAACGCCCAACGTTCTCTGTAACCTCTCATATCCCCCCAAAGGTACATTAATGCAATCGTTGCTGCCGGCATAGCAGACTCGGACTTTGATCGACTGGCCGCATATGTTGTTGATGATAACGATCTGATCAATGATTTTGGGGTTGACGATTTGCGCGCGCGTCATGGGGTGGACCGCGATGCAGGCTCGGCCATCCGGCGTCTTGTGTGGCGGCGCGTACGTTCCGGTCATTCCCTGAAAGGCATTGGGAGGTTGCGAAGCAACTCCCGTGCCACCGGAAACGGGCGCGGTCGTTCTTCCGAGTTGAGCTTGAGCCGATCTGCCGGAGATCGCCAGCGCGATCAGCAGTGCTCCGAAAACAACGCTGGCTTGCGTTGGAATTCTTCGAATGGTCTTGCTTGTCATCGACTGTCCATGTGCCGGACATTTACGGTCCCAGGCGAGCCAGTATGCAAAATCTCGATGAGACCGAAACCTGAAATATGGTGAAACGAAACGTGCTGGCCACCGAACAAAATGGCTGGCGTGGGGGGGCTAACCGTTAGGATCTCCATGCCAGCGGCCGAAAGGGCGGTAAGCGCCGCGTCAGCGTCGGCACATGCGTAGCATAAATGGTAGATCATCGTGCCTGTTTTCTTGATCAGCCTGTCGATCGGAGAGGGGCCATCACCAGGCCAAATCACCTCAACGTCAGGCATCATCGGATGGTGGCGCATGGCAAGGTTGACCCGCTGGAGTGGGTCAAACGCCGAATTCCCCGCGCGATAGCCAAGCGACGCCAGATACCGAAATGCGTCATCCGGAGAGGCGACAGCCAAGCCGAAATGATGAAAGGCGAGGTTAGCCAAGGCTGGAGCAATCTCGCTGGATTCCGACAACTCGGTCTCTCAGCTCTTCTTCTGGATCAGTTCGACGAACTCGCCAACGTTCTTCAATCCGCCGATCTCAGATGCGGAGAACTTCACGCCAAAGGATTTCGAGACCGCCAGAACGAGACGAATGTGAGACAAGCTATCCCAGCCGTCAACGTCATCGGCCGTGGTTGCCGCTGTCAGGGCGAGGTCGTCCTCATCGAGCACGTCGCGGAAGACAGATGTGAGCTTCGCGTAGATTTGAGCTTGATCCATAGTGAATATCCTTAACGTCGATGTTCGCGCATTGACCGTTGGTGACTATTCAATGATCGGACGAGGCTGCCGTAGCCTGTTCGGGAGCTCTCGATGAGACCTTTGGCTTGTTAGTCTTCTCCTGACAGGCAAAAGAACTCAAGATGCCAGCCAATCTTTCCGACCAGATGTTGGCCAAGTGTCGCTTTGCATGCACCTCGTCAGAGTAATCCAAATTTCCGTCAAGATCGCCCATCGATATTGAGATGAAATTTGATCGTTCCTTGAACTGCCCGGACAATTCCTGAAGCTTTTGTTCGTAGCCGAGCTGATACGGACTTGCGTCGCGGTGCCACGACGGGATCGGAAGATCGACGAGTACGACCCGCTCTCCCGAATCAAGTAACGACGCAACCGTGCTCCTCAGTAGGTTGAACTGCGTCTCGGAAATCCCACTCTTGAACCCCATGCTTTCCTGCCAATATTCTAGGGCCTTTTTCTTGTCCTGTTCCGACATCACCGCAGCCTCACGTTCAACCTCGGTCCGTTGTGCGGACCGGCGCCCGGTCAGGAGCAGATTGACGCCCGTTCTGGCTTCGCGTGCAGCCTTCTCGACAAGGAGAAGCGGGCGAATTGCCATGACGCCGGCATCCAGCCACTTGGAAGGTAGGACCGCGACGGGGCCATTGGCGGTCCGGCGGTAGAAGCCGTATCGGTACTTCTCAATATCGAGGTCGGATTCTCCGCGATTCCGATCGGGATCAGCAAATCTGATGTCGGAATCCGCAAACATCCCATACCAAACCCCAATGACGAACGTATTGTGCGCAGCACTGGGCCTGCTCTGCGTCTCGCGCACAAGATCGATGACCTGAGCAACCTCCGATATGTTTGCGCCGCCCATCGCGAGATTGCTAACCTTGGCGCACGCCAGTTTCGGCTGGATGAGCTTCTGGATGAAGCCGACGGCCGTGTTGGAGGCTCCTACGATAAGCACCTTGCTGTCCGGAGTGTCGAGCACGCTGCGCCCGAGGAACACGTACTTCGGCACTGTCATGAACAGTGTGCGCTCTGCCACCTGAAAGTCGCGAGGCCCTCCGTGCGAAGGGTCTGGGAACACCAAGTAGGACAGGCCGCCAATCAGAACATAGAGAAACGCGAATGATGCAAAGGTCAGCGCGGTCTGTCGAAGGATATATCTCAACTTAGAACGCCTTGTAGACGAAGTCGGGAGACTTATGGAGCAACGCGGTGACCGCGACGATGACCATCATCTGGCTCGCCAGCGTCAGGTTTCGGCCGACAAGGCTGTCGCGCGCGGTTGCCAGAAAGGCTGGCGCGGTCAGGCGGGGGGCGACCCGATCAGCCAGCCACCAGAACAGTCCAAACGCAAACGCAATCCCGGCAAACGCAGCCGACATCCCGGCAGGGCCAAGCCGGCCAATCAAACGCGTGAAATCGGACAATTCAGGCGTCCACAGACATGTCAAGGCCAACACGAAATAGCTGATTGTGACGCCGCGCGCAAAATAGACGTAGCCCAAGGTCTCGGTCATCGTCCTGTAGCGCTTCTTTCCAAGGCGTTCCGCGCAGGCGACCTGCCATAGCTTGTTGATGCTAGCGCCAGCCCCCATCAGCAATCCGTAGACGACGAACACGGCCGTGGTCCCGTGCCAAACGCCCATCACGAGAAACGTGACGAAAAAAGCGAAAACGCCAAGATAGGCCGTGAGCGCGGGCGCAGGAAAACAAGACATCAGGAGCATGACGAGCGGATTGAACAGATAGAACTTGAACCACTGTGAGAGCGTCATGTGCCAACGCTGCCAAAACTCGAGGAAGCTGCGGGCAGAGAAAGGTTTGTCGAAGTTTTCCGGCAGGGTCTGACCGAGTAGCACCCCGCTGCCGAGAACTATGTCCATGTATCCGGAGAAATTATAGTACAGATACACGGTGTAGAGCGAAGCGGCGGCAGCATAGAGCATGCACAGCCTCGCGAACGACGGGTCGCCAGCCTGAAATAGCTGCGGCTTCAGGAACGAGAACGCGTACTCTGCCACAGCGGCGATGATCACAAATTTCGCGTAGCCGGCAACCACTCTGGAAAAGGCCCGGAATACGGCGTCTGCGTCGAGCTTGACAACGGCGATCCCATCTGCGGCGCGAAAGTCCTGATAGCGCTGGATCGGACCGGACACAAAGCACAGAAAATTGCACGTGTAGCGGAAGAATGCGGTCGGCCCGATTCGCTCTTCGAGGTCCCCCGAATGGACATCGACCATTATGTGCAGGATTCGGAACAGGATATAGGACAGCCCGATCGTCAAATATGGAAAGGGGAGACGACCGAGATCATCGAAGAAGGAAAACCGCTTCAGGAAGACATAGCAGGCCAGAACGCCAAGGACCGCGAGACCCAGCGCAAGCGAAGACTTCCAGACGGAAAGAATCGAAACGCATGCATAGCCCAAGAGTAGAAAAGCAAGCAGGGGCAGGATCTGGATGTAGTCGGTGAGGTAACTGGCGATGAAGATTGCATTGCCGAATCCGAGCACCAACCTGCGATACGGAACGGACTCGCTGATGTGATAGGCGAGAATGACTCCGGCCAGGAAAGCGAAAAACAGTGGAGATGTGAGGCTCATCGACGATCAGCTCGGGCGTAAAGGCTTGCGGGAAAAAGATTGGTTGGCTTAAGCAGGCTGCAGCTGCAGTTGTTCACGCTCCACAGTCATCGGCAGGTCGCCGAGTTCTGCATCGGTTTTCAGCTCCCATCGGCTGCTGCCGTCGGAAGCGGTTTCTATCCGCGTAAATCCAAGCTTTCCATAATGTTCGGCGACCATCTCGTTTCGCTCGGTTGGAACGTAAAGGCCTTCCAGGGTCGAGATGCCTGCAGCGCGTGCACGGAACAAGATCTCAGCAAGCACCGCCTGTTCGACGCACCGTCCCAGCACTCGGCAGCTCATTAGCCAGGTGTCGATGGTCCAGGTGCCCGGGCGGGACGGGCGGCATATGACGACACAAATGATCCCGTTGTCGCCGAACTTATCAAGCAGTCGGACGTGCAGCGTCATCGCATCACCGTCGTGCTCGAGCTGTTCGATCTGGGGCTCGGTATAACGGCGAGTGGTCAGATTGAACTGGTTGCTCTTGTTGATCAGCTGTGTAACGCGCGACCTCGTCGTGCGATCGAAGGAGCCGAACACGATACGCATCTCCAGCGACCGCAGATAGGACTGAAGGTCCGAAGTCTGTCCCTGCAAATTCAAGCGGCGGGCGTTTGCCTGATACATGTCGGCCCGCGCGCGATCTTCATCGGAAAAAGCGATCGCCTCAAAATAGCCTGCTGCCGCGAGGGTGCGGGCGTAGCTGGCGGGATCGCTGTCCAGTTCGGGAACCGCCACTTCAGGGATTTCGCGCCGGATCAGGCCGCGCTCGACCGGATTGTCGTCGAGGAAAACGAAGGAATCCAGACCAAGCGCCAATTCCTTTGCGATCGCACGTATGTTGGTTGCCTTATCATCCCAGTTTGCCTGGAACACGGCGATGTGATCCTCCTTCAGGAGCATGTCCGGATGTTCCTTGAAGGGACGCCGTGCGATCGCATCCGTATTTTTCGAACTTACGGCCAGAACGACGCCACGTGCACGCAAGGCGAGGGCAATCTGCTGGACCGACAAGAACGCTTCGCCTGTGGCGTCGCCTTGCGCGATCTGAATTCCTTCAAGTCCATCGTCACCGATGATGCCGCCCCAAACTGTGTTGTCGAGGTCGAGCACGAGGCATCGGCGACTCTTGCCGCGCATCGCTCCAATGATCCGGCAGATGTGATCTGCGTAGAGCGGAACGTAATCATCGGAAAATGGCAGTTTAGCCAAATTCCATTGTGCCGGGGAATGCCAGTTTGCAAGGCCAGCCGTTTCAGCAACGCCTGCAACGTCGAGGAGCAGATCATTTGACTGGAGGACCGCCTCGCACACCTTTTGATTGAAGCGATCAACGAGGTTTCTGCTCGTTCCGCTCAGCGCGCGATCGAAGGATCCGAACAGCCCTTCTGGAGGAGCCGCAAGTGTCTGGACGATGCAGACAGCGCCGCTGTTGCGCGCAATCGCCGCACGAATGGTGTTGAGGAGGCCGATTGCGGCGTCGATGGTCTGAGCGGCAACCTGTTCGTTGCCAGGGCTGGGTTGAAGCGCAAGGCCTCTGTGATCGAGCGCAACCAGGACTGCATCTGGTCGGGATGTGTTGAGACGTGAGTCCGGCTGCAAGGCGTCCTGGAGGAATTGATCGTACGCACCGGTGATGCATTCGAGGGCAAAGCCGTGGCGCGCGGCCGTCGCAATCAGGACGGGGACCATGAGATCCAAGGTGCCGTTTCCGATCAGGCCAAGCCGAAATGGAGCCAACGGTTGCAGGGACCGTCCCTGCTCGCGGGCCGAGACAATCGCGCGTCCCAATCGCGAAAGCTGCCGCTCATCCAGCGCATGGGTCGCGAGAAACCGGATTTGGTCTCCCAACTCGGTCCCGGTCATCAAAAGGTCTTTGCAGCGAGAAGAGAAATCCTCGGGCGGTCTTGGAAGCCAAGACAGTTCCCGATACAGTTCAGCGGACATCGTCACTTCCAAGTCTACTTCGTAGATTTGTAGTTGTGCTAGCAAATCGCGTACCATGCCAGTTAGGTCAGATCCGTGAACACAATTAGACAGTTTCGTGGCACGGCTCTTCACCACACGCGACTTTCCTTCGCCTTGGTTGGGGTGTCCTTATCACAAGACAGCATGAAGGAAGCTGGCGTGGGAAAATGGACCGACCAGAATGTTCGTCAGTCAGGATCGAAATGCCCCGGGACCCGAGTGAATTAGCTCTTTCTGTCGTCATCCCGAACTACAACTATGCAAAATTTGTAGGCGCGGCGATCAGGAGTGCGTTAGGAATTCGATGGCCTAAGGTGGAAGTGGTCGTTGTCGACGATGGATCGACAGACAATTCGCTTGAGGTGATTGGAAAGTTTGCGGACAGAATTACGCTTATCGAACAGGCAAATGCCGGCCAAATGCCCTCGTGCGTGAATGGATTCCGCCGTTCTTCAGGCGACGTCGTCATCTTTCTGGATTCCGACGATGCGCTACATCCCGACGTAATGACCGAAATTGCGGCGGTTTGGTCTGAAAAAGCTAGCAAATTCCAGTTTCAAATGCGAACAATTGATGCAGATGGAGATGCAACGGGCAGTATTCTGCCACAGTATTTTGTAACCCCTACGCCTCAACAAATTCGTGAGTGGGCAATTACTGCGGGCGTCTACCCAACCCCGCCGGGGTCTGGCAATGCTTATCCACGCGAGGTCGTTGATCAAATTTTCAGTTTCAAGACCGACTTCGTGGACAGAGCGCCCGACAGCTATTTGGTGACGGCTGCCCCCGCGTTTGGTGATGTGATCACGATCCCCAAACCGCTCGTGGATTACCGCGTCCACGGCGCAAATCACGGTGCATTTTTGGAATTGGAAGACACCCGCTTCGCCCGAGAAGTGGATGTCACCCGGCGACGGATTGGGTATTTTCGCGAAATTGCCGCCAGTGTTGGGTTGTCTGTCGCCCCTGAGGCGTTGAACAGAAACATGCTGTTTCTTTGCCTGCGCGCTGCGTCATACGCATTGCGGCCCGACCGTCATCCGATCGCGAAGGACAGCGCAAGACGCATCATTGCTGACTTTCTCCGAGCCCTGTCCTATCCGCAGGGTTTTTCATACTCCCAGCGAATGTCGTTGTTATTCTGGACCATAGCGGTGGTGGCTGGCCCCAGGCAGCTTTCCCGCTCCCTCGTAAGTTGGCGCTACGCACCAACAAGCCGCCCCAGATTGATGAGGGTCGCCCTCAACGTTCTTAGGGTGGTGAGGTAGTGCGTTCCACGGTGGGATATCGGCACAACGGGCGTCATGGCCTGGACAGCCGACGTGCGTTCGGCACGAGGGTCAGAAGCCAGATCAAGAGACAGTAATTTGGCTTGAGCAGAAACGAAAAGCCAATCCAACTCACCAGAAAAAAGTGGCAAGCCTCGACCCTCAGGGAACTCGAATACAGCCGGATCGTGACCAGCGTCAGCAGCAGAACAAATCCAAGCAGGCCGTATTCGTAAGTTACCTTGGCCCAGGTCGGATCGGCCACTTCATAGGTAAATCGGGCCAGCGAGAGGTCCCGGAAGAAGCTGCCGGCGCCCTTGCCGAGCCACGTGTTCAATATCCCGCCGTCGAGGCTGTTTTGTACCATCTCCATTGGGGCCACAAATCGGGCATAAGCGCTCGTTCCGGACTTTCCAAACTCAGACAGGCGGTCAAACCACGGGGCGAGAAACGGGAGCTCCAGATTGTAGAGAATGACGAGCAATAGCACCGCGCCGACTGCAGTGACGATGAAGGCAGGAATGCGATTCGCCGTTTTGGGCAGTAGCAAACCGGCGAACACTGCGATCAATCCTGAGCCGGAGAATGAGCACAGCAAGCCTGCCGCAAGCAGACCCAATACGATCGATCTCTTTCTGGTACGATATTCGATGAGGAGGGCGAG
Source organism: Bradyrhizobium sp. CCBAU 11361 (assembly GCF_028128935.1). NCBI lineage: Bacteria > Pseudomonadati > Pseudomonadota > Alphaproteobacteria > Hyphomicrobiales > Nitrobacteraceae > Bradyrhizobium > Bradyrhizobium sp. CCBAU 11361. Next base: position 117,699 of record NZ_LBJZ01000004.1, read on the forward strand.
CCCCGTTACAAGCGACAGATCGGCCGCTTCACGAAGAAAGAACCCGTTGGCTTTTACGATGCCTCCTTCTTCACGGAAGAAAGTGTAGAAGCCGGCGCCGCGCAATGCTTGGGGTAATACAAAGTAAATGTTCGCGAGTGCCTTGAGGTGAAGGCCATTGACCAGCGCGATTTGCACAACGGCCGTTGCTGCGATCGCGGACGCTACCAAGACATAGGCGTTCAGCGTGTAATCCTGAACAGGTTCAAGTCCGGGGCGGCATTTGAAACGGAAGCACAATGGTAGGTAGAGGACGGTCAGAAGCAGAAGCGAGCTCCAGGACGTGCCGGAAGTTGCGAAGGGAATACGAAACGCGGCGAGCGCGATCACGCTTATGAACACAAACAGGGAAGGAACGCTCGGCGCGGCGTATCCGGAGGCTAACAGGTAGGCTGTCAACAGAGCGTAACAGACCAAGTCGCATGCGAGCGGAAATTCTCCGATGTTGTAAGCAATTTGGCCAAGGAAAAGGACGGAGAAAATCGAGATCGAGACCAGGCGCTTTCCGGTCGAGTTCAGTTCGAAATCCGACTGAAGTTCCGAGATCGGGCCCGACGCCGAGTCCATGGTGCTGGTGGTGGTTGAACTCATCTAGCGTCCGTCGACAGTCTGCAGGCCTCGAAGCCCATCCATTTGGAGCGGCCCCGCTGCGACTTGCCGGCGAAGATACAATGCCGTTCCCCTCACAGAAAGACCTTCGAAAGATAACGGGTTCCGGCTTCCAGGCCGAACCGGGCGGAAAGCAACTCGAATAGTGAATCCTGGTTTCGATTGAGCGTGGCAAGGTCATCGATGTTGCGAATGATGGTCTCGGCGAGGCTGTCCAAGCCGTCGGCAGGGAACATTGCTGATTGTTCCGTGACGGTGGTGCCGGCCAGCGCATTGCGTAAACCGAATATCGGCAGCCGCTGGAACGCATAGTCCAAAACTTTGAGTTTGAACCCGCCGCCAAGCAAATCCGGCACCAGCCCCCCGCGGCAGGAGGCGACAAATGGCGAAACATCGTCGACACGTCCATGGAACGACAAATGCGGGCGGAAGCTGGTGAAACGATCGCGAAAATGCTGCGGGACTGTGCCGACGACGTTGAGGGTAACTCCATTCTGTTGAAGAGCCGGTAGCAGGCTTTCCACGATTAGCTCTAGGTTCCTTTGCTTGGCGCCCCACTCAAAAGAGCCCAGGAGGAGCAACGAGCGAGGGCAGTCGGATTGGATCTGACGGGCAGGGCAGACAGAGCCAAGATAGACCGGTGGAACAATGTGGACCTGCTTCGAGAACCGCTCGAAGTAGGATGCATCCTCGGCAGAGATACACGTGACAGCATCTGCAGTTTGCAGAATCATGTTCTCCAATCTGCGATATTTTTCGGCATCCAGCCGCATGAGTGTCCGGCGCAGCGGGTTGTTGAAGCTGCTAGCGATCCGCGGCCGGATGGCCCCCTCGGCGTTATGCGAGATATAGCAGATCGATGCGCGTTTGCGGTTTTGCAGAACTGCGGAGAGCGGCCCTGCGGAATAGGCGTGATCGATCACGATCCAATCCCAATTTCGCTGCAGTAGTTTTGCCAGAGACCGACTTAGTTCGGGCGTACTCAGATTGAACGCATCTCGCGGAAGGGGCGAAAGCAGACTCCGGAGGCCTGACGAGCGGGTGGGGGGAACGTCGACACAAGTGGTGTTTGGCAGGCTCAGGATATGGTCGCCCACCGGCTCGTCAGTCCTGCGGGTCCCAACCAGAGTGATTGCTGCTTCATTGGTCTGCGCCAACGCTTTCAACAGGCCCGCAGAGTAGAGCGCGTCGCCGGTGAATAACGGTGTAGGCAATCGTCCGCAGATCCAAAGGATGTTCTTCATTGCTCAACCGTAAGGGATTAGCCGTCGAGGCTCCGTTGTCCAATATAGATTAGGGCACGGTCATGTCAGCGGCAAGATTTCGAGATTTGCTGAGCCCGCTCTTGGCAACTGGCTGCCTGACCTCTAACTAGCACTCGCCGCATGCTTGGTCTACAGTTCGACCGTCGCACGATTAAGACCCCTGCGTTTTCGGAAGCACGATGGCAAACGAGACCAATATTCCGATTTTCATCATTAATCTAACGCGTGACATGGAGCGTTGGGAGACTATCCGGAACTTTATGGTTCGGGCTGGGCTGCCCTATTGCCGATTTTCGGCAATCGACGGAAAACGCAAATTGTCCTTGATCCGCTCCGTGATCAGAAGGGATTTCATTAATACGAAGATCGGGCGTCCGCTTACTACTGGCGAGATCTGTTGCACGCTGTCCCATATGGGTATTTTGCGTCGGATGGTGCGACAAAACATCGATCGGGCAGTCATCCTGGAAGATGATGCCGAGTTTTCGGACAGCTTTCTGGAGTTCTATCGCACTGAGCTGCCGCATTATCTGGCGCGTTGCGACGTAGTTAAGCTGGAAGGCATTTTCTATGATCACACCTCCCGCACCGGCCCGGTCATATCCAGTGGGAAGTTTACAAAACTCATTGTGCCTTTGAATCCTACGCTTGGTTCGGCCGGATACGCGGTCAACCTGCGTGGCGCGAAAGCATTGTTAAGCCGCCTTTCCATCCTCGATTGGCCGACTGATCACCTATTGGTTGGCTATGAAGGATACAATGCTACGTTTGGAGAGATCCGGCCCTTGTTGATTCAGCAAGCGTCCGTTGTCAGCAACATCGAGATCGATCGGCGAATAGAGTGGAACCAATCCAAGGCTGACACGTCAATGATCAATAGGTTGCGTCGGCGGGCGGGCTGGCTGGGGCGTGCGTTGCACAGGCCAATCGTCATGGCCCGCAATGTCCTGATTGCCAAAGTTGGTCGAGGCTTTCGGCGTACGCCCGCGCGAGCTTTGTGATTGTCAGGCGAGAGACTCTCGCCTCGGCGTGCGCAGCCGGCGCTTGATCAGGAATTTTGCAATGTAGGCAAACCGCAGCGCGGCACGGCTCGGTGCCTTGAGTTTATTCTGCAGTCGCCGAAGCCGCCGGGAGGCATCAACGTCCAGATCGAATATTTTGCGTTCGTGCTCGAGATTGCTGGTGTAGTCGGCTTGCCGCGCAAGAAAGGGTTCTGTCTCCGCGTAATCGATCCAATGGCGATCATAATATGCGAGCTTATGATCAAAGGGTCGGTCAGCGACAGAGAATGCCTTGAGCAAGGCGATGGCGCCCTCTTTGGTTACGGCATAGGCCGCAGCGCCGAGGGTTGGTTTCACGCGAATAACGAGCTCGCTGGTAACGCCTTGCGCAATCAGGAAGCCGGATTTCGATGTGTGGGGGTAATGAATGCCTTCAAATTTGACGATATCGCTTACCGCCAGGAATCTCGGCAGATCATTCTGGTAGAACTGTCGAAACTGGCTGTCGAAAACGACATCATCCTCGAAGATCATCGCGGCGGACAGATTCTGCCGCACGATGCGCTTCAATGCGGAGATGTGAGAGAGGTAGCAACCGATCTCGGCATCGGTGAGATTACGGTTTTCGGACGGATAGACGAACTCGCGATGAACGATGCGGCGAATGAGGTTGATCTTTTTGCGAGCGTCGACGGCGCGGACCTTCTGATAGGCGATACCGAGCCCGTCGAGGGCGCCCGAGAGGCTTCGCCATCGAACAATGTCGCGATCAAGATTGATAATGAGCGCGGGTGGGGCAAATCCGGCCGTCACGGGTTTCCTCGCCAATCTGCAGCAAGCCTAGCGGGTAGCCGATGGAACGAGCGATGGCAACTGTGTTCCGCCTTTGCCGGCCTCGCTTCGTCAACCCGGACGGGAAGCATCGTTAGGGCAGCCGCCATCGCTTTGGGATGGTTGACGACCGCAATCATGGAAGGACCCGCAAAATGTAAGACATTCGCCTCACTGACGTCGACATCCCGGGCAACCTGAACGCCCACCCGGAAGCTGTCAATGCGGAGCATGATCTGGACATCGATGGCGCCCTTTCCGTAAATGACGCTGGATTTGAGAAAGGTATCTCAGGGATGATGACTCCCGGAATTCATAAGTCAGCGCTGCTGGCGCTGCTGTTTGTTAGTGCGGTGTTGCCCACAAAGCCGGCATGGTCTGCCGGTTGGGAGCTCGTGTTTTCGGACGACTTCAACGGCGACAAGCTTGACCGGACGAAATGGGCCACCCGCTATATCTATAACAACGAAACGATGGACCACTTTAAGGACGAGAACCAGCGCTATCGCGACAATCACGTCGTCTCCGGCGGTGTGCTCAGCCTGGTGGCCAAAAAGACGGAGGGAACCAACCTCTTCGAGTCCGCGATGATCCGAAGCCATCGAACCTTTTATTATGGTTACTATGAGGCGCGGGTGTTTCTGCCGAACGCGAAGGGCGTGTTTCCGGCCTTCTGGCTCGAGGCCGACTACGACCTCGACGGCAAGACTTGGCATCCGCCCGAGGCGGACATTTTCGAGTTCGTGATCAACGGGGTTGAGGATAAGGCAAACTCGCTGCATTCCAACGTAATCGGTCCGTTCAACGAAAAGCAGTACACTTACGTCGACAGGAATTTCCTGGCCAAGTTTCAGAACCTGTACGCGAGCGAGGATCTCAATCTCGGCTGGCACACCGCAGGCTATCTCTGGGCTCCCGACAAGGTTTCGTTGTTCTGGGATGGTAAGCTGATCTACACCCGCAATTATCAATGGCTGCGCAAGGATGGCCAGCTCGGGCCGCCCGCGCATGTTGACCTCAATTTCGCCGTCGGCGGCAGCGAATGGGCGGGCCGGCATGGGATCGATGAGGCCGCATTTCCGCAGGCCTTCAAGATTGACTATGTCCGCGTCTGCCAGTTCACCGAGTCCGACAAAGGGGCGCGCCAATGCGGGCCGAGTGAAGTCACGCCCGACCCCAAGCAATTCGGTTATTCGACGACGATCAACGACATGCCGAAGCCGACCTTCCTGAAGGTTGGCAACGTCGCCGGCAAGCCGGTCAGTGCTGGTGCGGCATCTCTGGGTGCCTCCCAGTCGGTCACCGTGGAAATCCCGATCAGGTTGCCCGAGGGATATCCGTCGAACAGGACGCTTCAGGCCTCTCTTGTTGACCAGGCGAACGGAACGACCGCGGCAACAGCGAATGCGAAACTGGAGCCGGCATCTTTGAAGAAGCGATCCGACGGCGCGAATATCGTGGAACTCTCGCTGCCCGCAGTCACGCGTACCGGATCCTTCACTCTGACGGCGAAGCTGATATCAGAGGTGAGCGGCGACAAGGGGGCCAAGCAGGTGCTGCCGAGCCCGGTGGCCTGCAGCACCGACATTGTGCAGCCCGAGAAGGCGCTGTCGTGCCGCCTGCTGTCGCTCCAGGTGCGCTGATCGCGAGTATGCCGATCCCGGGCCCTCGTTGAAGTGCGAGCGGACGGCCGAGACGACGAAAGCCTAGGGATCAGCTGGCGCGCCGCATCTTGCCGACATAGATGCCCGGCTGGTTTGGAACGTAAGGCAGTTTTGATAGAATAGCGGCGTGCAGATTGTGATCCTCGGGCGTGCCGAACAATTCTTCGTGCACTGGCTCGAATTCAGGAGAAAATGCGCGGAGCTGATCGCGCGTAATGGTGATGGGCTCGGCCGGTGTTGGCGGATGATCGAGTTCGACGCTTAGGAGAAAGAGCCCACCCGGCTTCGTCACGCGCTTGATCTCGGCGACAGTGCCTTCAAAATCATCGACATGATCGAGCGCATTGAGGCACGTCACAATGTCGAAATGCACGTTCGGGAAGGGAATCTTATGCGACGGTGCCGCACAATATTCCATCTTGTGCCGATCGATTCCGAGCTTGCGATAGTCGGGGACAAGCGGGTCGAGCCCGACGCGTTGGGCCGCTACGTCAGCCCATTCCAGGCTGCCCCGGGGGCCGCATCCGACGTCGAGGATGCGCTTTCCCGAATAGGCGTTGCAATCAAGCCCGAAAGCGGACGTGTAGAGGGGCTCGTAGTGCGTGTTTGAAAGAGCCTTATTTTCAACGGAATAGCGCTCGTGCCAGTACTTCAATTCGGCGCGTCGCTTCATCATGGATGGAAAGACGGTTTGCAATAGCGGGCCGATTAGGCTTCTCGCGGAGTTGGGCATCGGCGTCTCCTCCTAGTTACTGGGATATCTGATCGGTATGACCAGAAAATGTCCTTTTCTCGCCCAACTCGATTGCTCTCTCAAATCGCGATGGTGCGCGCTGCGACGAGTTAGTCCTCTAATTGACCGGATTACGAGTTCGTTCCCTGCGTTGCAGGAGCAGTGGAAATATGCTCTTTAAGGCTGTACGTTTCCAAATGTTTCGCGGCGTGAATGACGCAGAGAATTGCCGGATTTGATGGTCTTCGCGCCATCGCGGTGTTGATGGTACTGGCCGAGCATAAGCTTCCGTTCGCCAGTAAACTCGCGCTGGGCGGCTACGGCGTACATCTATTTTTTGTGCTCAGCGGTTTTCTTGTCATCGGTATCCTGCATCGAGCCCGTGGCGCGATTGAGAGCGGCGCGAACACCTTCAGGGGGGAGATCGTTCGATTCTACGAGAATCGCGCCTTCAGGATCTGGCCGATCTATTATCTGACAGTCGCATTGATCGCTGCTTATGGATTTGTGGGCGGAAGGCCGCAGCTTAGGGGCGACGAGATATTCTCTCTTCTGACGATGACGAGCAACATCTTCCAAAGCTACGTTTGGCCGAACTATCCCTCTCACTTTGGAGCATTCTGGAGCGTTGCTATAGAGGAACAGTTCTATCTCTGGGCAGCAGTCGCCTTCTTACTGACTCCGCAGACCCACGCTTGGAAGATCTGCGTCTTTGTCATTGCTCTCGCCATAGGATTCGGGGTCGTAAGCTTTGCACTTGGATTACCCGGCCGATCGATCTACACAGGCTCGCTGACAAATTTTGGCCTGATGGCGCTAGGTGGACTTTCAGCAATGAAGTGGAAGGGGCTTGGATGGTTGGCAGCGCCTGCTCTGCTGCTCTACATGCTCTGTCCAATCATTGAATGGTGGTTGGCGCCGTCTCAGGGCGTCGGATTGCTGCTGTTGTTTGGGTCAGGAATTCTTGTCGCCGTTCTGCTCTCGGAAATCGTTGCTAATCAATCGTCACTGTTGGTGCGATCACTGGAGTTCTCGCCCATCAAATATATCGGCCGGATCAGCTACGGCCTCTACATCTTCCACGGCTTCTTTGGCCTGGCGCTGCTTGGCAGCTACACTCCAATTCTAAGGCAGTCCTTCTCGGGCCTCGTAGACATCGCGATCTCGATTGCTGTTGCAAGCTTGTCTTGGGCGTGGATCGAAGCGCCGCTGCTGGCGCTACGCAATCGAATACGGACCAAGCGAGTTCATGCGGCAGTTACGTCGCAACCAGTTCCAGCGGAATAGCCGTCACCCAATCACGGGAGGCTATCACTTCAGCCAATCCTCTCGCCGCGCCAATTCGCGCTGTCGTTGTGTGCTGCGTATTGCGGACTGATCGCTGTACTACCGTGCTTGAGGTGCTTATTACCTTGGGGCGGGGCTAGTCCGCCAATAACCTTCTCGCTGACAGTCGATGGCATGTCGTCTACAACCGGAACATTCTCTTGGATAAGGTCGCCCATCCGCGCGGCCAGAAGCCGAGGGCCGCAAAGCGCGCGAGGTCCCGAGGAGTCGGTTTGATTCCGTAGAAGGTCGAAAACACCTGCAACATGAGTCGCTGTCGCGACCAAGCGTCTTCCGCGAAGTGAAGATTCGCTACCAGCTCGTAGGCTCTTCTTACCCTGTCTTGCTTGGTAGAAATACGATCCCGGCTGGGCGTCACGTCAAAGCGATAGAGGGGCATGTCCAATAGGCGAGCGGGTCCGAATCGTTTGACAATCCTGAGGAAGAACTCAAAGTCCTGCCAAGCAGGCAGCTTCTCGTTGAAAAGTCCCGCCTCCCGGAAAACGGCGGTCGCGGCAAAGACCTGGTTTCCGATATGGTTTGCCTCAACGAGGTCGGTGACCTCCACGGTTCCTTTCTTTTTCGTGACGAACAGCTCTTTGCCGCCACTGAGAATGACATCCTGCGTATAGAGGCAGGAAATGGGCACCTTGTGCCGGGCGTACGTGGCCCAGCAATCGTGGAGCGCGCCTAGTCTTTGCGGCTCGAAAGTGTCATCATCGTCCAAGCCCGTGATGAACTCCCCCTTCGCCTCCAGGATGGCACGGTTTCTCGCCCCCGGCGCACCGCGAGGGCTGTCGTTGCGCAAGGCACGGACCCTCTTGTCGTCGCGCGCGATCGACTCCAGGAATGAGGCCGTGCCATCCGTCGAAGCATCGTCGACGACGATGAGTTCGAGATCGGTAAATTGCTGCCCAAGAACCGATTTGACCGCAGACGCCAGCAGGTCAACTCGATTGTGGGTCGGAATGTAGACGGAAATGGTCAATGTTGTCACCGGGCCAGGTTGGCGTCTCTTTTCCAATATGGCTTTGTATCACGTGATTGCTGGCGCGATAAGCTCAGTGCATTTGCACGATTTTGAGCGTCCGCGGTGCCATGTTGCGCGCATCTTGCAGTAAGTCAGGTACTTCAGGTGAAGGTGCTAATAGAACGCCGCAGCAATCATCTTGCCAGAAGCAAAGACGTCCTGTCGCTTCGACGCTAATATACGAGTGGACCTAAACTGGATGCCTTTGTCGTTGAGATGCGAGGAGATGCGGTTCACTAAAGCCGCCTCACCCTCGCGTTCAGCGTCGTCCACGACTATCAGAAAACCGTCAGGGTCCAATCGTTCCAGAATAGGGAGAGCTCCGTGTCTAGCATACGTGCGACTCTTGCCCCACCCCAAGGGACCATCTATCAGCAGAAAATCAATTCTCTGAGGAAGGTCGACCTTCGAGAGATCATACCCCTCATAAGTGTATGGTTTGTCGTCAACGATAGTAAGTGGGGCGGTCACAACTTGATGGCTAACGATCTTGCCAATCCGAGCGGCCCACTCTTCGTCGTGATCGATGGTAAGCGTATCTCCCTGGATCACCTTGCGCGCTCTTAGCGCGTCGATCATAAGCGACGATTGTCCCGCGCCAAGTTCGACTAATGATCGGATATCTAACTCCTGTGCCGAACGCAGTATCAGGTAAAGAAGCCCGTAGTTGGCCGCCGCGCCTAAAGGGTAAAATTTGTTTGGTATTGATAGAGACAGAAGGTCACGATCAACGATGTTTTGATAGATTACCTCGCACTCATGTCTAACGCCGCCGCGCAAACCGGAATCAATTCGGTGCAGCTGCTGCCGAAGAATGGTGAGTATGTTATTTCTGAAGCGCGCCAACATTGTTTCCCTTCGGATTTGGCCTCAATAGCAAGTCGCGTGTGCGAGCAAGGGCAAACATGGTCAAGATCCATGCTGTTCCACTAAAGGAAAGCACGAGCACCAGCGATTCGATACTTCCCGAGTCGGCTATCATTTTGGACAAGAGCACAGCCACTAGTGTGGTTAGCCCGATGAGTATTCCTGGATAGCCAGAGCTAACGTAGTCACGAAAGCGAAAAGGACCGTGACGTACCGTAATCCACACTAGAATCGGGGTAGCTACAACAAGGGTCGCCAAGGAAAAACCGGCGGCTGCTTGCTGCGCCCCAAACACAGCGCCGAAGGCAGCTCCCCCACCTCGGATGGCGAAGTCACCAAGGCCCCAGAGGCTAAGCTCTCTTACTCTTCCTTGGCTTGTCATGTACTGACCGAACGGTCCGATTAGTCCTAGCGAAACTATCGCCGGTGAAAACCACGCCAAGATCCGGCCGGTTTCGATCCACTGGGGGCCAAGTATGATTCGAGTCAAATCCGCGGCCACGAAGGGTAGCACTACTCCAGCTGGAATGAAGGTGATGCCGGTGAACAGCAGTAGACTAGAATATATGCGCCGCGTTTCTTCGTCATTGTTGAAGGCGCGGCAGAGCAAAGGAAACTGAACTTGAAGGTACGGACCCAGGATGAAATTGCTGGGCAAAGCATAGAGGCTTTGTGCACGATTAAGGAATCCCATGGCGGTCGCGTCGCCCCAACGTCCAACCACAATACTTGCGATATTGTTAGTAAGAAAATTGAGAAGGCTAAAAACGCTTACATTGGCACCGAACGACGCATGCTTCAGATGCGCGCGTAGATTTCTTGGGGCATGTGGGAGCCATCTTCCCAGCCAAATAGTAACGACCGACGAAAATGCTGCTTGAACGATGCTGCCGACGACAAGCGACACCGCGTCTGCACTATAGATCGCAAGGGCGACCGCGACGGCCGAGCCAATAAAGAGGCCTCCAAAGTCTGCCATAAATATGGCGCCAAAACTGAGGGTGCGACGAAGCAGGGCATTGTGCTGTGTCGACAGGCCTGAAATGAAGAATCCAAGTGCGGCGAGCTTCAGCAGGAACTCAACTTGTGGTTCCCGGTAGAACGACGCGACGGCTGGAGCTATGAGCAGCACGGCACAGCTAACGGCTGTTGTCGATAAGAAATTGAACCAAAACAACGCGTCGCGATCTTCGTCTGGGAGGGTTGGAGCTTGAATGGCCGCGGCCGAAAGGCCGAACTCCCGAAAGGTCCCCAGCAATCCGATAGTAGTTGTGGCCATGGCCACCAATCCGAATTGGTGCGGCGGCAGTAGCCTCGCCAAAATAGCAATTGAACCTAGACTTATGGCGAACGAACCGATTCTGTTTGCGTAAGCAAACCCAGAAGCGGATCGCAGCCGCGAAGTGGTAGTTTCAGGAAGGGCCAAATCTCTAATCTTTTGTGTGGTTGAACATAGGCCAGGAGCGGTCTGGTCCCAAGGCGTGCATTGTCAGGAGCTTGGTCCTACGCGCCCGGGTGGCCGACGACCGCATCATCTTACTTATCGGCTCGTCCTTGCCTGGCATCGAACCAAGAACGTGCTTTCTTCATCGGCCTTACCAATCAGACATGTTACCCACGTCATGAGAACTGAACCACCTTCACGCCCGCAATCTGCATTGCGGCCGGGAAGGCGCTTGGATCCGGTTCGCCCGCCACGCCGCCAACCGCAACATCTATCAGCATATACCAAGGGCCGGGGCCGACCAGATTGGGCATCGCGCAATAGGGTTTGCCGTTGAAGTAGTAGACGATCTGCTTTTCTGCGATGAGGCAGCCGAAACGGTTGAATCTCGAGAAGATGTTCGCAGCGGGCTCAACGTGACCAAGCGGCACGGTCGCGCCGTAGGTCTGGTGCCCTTTTTCGCTTACCCAGTGAATACTGGAGGTGATGGCGTCCGATGGAAAGTCCGCGGAAGTAATAAACGCTTCGAGTAAGTCGATCTCTGGTGGCCATGCATCATTTGCGCGCTTCAGCCACAGCGCCGGCCAACTGCCCACGACCTTCGCCATCTTCACATTGAATTCGACATAGCTGTCGGTCGTTATACGATCAAATAAGGTTCGTGACGTGATAATAGCCGCGGAATATTTGAACGGAACGTCTTTCTGCCAGCCGAGCATCAGTTTGCCCCCGTTTCCGTCGGACAGACCTTTTTCCATGCGTTCGGCTTGGATGAATCGATGTCCGGTCGATGAGGCGACGCCCCACACCATCGTTTCGGGATTCAGCGCAGGGTCTGCATAGTAACCCAGCTCCCGATTACTGTCATGTCGACGGCCGTGATTAAAGCGGCTTTGCCAGCATGGCTTTCCGTCCGGGCGGAATCCGCTGTCGCTGGCGAAGTGCGGATCAAGGAGGTCGTCCGAGAAAACCACAGAGCCGCCGGTGGGAAGCGGCGGTAGTTCGACCACGTCTCCGGAAGTGACGTGAAATGCAGCGCTCTCGCTCGATATGATCCGGCCGATCTTTTTGGCGTAGGTGTGCCAAGGATAGCGGAAATCGGCCAGTTGCACTTCAACTGCCTCCCCAGTTTGAAGCGGACGCAGGAGGGGAACCTCGATTAGCTTCTTTTGCTCGCCTGGCTGAAAGATCACCTGGCCACGTAGGGCCGCCAAGTTGGCGGCGGACTCGCTGGCCCCCGTGCGCGCGGAATATTCAACGACGATGGTGCGGTTGGGGGGGGTACTGAGCGTCACCGGAAGCTGCGCAAGACGGTCGCTGCTTCCAATTGTCGTGTCGCCGATCGAGACGCTGAAGCCTTCATCGAAAACAGGCAAGACAGTACTTGGTGCCTGCGCGTAAGCAGCTGACGAGATGCTGGCGCCGACGAACGTAATGCTCGCGGTGCCAATCAACATATCGCGTCTGGTCGTTTGCATCATCGCGAATGCGATCCTGTGAATGACATTCAGTTGAACCCATCTCGTCGAGGTAGCATAACCGGCCGCCCCCGGGACGCGTGATCATGAAGTTTTCAGCGCATGCCTGGTTCTTCAGCCGGAACGATCAGCACCGGAGAATGCACGCTGGTCGACGGCGCGGGGCGCACTGGCGCGATCAGGAACAGCGCCTTCCAGTCCCTCACGTGACCGAATTCGATGTAGCGATAACTCAGGGCGCTTAGCGCCAAGGTCAGAAACGTGAACGGCGTTAGCAGCCGCATCGTGTCCGCCAGCATCGAAGCCTCGGGCGGAATCATGTCGTTCATCACGATCCCGTGCCAAGCGTAGATGCTGTAGCACATGCAGCCGAGCAGTTGCAGCGGCCAGATTTCGAGAAGCGAGCGGAAGAGGCTGCCGGCGAACAGGCTGCCGAAGAGAAAGAGAGAAGAAGCCATCGAAAACATCATGCCGCCCAGAACTCGCACAGCGAGCCAAGGCGCGTGGTGAGTCAGATAGAGCCCGAACCCGCCCAGCACGAGGCCTGAGAGCAGCGACGGGAGACTCGACGCAGGCCGTTTTGGATTTTCGAGGTGTCGCACGTAGACATCACAAACCAACATGCCCAAGACGAACTGATAGCAGCTTCCGAATATGCCGTTGGTGAATGGACGGAAAGAGCCGATGTTCGCGACCGGAATCGAGCCGCCAATGAAGTTGAATATTGAACATGCCACCAGCGCCGCAACCACGACGGTGCCAATGCCCCAGCGGCGGATAGCGATGATCAAGACTGGAAACAGCAGGCTGAACCAGATCTCAACGGCGACGGACCAGAGCACCATGTTGGACGGCGGCATGAACCCGTGAGGCGAAAACACGAACAGTGTTGAAAGAAGCCCGCCAGCCTCGAGATACCATCGCAGAGAGCCGACGCCGGTCTGGGCATGCAACGTCAGCGTTACAAGGACGACGACATAGTAGAGGGGCAAGAGCCGATGGGCGCGATGCAGATAGAACGACCGAACATCGGCGAGGCTCTCTATATTGCGACGTCCGAGACGGTAGGGGAGATAGAGCACAAAGCCGGAAAGGACAAAGAAGAGAGGAACGCCGAGCCAGGCATTTGCAATGAAGGCTGCGAAGATGCCATTCGGGTCGAGCTGCCCGGCGTGCAGTGGGTCCTTGGCCGCGTAGGGGATAAAGAGATGGTGGAGCACCACCATGAGAATGGCGATACCGCGGAAGCCATTCACGACTCCGATCTTCGCGTCTGTGCGGGTCGGGTGCTGCATCATGAGATCCCTCGTGCCCACCGAACCAGAAGTCTGGGCGAATGTTTGGCATGGTCGCAGGCATCCTCTGTCAAGAGTTCGCCAGCCCCACTGCATCGACGACAACAATGAAGCGCCGCCAGCTTGGCTGGCTGCGCTTCATCTCCTTTCAATTGGTCAGATCCGGAGGCGTTTTAAGCCGCTTTTGCCCGCTCCTTGTTCCCGCGCACCTGCCGCTCGATCCATTCATAGGTCTTCTCAAGGCCAGAGCGTAGCGTAGCACTAGGTTTCCAGCCGAGCTTCTGCCCAATCAGCCGGTTGTCCGAATTGCGGCCACGCACACCGAGCGGACCCGGGATGTGCTTTTTGTGAAGCTTCTTGCCCGCAATATCGGCGACGATGTCGACAAGCTGATTGATCGTGACCATCTCTTCCGAGCCAACGTTGACGGGGCCCTCGAAGTCGGACCGGGTCAGGCGGATCGTGCCTTCCAGGCATTCTTCGATGAAGAGGAACGAGCGCGTCTGGGTGCCGTCGCCCCAGATCTCGACGTCGCCACCGTTGGTAGCCTGGGCAACCTTGCGGCACACCGCGGCTGGTGCCTTCTCCTTGCCGCCGTCCCAGGTGCCTTCCGGCCCGAAGATGTTGTGATAGCGCGCGACGCGATTGCGCATGCCATGGTTGCGATTATAGGCAAGGTAGAGGCGCTCCGAGAACAGCTTCTCCCAGCCATATTCGCTGTCGGGGTTCGCCGGATAGGCGGAATCCTCGGCACAGTTCGGATTGTTCGGATCCATCTGATTGTGTTCGGGATACATGCAGGCTGAAGAGGAATAGAACATCCCGCGCACATTCCGCTTCTGGCAGGCATCGAGCATGTTGAGGTTGATGGTGGCCGAATTGTGCATCACATCGGCGTCATGCTCGCCGGTGAAAATATAGCCAGCACCGCCCATATCCGCGGCGAGCTGGTACACCTCGTCGAACCGCCGATCCGTAATCTGGCGACAGAAATATTGATCGCGGAGATCGCCAACGGCGAAGTCATCCGCCTCGGTTTCCGCAAACGGCGGAAATTTCAGGTCGACGCCGCGGACCCAAAATCCTTCCCGCTTAAGCCGTTTGACCAGGTGCCCGCCGATGAACCCACCCGCGCCGCACACCAGGGCAGTCTTAGTCATGAAGTTCCCTTTCTCACATCTCTCGCATCGATAGCATATTGGAATACAGTCTCAAAACGATCGGTCACCCGTTTGATGTCGTAATTGTTCAAAGCAAATTTCCTACCACTTTCGGCCGCTCCGATGCGAAGGGCATCATCCTTCATCAATTGGATTGCGGAACGTAGAAAACCTCCCTTGTCGGTCGGATCGACGACGATGCCCGCTCCGTTCTTGCGGACCACTTGGGAAGCAAGGTTTTCAGCTGGCGCCGCCAGCAATACCGGGCGTTGGGCGCAGAAATATGACTGCACCTTGGAGGGAACAGAAAACATGCCGGCATCCGGTTCGATCGTTGCAACTGTCACGTCCGACGTTGCAAGAACTTTGGGCAGATCAGCGAACGGTTGCAGCGGCAGCAGGATCAAATTGTCGATCGATTGCTCGTTCTTTGCCCGCTCGAGCTCGGAGACGCCCACGCCTTGGCTGACGACAACAACATTTGCCTGTCCCTTTACCTGCTTTGCAAGTTCGACGAGCAACTGAGGATTATGCTTCAGTGCGAGTGTGCCCGAATAAAGGAAGTTGAAGGTGCCACCGAGCCCGTGACGGAGTGCCCAGTCATTGTCCTTTGGGAGCGGGGAAATCTCGTTTAGTGTCCCCCAGTTCTCGATGGTGAAGACTTTGTCCTTGGCGCTGCCCCATTTTTTTGCAACATCAGCAAAGGAATCGGTGATCACCACGATTGCGTCAGAATTGGCAAACTGCCCACGTTCGAGATACGAATAATAAGCGCCGATCCCTGCGCCCACGGCGCCCATCTTTTTTCGCAGCAGCTTTGAAGCGGCGATGCTGTAGAAGTCCTGAACCCAGAACACGAAGGATGCGCCGCTCTTGCGGGATGCCTTCACGATTGCCGATTGGGCTTCGGTGGGAGTATTTCCCGAGATGACGAGGTCGGGCTTGAGCGCCAGAACCAGTTGTGCGACGGCCTTGCCATACGCGACGTCGTCAAAACGGCGTTTTACAAAGGAGGTCTTGTCGTACGGACGCGGCAGACTTACACCTTTGAAGGACAGGCCGACCGGGTCAGACGAGGTGCGGTGAAGGCGCCCCTTAGGGCCATGGTCGCCGTGGAAATAGGCGTGAGTAACCTGGTGTCCTCGCAAGGCAAGCTCGCGGCTCAGATCGACTTGGAAGGGGTGGCCGGCATAGTCATGAACCAGAATCTTCAATGGACACCTACCGGACGCGCGATTTCATTGTTTGCCAATTGGGGATACATGACCCGTCACCCTTTGATTGTCTATGCGAGACTCGCTTAACCCTTAATAGCGGCGGAAGTTTTACATGCTCACGGCCCGTCACCTTATTGATCCCGTCCCATTAGCTGAGGGCTCGATCGTGGGCAAAACCGCTTTCGTGAGTTCTTTCAGTGCATTTGACGCTTGATCTCTTGTCTTGCTTGCGACTACCGTCTCCTGTGCGACAACGTCGCCCAGTTTCGCGAAGCTGGATTGCCCAGCATCTTTCTCCGGTAGGTTCGACTGGGATTTTTCTGCGTATGCTACAGCTATTGAAGAACTAGAGGCCATCGTGCTTGTCAGGATCTTGCTTTGTGCATTCGCGGCATGGATCTCCGCGTCCGGTGAAGCCTTGGCCGAACCAATGACCATTGATTTTTCTTGGCAGGGCGCAGGAGGCTGTATCACACTTTTTCCGAATCCCGAGATCCGCTTCAAAAACGTGCCCCCAGACGCCAAATTACTTGTACTTACGCTCTCGCAAGGGACCAGGGAAATGGGCGGTCAGGAAATCGCCATGCCGGCAAACGGCGTTCTGCCGTCTGGAAGCATCCGAACATTCGGTCCTTGCAGGTCAGACGTGTATCAATGGACCGCGGTGGCAAAATCCTCGAAGGGGGAAGTCTTGGCCGAAGCTCGCCGAGCTCGTGTCTATCCGACTGATGAGCTCGCGTCCGAAAAAATTATACGAAGTGAAAGCAGATGATTGTGAGGCAGTCGGCATTGGTCTGCCCGGACGTGCAATATGCCCTCTAGTTGCTCGATCGGCTGCATGGTGTTTGGTCGTTCCTATGCGGAGATACCGACAGGAATTTGCTAGATGGAGTTCGAGGACCCGTCTGAACCCACCTTAGCACACGTCGAGTTAGGCCGGCCAATAGCCAGATCAGGGACGCGATGCCCGTCTGAAGGCTGCTGCGCGATAGCTTAGTGATTAGCTCCAGTGCATCACGAAATTGCCCTTGTTCGATTGCTCGCAGGGCTAGCGAGCAGGCGAGTATCGCCTCGCCACGCGCAAACTGACCGGCAAGCTCCGGATGCGTTTGGTTGAACTCAATTTCTACCATCCGACGCGATCTCATCATCTGCCGAAAATCATCTGACATTGAGCCTGGGGAGATGCGGTAACCAATCAGATATTCCGGCACCACAGCTATCTCGTGTCGCTCCGCAATCTCGAGATACAGCTTCCAGTCTTCGCACCCCTGGCCTCCGCGGGAGCGCAGTGACTCATCGAAGCCGCCTGTGGCGACCAATGCCTCTCGCCTTATGAGCGCGTTGCTGCCGCTGATGACGACATTGCCCAGGCACATTTGTGCTAGGATACTGCCTTCCTGCCGGATTGGCGGAGCGCAACCGGTAACGTTGCCGTCATCATCGATCCAGCAGCACCACGCGTACACGAGTGCGGTTTCCGGGCCGCTTGCCTCAAACCGCTCGAGCTGTCGTTCAAGCTTTGTCGGGTGCCAGAGATCATCGGCATCAAGCGTGGCGATGAAATCTCCCTGCGCATCTGCAATTCCTCGGTTGCGCGCCGATGCTACGCCGCCGTTCTGCTTGTAGATATATCGGACTCTCGAATCGCCCCGCATCAGAGTGGTCGCAATCGACTTCGTCCAATCCGAGGAGCCATCATCGACTATGATGATTTCTATATTCCGGTAAGTTTGATTTAGCGCGCTGACGACGGTATCGTGGATCGTGTCCGCAGCATTGAAGGCTGGCACGACGATCGAGACAAGTTTGTTGGTCAGCACACCTTGAGAACGCGCCATACTGTTTTAATGCTTAATCGCAATTGAACTGTACTCTTGAAAGCAATCCAATAAGACTTTATCGGGAAGGCGTTTAAATAGCGACGATTGTACGACAATAGAGTAAATAACGAATAATTACAAAGGGTTGTTCCGTGCCGCGTCAAACGAAACGGATACTGGTTACCGGTGGTACGGGGTTCCTAGGTTCGCACCTGTGCGAGCGACTAGTAAACGCCCAACATGAAGTTCTCTGTGTCGACAACTTCTACACGGGCTCTAAGCAGAACGTGAGTGGCCTGTTGAAGTGTCCTCACTTTGAGCTCATGAGACATGATATTACCTTTCCCTTATATGTCGAGGTGGACGAGATCTACAACTTGGCCTGTCCGGCCAGCCCTATTCACTATCAATACGATCCCGTGCAGACGACGAAGACCAGCGTGCATGGGGCAATCAACATGCTGGGTTTGGCAAAGCGAGTTAAGGCGAAAATTCTGCAGGCCTCAACCTCGGAAGTCTACGGTGATCCTGAGGTGCACCCGCAGAACGAAGCCTATTGGGGTAGGGTAAATCCCATCGGTCCGCGCTCCTGCTATGACGAAGGCAAGCGTTGCGCTGAGACGTTGTTTTTCGACTACAGGCGACAGCACAATCTCACGATCAAGGTCGCGCGCATCTTCAACACTTATGGTCCGCGGATGCAGCTCAATGACGGGCGAGTCGTTTCAAACTTCATCGTGCAGGCTCTCACTGGCCGGCCGATTACGATCTACGGCGACGGCAAACAGACCCGTTCTTTCTGTTACGTCGACGATCTGATCGATGGTCTCATGCGGTTGATGGACACGGGCGATGAGATAACCGGACCGATCAATCTCGGAAATCCCAACGAGTTTACGATGATTGGACTGGCGGAGATTGTCATCGAGCTCACCGCGTCGAAGTCTCTGATCGAGTTCAAGCCACTTCCAACCGACGATCCACGACAGCGGCAGCCCGACATCGGTCGGGCGCGCGATACGCTTGGTTGGTCGCCTTCCGTGCCGCTGCGCGAAGGCCTTACGAAGACGATCGCATATTTCGACGACCTGCTCCGTTCGGAAGGACTTGCTGTGGTAGCATGACAAAAACCGTCCTTGTCACCGGTGGCGCGGGTTATGTGGGGTCGCATTGTTGCAAAGCGTTCGCCAGCGCTGGATGGGCTGTCATCACCGTCGATAATCTTTCACGGGGCTGGCGCGATTCCGTGCGCTGGGGGCCGCTGATCGAATGCGACATCCGGGATGGGACGCGGGTACGCGGTGCCTTGGAGATGTACAAGCCGGACCTCGTTGCCCACTTTGCGGCTCTGGCCTATGTGGGTGAATCGGTGACGGATCCCGCGCTGTACTATGCGAACAATACCGCCGGTACACTTGCGTTGCTCGAATCGATGCGCGCGGCCGGATGCGATCGCATTCTGTTCTCCAGTACATGCGCAAGCTATGGCGTGCCTCAACACGTGCCGATCGACGAGGGGCATCCGCAACTACCGATCAATCCGTATGGCTGGACGAAGATGATCATCGAGCGCATGCTCGAGCACTATGGCAGGGCCTACGGGATGGCTTCGGTCTCGCTAAGGTACTTCAACGCGGCAGGCTGTGATCCTGACGGGGAGATTGGCGAATGTCACGAGCCCGAGACCCACGCCATTCCGCTGATGATCGAAGCCGCTCGCAGTCCAGATCGTCCGTTCACGGTCTTCGGAACGGACTTTCCAACGCCCGATGGCAGCGCGATCAGGGACTACATCCACGTCAAAGACCTCGCGCAGGCACATTTGCTGGCGGGCGAAATGTTGATCCGGCAGGGCGGAGTGCACGTCTTCAATCTCGGTACCGGCGTGGGTACGAGCGTGCTCGAGCTTGTTGAGGCTATTGCACGCATTGCCGGGGCCGCCCCGGCCGTGCTCTATGGATCGCGCCGTGAAGGCGACCCGCCAAAGCTCGTCGCGTCGTTCGAAAAAGCCGCACGCGAATTGGGTTGGCACCCAACGAACTCGCAGATCGATTTCATCGTGGAGACAGCTTTGAGGTGGCGAGATCACCCTTCGGCTGCACGACGTTCATCGCATTGATGGTTGGAGCTTGCCGCACCCGGGGTGCTCTGCATCTGCGGAGCAGAGTACCTCTTCACGGAAGAGATAAAGGACAGCCCTGCCGTGTTTCTGGATAGATTACGTTCCCTTCCCGGACGCGTGAACAAGCTCGACGCGGTCCAGTTCGGGCTGCGGGGCCTCCTGCTGCCGTTCCGCGTCAGGCATCTCAGCGGGCCGGTAGAGCTCCTTTCCGATTCTGATGACGTCATTGTCATCAGCGTCATGCGAAACGGCGAGCCTTGGCTCGAATCCTTTCTGACTCATCACCGCTCGATGGGAATCAAGCATTTCGTGATCCTCGACAACGGGTCGACCGATCAGTCAATCGAAGTACTTTCCAGACAAGCCGACGTCACGCTGCTGGCGAGCTCTGCTCCCTATCATGCCTATGAAAACACCATGAAGCGCTATCTGGCGAACAAGTACTGCCGCGATCGGTGGTGTCTGTGCGTGGACGTCGACGAACAGTTCGATTTTCCCGGATCGGCTCACGCGTCATTGCACGCCTTAATTGGCTACCTCGATCAAAGAGGTTTCAACGCCGTGATCACCCAGATGCTGGACATGTTCAGTGACGGACCGATCTCAGAGGCAAGGATCAGGCCTGGCATCGGCCTATGCTTGCAGTACCCCTTCTACGACGTATCGGCCGTCGACAAGACGCCGTATGTGTTCGGTGAGGTTAGCAACCCTGCGATCATGACTTATCATGGCGGCATCAGGAAGAAGGTCTTCGGAACGAAGAATGGTCTTAGCAAGGTTTCTCTCTTTCGAATGGATGGGAAGATCAAGCCCTTCATCGCGTGGCACCACGCGTTGAATGCTAGATTGGCGGATTTCTCCGGTGTTCTTCTCCACTTTCCATTCGTGGACTCCTTTTACGCAAAGGTCGCCGAAGCCGTCAAAAGCGGGCGCTATGGCTATCTGACGAGTGACGAGTATTCGGGCTATTGGGCCGGGCTCCAAAAGCTGCCGGGTCTTTGCCTGAAACTCGAGTCGGCAAGGTTGCTGTCGACGACCGATGAGTTGCTGGACAATGGCTTCCTTGCTGCGTCGAAGGAATATCGGGCCTGGCTGGCCGGACAGGGACGTGCCAAGCCCGTTGTGAGCGATGGGTAGAGGGGGACGGCAGTGATCAGGTGCGATGAAAGGTGCATGCTTGTGTGCCTGACCTGGCTTGACCCACGCCTTGAGTCCGGGCAGCCGATATTGGAAGATCCCTCATGACCGCCTCGTCCCTGCTTCGTGACGTCGCAAGATTCGGCCGTCGACAATTGCTGCGTCTCATCGCGAAAGCCCCCGCGCCGATCGGTCAGCGTCTGTCGCGTTGCCTCTGGGCGCCGCCGCCAGGCACCATCGATTTCGGAGATTTCGGACGAACCGAGCCGATCAGCGCCGATTTCGGCTTCGACAGGGGAGCGCCGATCGATCGCTATTACATCGAGAGTTTTCTGGCTCGCAACGCCGCCAGGATTCGCGGCAGAGTTCTCGAAATTGGCGACAATGCGTATACGCTCCGGTTCGGCGGCAAGCAGGTCGAGAAAAGCGACGTTCTCCATGTCGACGTGACCAACCCGCTCGCCACAATCATTGGCGATATCTCGGTCCCGGGGACCTTGCCTGAACGGGCGTTTGATTGCGTCATCCTCACGCAAACCCTCCATCTAATTTTCGACATGCGGGGCGCGCTGGCGGAGCTTGCGGGGGCGCTCAAACCGGGCGGAACGCTTCTTGTGACGGTGCCCGGAATTTCCCCCGTCGCTCGGGGTGCATGGGGACATACGTGGTTCTGGTCGTTGACGGAGATCGCACTAGGGCGACTGCTAGGGTCTCTCTTCGAGGAAAAGGGTGTTGAGCTCGAGACGTTCGGGAACGTGTTCGCGGCGACATGCTTCCTGCAAGGATTGGCGGTCTCTGAAGTATCACAGGCCAAGCTTGACGTGCTCGATAAGTCGTTTCCCGTGATTGTATCCGCCGCGGCAAGAAGGCGGGGCGAATGACGCTCCAGCCGTTGCGAAGCCTCAAGCGATCGATTGGGCGGCGGATCTTTGGCGCCGATCCGATCATACTGATGTATCACCGTGTCGCGGATATTCCGGTCGATCCCTGGGGGCTTGCGGTGCACCCGGCGCGGTTCGAACAGCAGATCGCGCGTCTCAGGCGCCTTCGACGCGTTGTCCATCTCCACGAATTGCTTGACCTGGAACGGCGTCGCGCGCCTTCGGACAAGCCGCTCGCGGCGGTTACCTTTGACGATGGCTATCATGACGTTTATTCGAACGCGCGACCCGTGTTGCAAAGGCTTGACTGTCCCATGACGTTGTTCGTGACGACCGGGATCATCGGCACGGACAGGGAGTTTTGGTGGGACGCCGTTGCGCGAGTCTTCCTCGAAATCGAACATCTGCCCGAGAGCCTCACACTGGACATCGCAGGCAAGGAGTGCCACTGGACGGTGCCGCCGGCCTCGGATCATCAAGCGCGCGATCGGATCTTCCGGGAGGTGTGGGGTCGCTTGCGGGTCCTTCCGCACGAGGTTCTGACGAAGCTCCTGGCAGGGATCGGCGAATGGTCCTCCTGCGACCTCGTCGCTCGGGAGATGCATCGGGCGATGACGGCTCCAGAGGTTCGCAATATCTCCGACGGTCTTATTACGATCGGGGCACACACGCTCACGCATCCAACCTTGCCAGCTCATAGCGCGGACGTTCAGTTCAGGGAGATCGCGGAAAGTCGGCGCGCCTGCGAGAAACTCGCAGGCACCCGAGTGCGGACCTTTGCCTACCCGTTTGGTGATCACAGCGACACGACCGTGCGAGCGGTCAGAGAGGCCGGATTCGATCTTGCCTGCACGGTGGACGCTCGTTCTGTCAGGCGAAACGCCGAACCCCTGACGCTACCGCGAATTTACGTGGGCGATTGGAAGGGCGATGAGTTCGAAAAGAGGATTGAGGATCCTTCGCTATGACCGGAAGCGCGAAGCGAATTACGATCATCAAGCGTCGGAGCGGCTGGTTCGACCTTGACTTGCGACGCGCCTGGGAACACCGCGATCTCCTGTTCCTGTTTGCTCTGCGTGACATCAAGGTTCGTCACAAGCAGACGCTGCTTGGCCCCGGCTGGTTGATCCTTCAGCCTCTGGTCTGGACGGCGGTCTTCACGGTCACGATCAGCGGTGTGGCCGGGGTGTCGACTGCAAATCAGCCGGCGCCCTTGTTCTATCTTTCGGGCCTGATCGTGTGGTCCTATTTCTCGCAGGTCATCTTTGCCACCAGCCTGGTCTTCATCGAAAACGAACACCTCTTCAGCAAGATCTACTTCCCCCGCATTGTGGTCCCCTTGTCGTCCCTGATTTCGACTGGAGTAGCGCTCCTGATTCAGTTCGTCGTCGTCCTTGTGTTCCTCATCGCCTTTCACTGGATGGGAAAGTCGGACGGGCTCTCATGGCGCATTGTCGGGTTTCCGTTGGTGGTGCTGCATCTCGCCGCCGCCTCGCTCGCGACCGGGCTCATTCTAGGAGCGTCAACGGCCAAGTACCGCGACTTGGGCTTCATGACGTCGTTCCTGGTCCAGGTCTCGATGTTCGTAACCCCGGTCCTCTATCCTTTCTCCGCTATTCCCGAGCAGTACAGGGTCATGGCGAGCCTTGCCAATCCATTGGCCGCGATCGTCGAGGAAAGCCGCTGGTGCCTTCTCGGCGAATCCATGCTCACGCCGGGCCAGGTCCTTGCTTCGCTTCTCACGACGGCGATTGCTCTGGCATGCGGCGTTGTACTCTATCAGCGCGTTGAGCGCACCGTTATGGATACGATCTGAGATGCAGGACCATCTGGCCATCGAGATTCGGGGGCTTTCGAAGCGATATCGGCGCGGGGCCATCGGAATGAGTTCCCTGCGCGAGGAGGTCGAGCTGTTTCTCGCTCGCCGACGCGATCAGCGGCCGGGGCGAGCGAGCAGGGAGTTCTACGCGCTGAAGGATGTCACGTTTTCCGTTCCCGCCGGGAGCGTTTGCGGGATTATCGGCCGAAATGGTTCGGGCAAGACGACGCTCCTCAAGGTGCTAACGTCGATTACCGAGCCGGAGGAGGGAGAGGCCACACTGAGGGGACGCGTTGGCAGTCTTCTTGAAGTGGGCGCGGGCTTCCATCCCGAACTGGATGGGATCGAGAACATTTATCTCAACGGCGCGATTCTCGGGATGAGCAAGTCCGAGATTACGTCGAAGCTGGATCGCATCATCCAGTTCGCGGACATCGGCGATGTCATGGAGACGCCCGTGAAGCGCTATTCCTCCGGAATGTATGTCCGCCTGGCCTTTGCGATTGCGGCACATCTCGAGCCCGATATTCTGTTGGTGGATGAGGTCCTGGCGGTCGGGGATGCCGATTTTCAGCGCAAGTCGCTCGCCAAGATGAAGGATGCCGCAGGAGAAGGCCGAACCGTGCTGTTCGTGAGCCACAACATGGCAATGGTCCGCCAGCTCTGCGATATAGCGGTTTATCTGGAGGCTGGCCATCTGAAACAGATCGGCGCATCCGCTTCCGTCATCGATGCCTATCTGCTGGGCTCGACCCCACGATCCACCCAAGGTGAACGGACGGGGACAGACGAGCTTTGGGGCGAGCTTCGCATTCTCGAACCGTCATCCGAAACCGCATGCGATCATCTCAAATTCGGGGGAGATTACGATTTTGTTCTTCGGCTCGGTGCCAGCCAGCCGTTCAGGCGTGGCGTCGCCGAGATCAGCATTTTCGATCAGGAGGGAGCACGGATCTCGTCCCTCGAAAGCCTCGCGGAAGGCGTCGACCAGTTTGACTTCACGCAGCCGGTCGAAATCGTGTTCAATGTGCGTTCACTCGGCTTGTTGCCGGGGACCTATATCGCGGGATTTTCCCTCTTTGCCTGGGGAGAGGAAGAGCCAAGACTGTCCGTCGAGGCTTGCCTCAGCTTCGAGGTCGTCGCAGCGACCGTCAACGATGCATATTGGCCCTATTTGAGAGAGTACCACGGCATCGTGCGGTTGTCCCATTCCGCCAATCTGCGTGTGCCCGGCTCGTAGCGACGCACGAACCCTGCGGCTCTCAGACGCGACCGGGTTGACCGGCCGGCCTGACGGGCCTTCTCCGGTGGAGCAGATGATGTTTTCCGACCCGCCAGAGAATCTCCTCGAGCACTCGGTAGGGCAAGGTTAGCAAACGGTAGATTACTGGGTGCGCATAGCGCCACATCGAGCGGTTGATGGCTTCATCGATACGGGGCTCCGCCACTCCCCTCGTATTTAAGTAGCGCTTGAGCCACGACAGATAGTACAGCCGAACACTCGCGTACTGCCCCTCGCGGCGCACCGTTGTGAGACAAGAGGTGCGATGCTGTCGGTACTTCAGCCAGACCGTGCTGGAGAAGAATACGGGGGCTTCGAGGTAGAGCTTGGAAAAGCATCCCTGGTCCTCATAGGCTTGCTTCTCGCCAGTGAAGTGCTCCTCGAAGCCGCCGATGCGCGCCAGGACATCGGCTCGAATCATAACATCGGACGGACATGGTGCATCTGCCTTGCCAAGAGGGTAGAGCGCGAGCAGCGCCTCCGGCTGCGGGACCGGGCGATCAAAAACGTGCCCTGTCGGGATCAGGAAATCATGGTCTCCCGACCAGCTGCCCCAGTAAAGCACCGCGCCACAGACCATGCCGAGCTCGGGATGCTCGCGCATGATCCGCACCTGATCGGAAAGCTTGTTCGGCTCCCAGATGTCGTCCGAATCGATGAACGAGATCAATTCACCGCGGGCTGCGCTTATGCCCAGGTTCCTGGTCGCGCTCATCCCGCGATTTACGTGTCCGGGATGTTCGAGATATCGAATTTGCCCGGGATACCGGCTTGCGAATTCCCTGGCTATCGCGGTGCTCGGATCGGTTGATCCGTCATCGACTAGCAGGAGTTCCCAGTTGGGATAGGTCTGGGCGATGACGCTTTCAATGGCCTCTGCCATGAAAGCCTCAGCGTCGAGGAAAATCATGATGGTGGAAACGAGGGGATCGGGTCGCCCTGTGCCGTTGCCTGAAATCGCCGAACCCATACTCATACTAATACCGCCGGTGGAAACATCGGGCAGCATACAGGAATTGTGAGATGAGAATAAGGTGTGCCGGACCAGTTGGCCGTCGCTTGGTAAACTTTGCGCAACAGCAAGAGTTCCCCGGAACGATCTACTCGTTTGGACTGCAAATCGGGCACCGCAGATCAGGTTCGATTGCGCTGAAGGGGCGCCCGTGCGCTGCGGCATCCGCGCCCATGCTCAAACGGGAGGCAGCGCGCGGCATCTGGAGAAGCCGGCGGGCGAGTTCTCGCAGTACGCCGACATTGTGTTGTTCGTTCAGCGGATCACGTGCTATCGAGGCAAGCATGTGTCGGATCGTGGTCGCCCGGCGGCTTGTGTCCCCACACATGGCGGAGATGTAGATGTCGAAATCGTGGCGTGATCTCGCAAACAGCTCATCTGGAATATCCGGCCGTTTCGTCCGGGCGTAACTCATCGTCATCTCGTAGGAGCGCGTCATCTGCCCCACGTTTCTGGACATCGCCTGGGGCAGTTGACGGTAACCGACCAAGAAGGCCGGTGAGAGCACGACGCGCGCGCGTTCGGCGATTTGCAGGTAGAGCAGCCAGTCTTCGCATCCCTGGGCGTCGGCTGCACGCAAACCGGGCTCCCAACCACCGATTTCCTCGAGCAACGCCCTTCTGATCAGCGGAACGCTCGAATTGCCAATGAAGTTGCCCAGGATGAGGGGGCAGTAAATATCTCCCTCGAAGCGGCTCTCGTAGCAGCGGGTGACCAGCGAGTCCGTGTCGATGTCGACGAACCAGCAATAATCGAGCCCGACGTCGTTGGGCGCCGGATGCAGGTTGGCGACCTGCCGTTCGATCTTTTGAGGGTGCCAAAGATCATCGGCGTCCAGCGGGGCAATCAGAGATCCCTTGGAGTTTGCAAGAGCTGTGTTTCGTGCGACGGCGACGCCGGTATTCGCTTGACGTATCAGGACGATTCGGGGGTCTTGTTCGCCGAACCGAGACACGATGTTCGGTGTGTCGTCGGTGGATCCGTCGTCGACCACGATGATCTCGAGCTCGGCATAGGTCTGCCGCTGCGCAGAGCGTAGGGACTCGGCAATCGTTTGCTGGGCATTGAAGGCAGGAATGAGAACGCTGACCAATGGCATCGTGCCAGCCCGCTTGGATGGGTCCCGTTTGGTATTCTGAGCATTATTCATAATGCCTCCAGGCCGTCCCGACCATGTCGCCGTTAAGGTAACCGGACGAAGCAAAGTAGTCTCGTCCCGGTTCTCCAGCTATCAGGGCGAAGCGGCTGCTTGCTTGATCTTATTTTTGAAGGCACAATCGACAATATTTTTTTACGTTTTCGAGGATTTGCGGCTGAGAGAATCCGGGCGTGAACCCGGTGTTGCCAGCCGCGGACGAGTTTCATGACCACTTCAATCGCTCTCGTAATCAATACCTACCAGCAGGCTCATTTTCTTCCCGCGTCGATCGAAAGCGGACTCGCGCAGACCGTGCCGTTTGACGAGATCATCGTCGTGGATGACGGATCAACGGACGATCCGGCGTCCGTCGTTGCCGGTTATCCAGGCGTCCGGCTGGTCACGCAACAGAACGCCGGACTTGCCGCGGCACGCAACACCGGGCTAAAGGCATCGTCATCATCCTACATCGTTTTCCTCGATGCTGATGATCTCTTGATGCCTAATGCGGTGCGGGCGGGCCTGGTCTGCCATGCCCTTAGTCCGTGCACAGGTCTCGTCTATGGAGCGCACCGCCGCGTGGGGCCTCAAGGCGAGCCGCTGGGTGGAGACGTCTATTCGGATATCGGTCCCGACGCTTTTCGTACCTTTCTGACGGGTAACGCCATTGGCATGCATGCCACCGTTATCTACGATCGGAAGAAGCTGTGCGATATCGGGGCGTTCGACGTCTCCTTGCCGCGTTGTGAGGACTATGATGTCTATTTCCGCATGGCGGCGAAACACCCGGTCCGTTCTCACCCCGAGGTTGTTGCACTCTATCGCTGGCACGGACAGAATATGTCCGCAGATCCCTCCGTCATGCTGAAATGGGTGCTCCGCATCAATGATCGCCAAAGAGCCCGCACGGCAGGCGCTCCCTTGCTGGAGCATGAGCGTCTCCTCGGACGGCGGGTCTGGGTTAGATACTACAAAGATGAGATTGTAAGTGATCTGAGGCGCAGCTGGCGCTCGAGGACTGCTCTTCGCTCCGTCGCGCGAAGTATGAGCTTCGCGAAGATCGCCGTCCTCGAAGTGGGGCGGTGGTTGCTTCATCGGTTGGGACGCGCGTACGGGGGCCGCGCAAAATCGCCTTCTCTGAACTGAAGTCCGCAGAGGGGGAGCATCGCATATGCCAATTCTGGTGACTGGTGGGGCAGGTTACATCGGGAGCCAAACAGTATTGGACCTGGTTGATGCCGGCGAAACGGTCGTCGTCCTCGACGACCTCTCCACCGGCTTCGAAGCTGCTGTCCCTCCAAATGCCCGGCTGGTCGTTGGAGATGTCGGTGACGCGATGCTCGTGTCCAGCCTCATCGCCGAGCACAACATTGATGCCATCATCCATTTCGCCGGCTCGATCGTCGTTCCAGAATCGATCGCGGACCCGCTTCACTATTATCTGAACAACACCAGCAAGACGCGCAGCCTGATCGAGGCCGCCGTCGGCGGCCGCGTGCCGCATTTCATATTCTCCTCGACCGCGGCGGTGTACGACTCCAAAGAACTATTGCCCGTCAGGGAAGACGATCCCGTTCGACCGCAGTCACCCTACGGACGATCCAAGCTGATCTCGGAGTGGATGCTGGAGGATGTTTCCAGGGTGCATCCGCTCAGATACACCGTCTTGCGATACTTCAACGTGGCGGGAGCCGATCCACAGAAAGGTGTCGGGCAGGCGACGAAAGGCGCCAGTCACCTTATCAAGGTCGCAAGCGAGGCGGCCCTCGGCAAAAGACAATTTGTTGAGGTATTCGGTACGGACTATCCAACGCCAGACGGAACCTGCATTCGAGACTACCTTCACGTCAGGGATCTCGCGGTTGCTCATCGGCTTGCTCTTGCCCGGCTTCGGACCGGCGGATCAAATCTCACGGCAAATTGCGGTTACGGTCGCGGCTATTCGGTCATGGAGGTGCTCCGTGCAATCGAGCGGATCGCTGGAACGAAGCTCGACATCCGCAAGACGGCGCGGCGCGCCGGAGATCCGGTCGCAGTTGTGGCCGACCCGAGCCTCGCGCGATCTGAACTGGGATGGACGCCAATTTTCGGCACACTCGATGCAATCGTCGGAAGTACGCTCGAATGGGAACGAGTTCGGCCATATTGATTGAGGGTGAGCAGTCGTTTTCGCGGAATGCGACAGCCGCGCGGAACGAATTGGTTTTCCTGGTCGGGTCGGCAACTTTGTTTGGAGTGGCTTGCATAACCTGGACAATCGCTTCTGCCATCTGAGGTTAATGCCTCGAATTCTGACGTTCTTCCGAGCAGGAGTCACTGGCGGCCTCATATCGTGGATTGGGGCCGTTGCTATACCTTTCAACGTTTGAGCGCAGCGAACGGGTCACGGACAAACTTCCTGTGGTGTCTGGACCGTTCGCTTCGCCAAGATCTCATTCCTGCTTGGAAACGTCCTGGTGATCGTAACGCCATGGCAAAAGCCGAGTCGGTGGCTGCGGGCAAACGGGGTCCCTGAGGCAATCCTCATGGCGGGCTGCGTCCATTTAAGCTACCTCGCGACGGCGACCGTCGAGAGTGGCTTAGAGTAGCTCCAAGCTGGCCGCTGCTTAGCTACAACGGCTTGCATCGTCTTGCACAACCTCTCCGGCGAACTCTGCCGACGTCGTCGAGCCGTTGATGGACTCAATGCTCATATTCTATGCAGCGCCGGAGACATGCTTGCGTTGCGGCGAGGCGCCAAGTAAGCACCGGGGACGTATAGGCAATGTAGTGCACGATACGGTGTATGGATGGGCGCCAAGGGCTCGCAGCAAGGTAGGCTTGTCTACCTCTTTTTAGGCGGCATCTTGGTCGTGGCCGTAGCTTTGCGCCTCGGGGATTTGACACAGCCGCTCACCGACTGGTTCACGTGGCGCGAAGCGAGCACCGCGATGATGGCCGACAACCTGCCCAAAAACGGTTGGAGCCCTTTCTGGCCAGAAGTGAGTTGGAATGGAGACAGGCCCGGATACCAGGGGCGGGAATTTCAGACTCTAACATACGTCGCGGCTTACCTAGATCACCTGTTGGGTTGGCGCGACTGGCATGGCCGATTGGCGGCGATGCTGTTCGGCCTGGTAACGCTTACCTCGTTACACAATCTGGTCTTGCGGCTTCGCAATTCCTGGGACGCTCGCGCGGCAGCGCTGATTTATGCCCTGCTTCCTGCGGCCATCGTGGTCGATACATCGTATCTGCCAGACCCTGCCATGGTCGCCTTTGTAACGCTTGCGTTGTGGCTGCTCGTCAAGGGCTTACAAGAACACCACCCTGTAACGCTTTGGACGGCAGCAGGGGCGGGCATTTTAGGCATTCTGGCAAAGCTTCCGGCCTTGGCAGCCCTGCCCGCGGCCTTTTACATCGTGTGGTGCGTACCAACCAAACTCGCCCGCCGAAAGCGGATCGTTCTATTCGGCCTGTGGCTGTGTTTGGCGATCGTTCTCGTTAGTCTCTACTACCGTTGGACCGTCCATCTCGGTCGTACGTATCCGCCTTACCATATCGCTGGCCAAGGATACATTTGGAGCGACGGCTTTACGGAGTTCCTGTCCAAGCGATTCTTCGTCAAAGAAGCGCTCTTCCATGTGAGGACATGGCTCTGGGGCTGGCCAATCATGCTTCTGTGCGCAGTCGCTTTGTGTTCACCGCCGATCAGTGGCCAGGATGGCGGCGCGGAGCGAGCCAAGACCGAAATCTTGGCCCCCTGGATTTTCCATGTTTGGCTCGGTGGCTTTGCGCTACTTTATTTCATCGCCGCGCGAGAAATCGTGGAACAGCCGTGGAATTTCCATATAGCCAGTCCAGCCATCGTCGCTCTGGCGGGCATTGGGTTTGTGAAAGTCGCTACCCTCGGGCGCGACAAGTATGAATTGGGCACATTGGCACGGACTATCGCATTGATCGCGGTGCTTCTTGCGAGCAACATCATTGCCGCCAAAGAGGTCAAGCAGACCTTTCTTGCAACGGCAGATTACGAGCTTGGGAATGCGCTGGCACGGCTTGCAGGGCCGGAAGAACTAGTGGTCGTGAGCGGCGGCGTCGCGGGCAATCCGGTAGCGATCTATTACAGCCGACATCGAGGCTGGTTGTTTCCGCTTCCAGACGATTATTTCACGGTTTACATGGAAGACGGCGAACCGTCGATCATGGTCATCAAGGATCTGATTCGCCGCGGCGCGAGGTGGTTCGGTATTGTAAAGAGCGCTGCCGATCTGTCTGAGCCACCTCAGACATTTGACCAACACCACGGACAGCTGCTCGCCTATCTTGCCACTGCTCATTCGCTCGAGGCTGACACTCCGAAATATCAGATCTATAGATTACGTGCTCCCTAGATCGGTTCGCGCTGGTTTGACGAAGTAGCCGGTGCGTCCGCCACGTGATTCACCAAAAACGATCACGCCGCAGCCCAAGCCAGAGGGTTACTGTATCGTTCCCGCGGCAGGGCTCTCAGGCGAATAAGAGACCGTGGGGTGACAGCGCTTTCATCAGATGCGGCAGAGCAGCGACCCCGGAAATCTACGGGGCTATCGTGATTGTGAAAGCGTCGTGAAGGGGCGATTTTAGAGCCTCGTTATCGGAGTCGCTCGAAAACCGACCCATATCTCAAATTGTCCACGTACGGCTAAGTCGCCATTGAGGCCCGTCTTCCATGGTCGTCGTGCAACGAGAGCACGCGACCATCATGACCTATGCCTTAACGATCAATGGAACTTCCGGCGGCGATATCCTGTTTGGCGGTACCGGAAACGACCTGTTAACCGGCGGCGCCAGCAGCGACCTCTTCGTTGTTTCGAAGGGGTATGGCTCCGACACCATCAGCGACTTTCAAGGCGGCACCGGTGGGGACGTGCTGCGCGTGCAGAACTACGGTTTTGCAACGCTTGCAAACTTCATGTCCGTTGCAAAGCAGACCGGCACTGATGTTATCGTCACGCTCTCGTCGAGCGAGACGCTCACGTTGGAGAATGTTGCGCTCTCGTCTCTTACGGCGGCAAACGTCGTCCTCGACAATCCGCTGCCGGTCAGCGCATCGCCGAATACGGCGTGGACCACGGTCGGAGCCGGGGGGACGCTGACGGGCGGCGCGACCAATGATTCGCTGCAGGCGATCGGCGACGGCGTTACGTTGATCGGCGGCGCAGGCGACGACTCGTACTTTATGTACAATCACGAAACGAAGGTGGTCGAGCTCGCCGGTCAAGGCATCGATACCATCTACGATGGCATGATCGACGGCTATAGTCTCGTCAATGCGCCGAATGTCGAGAATCTAACGCTGGGGGCAAGCTACAGCTCTCCCGCGACCGGCAACGATCTAGACAACATCATCGTCGGCAACGCCGGCAATAACATGATCGATGGAGGCAAGGGCAATGACGTCCTCACCGGCGGAGGCGGCAGCGACACGTTTGTTATCAAGACTGGGAATGGCAACGACAGCATCACCGATTTTCGGACAGGCGCCGGTGGGGACATTCTTCAAATCAATGGCACGAACTTCAAGACGCTCGCCGACGTCACGGCCGCCATGCAGCAGGTCGGCACGGATGTCGTTCTGTCGCTCGGCAACGGCGAGAAGCTAACGCTCGAAAATACGCAGGTTCAGAATTTCACGACCTCCAACATCAATATCGTCACAGCGCCAACAGGACTGGTTCAGACCTTTAGCGACGATTTCAACTCGCTTTCCGCCGGCCAGGACCCGCATCTGACCTGGAAGACGAGTTACGCCTGGAGCGGGGTAGCAAGCTACACGCTCTCCGGTGAGCAGGAGGTGTATGTCGACCCGAGCTTCACTGGTCTGCCCGGGACCCAGGCGTCGAGCCCGTTAGGCCTTAATCCGTTCTCGATACAGAACGGCCATCTTGTCATCACGGCGGCGCCGATCCCCTCCAGCGATGCGGCCTATGTCGGCAACCATCAATTCTCGTCGGGCGTGATCACCACCGAGAATAGCTTCGTCCAGACCTACGGTTACTTTGAGATGAAGGCCACGCTGCCTGATACCAAGGGCGCTTGGCCTGCCTTCTGGATGCTGCCGATCAACACGCACGGCCAGGCGACGGAACTCGACGCGTTGGAAGCGCTGGGTAGAGATCCTGACCAGGCCCATTGGGGCTTTGTGTCTTCCTCCACGTCGGGGCAGGGCTATTGGGCGAATACCCCCGATCTCACAGCCGGCGATCACACCTTCGGCGTAGAATGGACGCCCTATACGCTGACCTATTTTGTCGATGGCGTGGAGGTCGGACAGGTTGCAACCCCATCCGACATGAACACCGCGATGTACATGATCGCTAATCTGGCGATGGGCGGCAGTTGGGCCGGCAATGCGGATCCGAGCGCAACGGCGCAGATGAGCATTGACTACATCAAGGCCTATCAGCTGCCGGAGTATACGCTCGCGAACTACACGCTTCTGACCAGCGGAGCTCCAACAACGACCATCGCGGGCACCGCGAGTGCGGATGCCTTGACCGGAACGTCAGGCAACGACCTGCTCGGTGGTGCGGGCGGGGCCGATACGATGATCGGCGGTCTCGGAGACGATACCTATATTGTCACGGATCCAAGTGCTAAGATTATCGAAGGTTACGGCGGCGGCGTCGATACGGTCATGTCCTCCGTCTCGTACGCGCTGTCTGATTATGTCGAAAATCTGACGCTGACCGGGTCGGCCGCGATCAACGGCACCGGCAATTCCGAAGCCAATATCATCATCGGCAACGATGCGGCCAACATTATCACCGGCGGACTTGGCAATGACATCCTGACCGGCGGCGGAGGTGCCGACACGTTCGTCATCAAGTCGGGCGATGGCTCGGACGTTATCACCGACTTTACGCCTGGATCACTCTCGGGACACGATATCGTTCAACTGAACGGCTTTGCGTTCACCTCCTTCAACGACATCAAGGCGGCGATGACGCAGGTCGGCAACGACGTGTATCTCGCGCTGACAAGCCAGGATACGCTAGTTTTTCGCAACGCCACGATTTCAGCGTTCACCAGTGATGACTTCCAGCTGCCAGGAAGCTTGCCGGTCGGAGGCACCATCACATCCTGGATCAACGGATCAACCAGCAGCCATACTGTTTACGGTACCGCTGCGAACGATAAGATTACGGCGTTAAACTACGACGATACGCTGGTCGGGTGGACTGGCGATGACACATACGTTGTAAACAATGTGAATCAGAAGATCACTGAGAATCCGGGCGGTGGCATCGACAGCGTCGAAGCGTGGACATCTTATACGCTGTCCGCAAATGTCGAAAATCTGACCCTTATGATGGGAGGCCTTACGGGCACTGGAAACGAACTGGCCAACCGGATGGTTGGCTCCAGCGGAAATGACGTCTTGAATGGTGCCGGTGGCGATGATTGGCTCTTCGGGGGGGCGGGTAATGACACGTTCATTTATGGCATCGGTAGTGGCCACGACACGATAGCCGACTTTCACGTCCTGACCAGCACGACGGCGGAGCACGACAAGCTGATCCTGAAGGGCCACGATGCTAGCGCTTACTTGACGAATGTGGGCGAAGAGTGGACCGTTCATTATGCAGGGGGAACTGACAGTTTCCGAATTGCCGGCGTGACGCAATTGTCATCGTCCGACTACGCATTCGTCTCCGCTACCGGCGTATCCATGACCATGGCCGGACTGACGGCGCCGACGATCTCGCTCGCTTCTGCAAGCACGCTGGGCGCCGGGGGGCTCACCAACGCAGATCATTTGACCCTGACCGGATCTGCACAGGCAGGCGTTACGATCAAGTTGTTTGACCAGACAGTCCAGATTGGTGTGGCGACCGCTGACAGCAACGGTAGTTGGAGCTTCACCACTGGCACTTTGACAGACGGAAGTCACTCATTTTCGGCGGTGGCCGCTGACGGAGTGGGTGATCTCAGCGCTGTTTCGACCAGCATAGGTGTGNCGCTGGTAACGACACAATAGATGGTCGTGGCGGTTACGACCTCGCAAACTATAATGACAGCAGCGTATCCGCTGCAATTAATGTCAATCTTGCAGCCGGCACCGTGGTGGGCGACGGCTCAGTGGGGAGTGACATACTGCACGGTGTCGAGCTCGTTCGAGGCACCAGGTTTGCAGACACGTTTGATGCCACTGGCTTCAATGGCGGCAGCACAAACGCAGGTTCGTATGACACTTTCAATACCTTCGAAGGCATGGCGGGCAACGACACCGTGACAGGAAACGGCGACACTCGTGTTGATTACTCGCAAGCACTCGCCGCGGTCACTGTTGATCTGGTTGCTGGAACCGGACAAGGCGCCGCCGTAGGTGATATAGCAGGCGTCGGGTTCGATACTTTCACGGGTGGTGTAAACTCCGTACGTGGTTCAGATTTCAACGACGCACTCTTTGGCAGCAATAATGCCGCCGGTGCAGAGGAGTTTATCGGCGGCGCCGGCAACGACACCATTGACGGGCGTGGCGGATTTGATCGCGCCCTGTATTCAGTTTCGTCCAATGATACGACCACAGGAGCAATTGTCGTTGATCTTGCAGCGGGCGCGGTCTCTGGCGATGCCTCGATAGGCAACGATACATTGAAATCGATCGAATCTATCCGCGGGACTGATTTCGCTGACACATTTAATGCAACGGGGTTCAGCGGTTCTAGCGTGAACGCCGGCAGCAATGGCACGCTAAACGAATTCGAGGGAGAAGCCGGCAACGATACCATCACGGGAAACGGCAACACTCGTATAGCGTTTTATCACGCTGCCAACGGCGTGAACGTAGACCTCAGCGCTGGCACCTCCACGGGTCTTGTAAATGGAGACCTCGCACATGTCGGAACCGACACATTCACTGGAGTTGCTGCAGTGCGCGGCTCCGATTTTGGCGATCAGATTATCGGCAAGTCTGGAAGTGTGACATTGGATGGCCGCGGAGGCGACGATATCCTCGTTGCAAATGGAGGAGCGAACACCCTTATCGGGGGAACGGGCAACGATCAATTTAAGTTCAAAGCAGCTCTTGCCGATGGCGCCACAATCTCTGACTTCGCCGGCAATGGCGCCGCAGCTGGAGACTCTATTGATTTTGAGGGCTTCGGTACGGCAGCGCAAGGTGCGACATTTACCTTCGTCAGCACCACGGGCGCCGATTCTATTTGGCAAATCCACTCCGGATTGGACGGTCACAATGAACTAATTACGCTGAAGGGCATCGCTACGTCCGTTGGTGTTCATAGCAGCGATTATCTCTTTGCAACGTAGCTTGGATGCATCGATTGCATGGCCGGCTGTTTATGCTGGGCGGAACTATGTGCGATTGCGACCACCTTCATCGAGCTGCGAAGCATAAAGGTGGACGCGATGATTATCTGAGTTGCGTTCTGCACAACTCTAAACAGATGGACAGTGCTCTTCAAAAAACTACGGCTATTCAAACAAGTTTTCTATTTTGTTATGAAGGTGTGCAATCACTACAATCGCGCGCGAACGGTGCTCTTCGTATGTCGTCAGAAGGCCGATCTACCTCACGTCCGAGTGAAGGTTTGGATCAACTCCGGGTCAGCGCCGGTGCCTCAGATTCTGAGATGCCGGGGCAGCGAAGCATCTATAGGAGCGACCGAAACGGTTGGGAGACCATGCCACTGAGCAGTCGCACTTCACGGTCTGCAGCTGAGCAGAGTACAGTGATTGAGAGACTGAGCAAGGGCAGCCGCATAGTTGTGGCGCCGTCAGCTGGCCCGAGGCTTGCCGGCAAGCACGGGGTCGTCGTCGGAAATGGCGCGACCATAAACCAAGTCAGGGTTCGGCTGGACAACTCCAAGCACTGCATTACCCTTCACGCGCGATTCTTGGGTCCGGAAGCTGAACCTTAGGGGGCATGCTGGTAGCCTCATTCGTAACCCAATATCAGCCAGCCGCCCGATAAGCTGTTATCGGGGATTACTCATGTGTCGGGTGCGAATTGCGCTTGAGAGCATGCAATTTGCGTCCCCGAGAGAACCTGAGATGCAGCGGAAGAGCAACTTTCTTTCTAGATTCTCTCCCTCCGTCGAGCGCAGCGAGATCGGACCCAACCTATTCGGGGCCGATCGCCGCATGGGTTGAGGTTCGCGCCTTGAGTGCTGGTGGTCAGCGTCAGTAGCCATTTACATTCCCCACTTGCTCTGGTGATAGGCATCACAACGGCCAGCCGGCGGTGAAGCCCGACGGTACCGTGTACACAAACGCGTCGCCCCGAAGTTGGCCGTGAAGTTGTCGCCAGATGTATTGTGGAATCCGACGATCGGCGCATTACTTCGCTGCGGGGTTGGCAGTTGCGTCGCCATTCCAAGTGCCACCGTTTTGACGCAACCAAACGGCCAAATTGCCTGGCTCCAGCGCAACACCAACGACATCGCCGGTAGAACCTAGACCAAGAACCTTGCCTATCCAGACGACAATATCGTTCCCTCGCCACCGATATTCAGGTTGGGAAATTTGATGATGCCGGAGTCGTCAGCGATTCACCTCGCACATGAGGAGCGATTCAGCAGTGATCTCGATCAAATGAATTTCGTCGATCCTGCTCATGCCCCCTTCACATCAGCGTCGTTCGCGTGAACGAAGCCTGTCGATGACGCCTCGGTCGCCGGCCACTCGCGCGCAAGCCGCTCGGATATGCCAAGTCGACGATCAGAGCGACGCTGTAACGTCGTCCGTCGCGTTGGGGGAATCGTTGATCGCATTTTGTCGTCAACGGAAAGGAGCTGCATCATTTCGTATTGCTCTCGCGTAACAATCCTTGACGACCGATGGATCAGTACTGTTCCACCGGGAACA
Source organism: Bradyrhizobium sp. CCBAU 11361 (assembly GCF_028128935.1). Lineage (NCBI taxonomy): Bacteria > Pseudomonadati > Pseudomonadota > Alphaproteobacteria > Hyphomicrobiales > Nitrobacteraceae > Bradyrhizobium > Bradyrhizobium sp. CCBAU 11361. The sequence goes on from NZ_LBJZ01000004.1 coordinate 155,723, forward strand.
CGGGTTCGAACATTTGCCGCCATCGCGAGGTACACCGCGCTCGAGGAGCAACGACCAACTATTTTTGCCTCAACGCACCGTGGAGCTCCAGCAAAGGCTAGAACAATCGGTAAGACATCATCAGGCCACCGCTTCGATTGAAGGTGAACACTGCGATCAGGCGCGCCGCGGACGCGCGTCAAGGATGTCACGGCAAGGCTGTTGGTCAAGGCATCCAACGCCAACGACCAAGTCGCGATCGACCTCAAGCAGGAAGACCTCGACTTCAACAACGGCTTCAAGTGGTTTCGGCTGTCGGTGACGGTCGGGACCGCGGCCTCGCTGGTCGACGCCACCATTTTGGCTTCGAACCGCGCTATGGCTTCGCGACCGGCAACGACGCTGCGTCGGTTGTACAATACGTCTGATCTTTTCGCCGCCTTGGTGGCCCGGCGCAAAATGCCGGGCCGCGTCTTCGTATTCACCAGAGGGATCGATCGATCGCTCGTCATGGTCGATACCGTCAACTCGGCCGCCACAATTGCCGGCTACTGCTACACAAAAAACACGCGTCCACCAGAGTTCGGCAACAAGCGTCAGTGACCGCTGAAAGCGTTCCGCGTTCTCAAGGCAGCGGCAGTCGTTATGGCTTTGGAAACCCTTCTGATGTGCTCGTGGGTTTGTCCCAAGGCCGCTTCCCTTCGGCGTCGCGATCCCACCATCGTTCTTTCGGCCCACGAACATCGTCCGCCTTCTCTTTGGCCCTGGCCGCTTTAACTTCATCGTGGAGGGACGATTCCCCTTTCAGCGAATCCGGAGCGTTTGTCTCGGCGGACGCGGATGACCAGCCTGCGACCATGAAAGCCACTAACAGGAATATCTTCATTCCTGTTGATAGCACCGTTCCCCCGTGGTGTCTGATTTGGTTTGGTCACGCTTTCTGGGGCAACCCCTCCGCACGCGGGCATAAGGTCCGATGCAAATTTTCTGCCGGTTATTTGAACCGATCGGTTGCTCAGAAGAGCCTGGTCCGGAGCCCGTGGTGCCGATGGGCAAGCCATTCGCTGAGTAGCCCACGCCAACGCCGGCGCGCCCACCGCGCCAGCGCCCGCGGCGCTGTTAGGAGAGGCAGTATGCGCCGCTCGCTTTTCGTCGCAGAACTAGCGTGAAATATCGGTAAATACTGTGTTTCTGCAGTTGGAATCTATACGAGTCTCGTTGGCGAGTGCGCACGGCGCTTGGTCGATTTGGTAACACATAAATATCCGTAGTTGCACGGGGGCGGGGCCTCTCGTTCGTGAGACGCAGCTTCAACGTTCGCCAATCTTAAAGCATCATTATCGCTACCAGCTCGACCTTGATCTTCCTTCTTCGATAAAAACGAGAAACGGCCGTTCAATCGATCGCAATGCTTGTCGCCTAGTCTGTGACTCGATACGACCGCCTCCTGGTCGTCGTTGCAGGGCTTATAATGACGACCGCCATATCAAATGTGACAGCGATCGACGCCGCCAAGTTTGTGCAGTCTATCGGCGTAAATACCCATCTTGGCAACTGGACCGTGTACGAGAATGTTGGACTGGTTGAGAGTTCACTCGCGTACCTTGGAGTGACGACCGTCCGCGACGGCAGCATGTTCTCGACGGCGCACGCTCAGGCGGCGTATTCACAACTGGCGAGTGATGGAATCAAGTTTGACTTTTTCACTCCGCCAGGAACCAACCTCTCGACATTCATCAAACAGCTGGACGCATTTGTCGCAGCTTATCCGAACGGGCTGTTCGCGATCGAAGGCCCCAATGAGGTGGATATCCAGACCTTTTCGTACAATGGCAGTTCGTCATTATCGAGCGCGGCTGCATTCCAGAAAGCACTTTATGCAGCCGTTCAGGCCGATGCAAACCTCGCGGACGTGCCGGTTTACAATCTCACGCTATCTCAGCCGAACAGCGCCAACTATAGCCAGGTAGGAAATCTCTCGTCGTCGGCCGACTACGCTAATATTCACGCCTACGTCTGGTCGGGGGCCACGCCGAACCAGGTCCTGATGAATGACGTGAAGATTGCACAATGGGACGCGGCCGGATTGCCCGTCATCTTCACGGAAACGGGCTACGACACGATGACGAGCGATCCCATGAGCGGGGTCGATCAGACGGTCCAGGCGAAGTACACGCTCGACACCCTGATGGACGCGTTCAAGGACGGCGTCGCGCAAACCTTCCTGTATGAGCTCTTCGATGAGGCATCTGATCCGAACTTTACGAACAAGGAAGCTCATTTCGGCCTATTCAACAATGATGGTAGTCCAAAGCGTGTTGCGACCGCAATACACAACCTCACGACGATTTTGAGCGATCCCAACGCCTCGCAACCGTTCACGCCCGGCGGCCTGGCCTATAGTCTGGACAACATGCCATCGAGCGCCTCCCAGATGTTGTTGGAGAAGCACAATGGCACGTTTGATCTTGTGGTGTGGGATGAGCATGTCATCTGGGATCCGAACCTGAAAAAGGAGATCGCGTCCCCAACTAGTGATGTGACGGTCAATCTCGGAAAGTCCTATGGGGTGGTTTACGTTTACGACCCGCTCGTCGGGACCAGTCCCATCGCGATCTACACGAACGTCTCGAACCTGCACGTCGCGTTGACTGATCATCCACTTGTCATTCAGGTTGGCGATGGAAGTGTGACGTCGGGCACCTCTTCGGCGGGCACCGTCGTTGATACGACCCCGCCGGCCGCACCGAGCATTGCGACGTTCTCGCCTGACAGTAGCGTTGCGGGCGATGGCAT